>DATKDU010000443.1:0-2596 GCA_035512595.1 Pirellulaceae bacterium
GGGCTTTCGTCCCTCTTCCTTGGCGATGTCGCCTTCCGCTCGCACGGCGCCCCACGTGGTGGTCACGAAGCGGTGGCAGTTCATACAGGTGGCGGCCGGCGGGATTCCAGCGTGGCGGCTCGTCTCCGCTCCCGTGTGGCAGTACAAGCAGTCGATCTGCAACTCCCCCGCGTGTAGCCGGTGCGAGTAGGCGATCGGCTGCACGGGCTCGTACCCTTGCTGGTTACCCGGAAGGCGAAAACCGCCGACCCGCTGCGTCAGCACGAGCAGGCTGAAGAGCAGCGCCACCAGCAGGGTATAAGTTGTGATGCGGCTGTTCATGGCCGATTCCTCGGCGACAACTCAATCTCTCCCAGTACCAGGATTGCGCGAATGCTGAGCTAAGGCAGGAGCTGCCGTTGGCGAGGACGCTGCTGCGGGTGTCTCGCCGGTGTACTTGAGAATCCAGGCCATCGTGAGCGAGAAGAGCGCCAAGAAGACGAACACGACGAATCCGATGGGATAACCCGATTGGCCCAGGTCCCGCACGGCAAAGGCCATGGCGGGTGGAATCACAAAACCGCCGAACGCTCCGAGGCCGCCAACCCACCCGGCGGCGCCGCCGACGGCCTGTGGCACAGCCTGCGGCACGATCTTGAATACGGCCGCGTTACAGATGCCCATGCCTACTGCCAGCAGCAGCGTTCCGGGAACCGCGAGTTCGAACTGATGAGTCGTCGTCATCACCAATGCGCCGACCATGGTGATGAACAACGCCAGAATGGCGGTATTTTCACCTCCCTCGCGCAAGCGGTCGGAAATAACTCCACCGAGCACTCGGACCAGCGAGGCCAGCACGGAGTACAGCCCCGTGAGCAGGCCGGCCGTGACAACGCTGACTCCGAAGTACGCAGTCCAGTACGTTGGCAACCAAGCCGTCAGCGCGATGAACCCGCCGAAGGTGGTGAAGTAGATCCAGACCAGCGCCCACGTACGCCAGACTCGGGCCGAGAGCCGCAAGCTGTCGGCGAGTGAGCCGGCCGGGAAAAGCTCCTGCCCCCGCTCTCGGGCCAGTCGTTTGGCCGATTCCGGCGGTTCTCCCGCGCCCCGATACTGGAAATACCAGGCATTCCGGCCCAGCAAGAAGTAAAGAATTGTCCCCGCGGCCAACAGCGCGAGCCAAGCCAGATAGGAACCGCCAAGGCCCCATGCACCCAAGGCAAAAGGCAGTAACAGCGAGAAAAGGCCAGGCCCGAGGTTACCGACTCCAGCAAAAAGGGCCAGCGCGCGGCCCTGCGACCTTTGTGGATACCAATAGGAAACCTGGCTGATGCCGACGGAGAATGTCGCGATGCCGCAACCGCATAGGACGCCGAGGAACAACACCAATGGGTACAGAGCCGGGGTTAGACGATCGGGATACAGAAAATATACGACCAGCGTGAGCCCCATCATGCCGATGACCGAAAGGCTGAGTAGCACCAGGAAAGGTTTGCGCCCGCCGGTCGTGTCGACCCAGGCCGAAAACGGAATACGCAGCAGGGAACCGGAGAGTGCCGGCGCGGCCACAAGGAAGCCGACCATCATGGGAGTCAGCTCCATCACTTCCTGAAAGCGGCGCGCCGTCGGTCCGAACAATGCCACCGCCGCAAAACCAATGAAAAAACCCAATGTGGCGCCAAATAATCCGCCTCCAGGACTGCCTTTGGGTTCCATGGCTTGTCTCCCCTAGCTTCTCCCTTTCGCGGTTCCCGGCTGGCGGTACCACCTCACAACCTGCGGCTTGCGCCAAAGATAGGGGTTCGGCATCACCAGCACGTGCACCAATCTCGTAAACGGGAAAAAGCCGATCAATACGTACGCGTTGATGATGTGAAGCTTCACCGACAGCGGCATGGCGGAAATCGAAGTGAAGTCCGGATTCAACATCACTAGCGACCACAGGTACGGCGACACGGTTGCCGCGAACCAACTCGATCCCCAGGGGTGGAACAGCGCAACATAGACTCCACTGGCGACTTGGAGCAAGAGCACTCCATAAAGAATCCAGTCGGAAATGCCGGTTACGACGCGGATCTTGGACTCCGTAGCCCGCCTGGCTAGTGACGCCACCAGTCCGATGAGCGTCATCAACCCGAAGATCAGCGCGCTCACTTCGAGAATGTACAGCCGCAGGGGACGGCTGTTGAACAAGAGCAGCTCACGGGGAAATAGAAATGCGATGATATGCCCGGCGAGGACGACCAGGATTCCGTAGTGAAAAGGAACAAGGCTCCAGAAGTGCCGCTTATTTTCGAGAAACTGCGACGACAGGCTGGAGTAGGAAAAGGTCCGCTGGCGGTAGCGCTGGATCGTCACCAGAAAAAAGGTAAAGAACGCGACGTAAGGCAATACGGCGAAGAACAAAGTGTCCAGGTAGAAAGAGGTGCTAGGCATGAGAGACCTCCGCCGGTTTCAACGCAAGCGACTCTTCCAGGAGCGCATGGACCGCCTTCAAGACGTTCTCATAGGGGCTGTCCTTCTTGGCGAACGCCTTGAGCATCTTCTCCAGCGCCGGTATCACCACCCCGCCGGCGAACTCACTCGCTTCGATTGCCGGGACATGGTCCAGCAGCGG
>DATKDU010000444.1:0-5097 GCA_035512595.1 Pirellulaceae bacterium
TGTGGACAAAAGCTCGCCGCGGCAGAAGCAGATTCGCGAGATCGTGGAAGCGGCCTCTCAGACCGACACGCAGGTCATCGCTACCGGGGTCCACACCGAGAACGAGGCTCAGACCTGCCGCGAGCTCGGCTGCCGCCTGGCCCAAGGAGACCACTACGGCCGCCCCCAAACGATGGGCTGGCCGCTGGAAGGCGCCGTGGCGGGCTAAATCCCCCGTGGTGAACAGGCCCCCTTTCGTGTGAGCCGTTGGTGCCGGCTTCGGCACAACTCGGCTTCGGCGCAATTCGGCAGCATGGTGGCGCCTCTGCGGGCAAAATTTCGCTTGTGGAACCTGCCCAGTTTTGCTACATCCCCCCTGCCGCCTTCCTGAGGGCAGGCGCGAGCGCCATCCCTACAGCGTGAGGATTTGCAATGCTGAAGCTGTTAAGACCATCCCCCGAGCGTCAACTTGCCGCGGCGAAAGCGGTGCTGGCTCATCTGGCGGAAGTGCTCGACTCGCGAATCTCGGTGCAGCTCTGGGACGGCTCGCGAGTCCCCTTGGGCCAAAACGTCCACCCACACTTGTTCGTCGCGATCCGCGGCCCCGGCGTGATCGGCTCGCTCCTCCGCTGGCCGACGCTCGACAATCTGGTTCGACACTACGCCAGCGGGCAGATCGAAGTCCACGGGGACGACTTGATCGAATTCTTCAAGGCAGCCCGCGTCGAGCGATCTCGCGAGCGGCTCAAGGTGCTCCGCACCGGAACGCTCCTGAGGAACGCACTGCCGTTCCTGCTCACTCCTGCGGAGCAGGTCCGCCCGCAACACGAGTTCGCGGGAGATCAGGTGGGCCGCGCGACCTCGTCGCGAAACAACCGGGACTACATCCAGTTCCACTACGACGTGGGGAACGAGTTCTATCAGTTGTTCCTCGACGGGGAGATGCAATACTCCTGCGGCTATTTCACCTCGTGGAGCAACTCGCTCGAGCAGGCTCAGCGCGACAAAATGGACATGATCTGTCGCAAGCTGCGGCTTGCTCCCGGCGAGCGGCTGCTGGACATTGGCTGCGGCTGGGGCGGGCTCCTCTGCCACGCCGCACAGCACTACGGCGTCTGCGCTCACGGCGTCACTCTGTCCCAGGCACAGTTCGATTTCGCCCGCCAAAAAATTCAGCGTCTGGGGCTCGAAAACCAGGTGCAGGTTGAACTGCGCGACTACGCCACGCTCGAGGGGAAGTACGACAAGATCGCCAGCATCGGTATGTACGAGCACGTCGGAATCGCCAACTACGGCGCCTATTTCGGCAAGATCAACTCCCTGCTGCGGGACCGCGGCATTCTCCTCAATCATGGCATCACCCGCCCGGCGAAGGCGGGGAAACGCGGCTTTGCGCGCATTCGACCGGAGCAGCGGCTGATCCTCAAATATATCTTTCCGGGGGGCGAGCTGGATCACATCGGACATACCTGCGAGTCGCTGGAGCTGAGCCGCTTCGAGGTCCATGATGTGGAAGATTGGCGAGAGCACTACGCCCAGACGACGCGGCTGTGGTGCCAGCGCCTCACGGCCCGCCGCGACGAGGCCATGGCGCTCGTCGGTCCCGAGCGCTACCGCCTTTGGCTGGCCTATCTGGCCGGCGTCTCGATTGCATTTCACGACGGCTCAGCGCGAATCTATCAGGTCGTCGCCAGCAAGCACGCCGCCCGCGGCCGCGCCGAACTGCCGGCGACGCGGGCCGATCTCTACCGCCCGGCGGCATAATGCGACCGGACCTGTCCATCGGCTGACCCAAACCCCCGCCGTAATCCAATTCGGAAAGGCTTGACCGGACTGGCCACTGGCAGAAGAGACGAATCTGAAAACTAAGGCAGCCCGACCGCGAAGTCAATCAATTCCCACTCCGGGTATTGATACGCGGGCGCTGTGACAACGTTAGGGATTGGGCACGCACTGAGCAGGACCTACCTCCGCTGCCGCAGCGCCTCGTAGAACAACACTGCGGCAGCGGCCGAGACGTTGAGGCTGTCCACATGGCCGAGCAGCGGCAGCGAGATGGCCGTGATGTCGTCCCCTTGCCACAGGGGGGAAAGGCCGTGGGCCTCGGTTCCCAGGACGATGGCCGTCGGCGAGCGGAAGTCAATTTTCGTGTAAGGCGTGCTGCCATCGGTCCGGGCGGCGACGATCTGCATGGGATGGTCTCGCAGCCAGGCGAGGGTCTCGGCACTGCTCGCGGCACAAACCGGCAGCGTGAAGATGGCTCCCAGGCTGGCCCGGATCGCATTGGGGTTGAAAAGATCGGTGCCGCCATCGGCAACGATCAAGGCGCTGACGCCTACCGCATCGGCCGTTCGCAGCACGGCGCCGACGTTGCCCGGCTTTTCGACTCCTTCCAGGACGGCGATGAGCGGCGCGTAGGACAGGTTTTCAACCTGGCCCGGCCCTGTTGGGGACAGGTTGAAAACCTGTCCTACGTCAGAGAGCGACCTGTGCGGAGTTTCGGCCACGGCGACCAGGCCTTCCACCCGCTGGCCAAACGCCAGCTTCTCCATCACCGGCCGCGTCACGTCCAGTCGCTCTCCGCCGGAAGCGAGCGCTCGCTGTACCAGATCGTGTTGCTCGGCATCCAGCAACTCTTCACAGACAAACAGCAGGGCGATCTTCACGCCGCCGTCGAGCGCCCGGCCGATCTCGCGAGTGCCGTCGATCACGATCCGCCCCTGCTCGTCCCGCCCCTGCCGGTCGCGGAGTTTCACGGCGGCTTTGACGCGCGGGTTGGCCAGGCTTGCGATCACCATGGCGAATGACTTTCGCGGAGTCCAAAGTCTAAAGTCCAACGTCCAAAGTCGGGTGGAGTCGATGCGTGGCGGACCAATCTGACTTTAAACATTGGACCTTGGACTAGGAAACCCCCGGCCCCACCAGCCCCAATAACCAGCACCCATACGCAAACGGCCCCGCGACCAGCACGGCGTCGATGATGTCGAGCACGCCCCCCAGCCCCGGCAGCCAGGTGCTCGAGTCCTTCCGCTCCATGTCGCGCTTGAGCAGCGACTCCGCCAGGTCGCCGACCATGCCGGCGATGGCGATGACCAAACCGTAAGTTAGCCAGCCGATCACGCTGGGCATGACGAACGTCGAGCGGACCAGAAATGGTCCGGCGAAGTAGAATACGGCCCACGACGAGGCGCAGGCCGCAGCAATGCCGCCGATGGCCCCTTCGACCGTTTTCTTGGGGCTGAGAACGGGCGTCATTTTGCGGCGGCCCAGCAAGCGGCCGGTGAAGTACGCACCGGTGTCGGCCATCTTGACGACCGTGAGGAACGAGAGCAGCGCCAAGAGACCCCACTCGTGCCCGTGAATCAGCCGCAGTGCCGCCAGAAAGCCGTACAGCACGCCGACGTACAGGAGCGTGAAGATTGCCATTGCCATTTGGACGGCCGCCCGCCCCGGCTTTTGGAACTGCTGCATCTCGGCGGCGAAGACGACCGCCGACCAGAGTCCCAATACGAGCAGCGGCAGCCCCAATTGCCCCAGCGGCTGCACCAGCTCGTGCGGCAGTCCGCGCGTCGTGTCGAGATTCAGCAGCTTCACCCAGATCGGCCCGCAGGCGGCCAGCGACAACAGCACGTTGCCGACATACAACGGCCAGGCAACCGGCCGGTAGCCTTTGGCGGCAAACAGACTGAGCACCTCTTCCGTCGCCAGGATTGTGACCACGACGAAGATCGGCAGCAGCCAGACCCCTTCGACCCCCACGAACATCCGCTCGTAATCCAGCCAGACGAGCGCAAACAAAACGGCCAGGATGACGGCGGCACTGAGGAGACGCAGGCGGAGCAAGTTTTAGCCTTTCGGAGAACGGCCTGTTCCCGGCGGGATGACACGGCAGAAAGTGTACAGTGCGGCAGGCAGCTTGCCAGGGTGAAGCACGTTCAGGCGGCCTCGCATGGACCGCCGATACGGACTTCCGGATCGCTTATAATCCCACCGCGACCGGCTCCAACGCAACACCGCCTCAGGCACCCCGCACTCCACACCAATGCTCTCCCTCTCCCTCAACTACCTGCCAAAACTCCCCAAGCACAAGGACCCGCCCATCGGCTGCATCGGCAGCGGCTTCATCATGGCCGACTGCCACCTGGTGGCGTACCGCAAGGCGGGATTCAATCCTGTTGCCATCGCCTCCCGCACGCCGGCCCATGCCCAGCGCGTCGCCGAGCGGCATTCGCTGACCGCGTTCGACACCTACCAGGAGATGCTCGCCAGCGGCAAGGTCGAGGTCGTTGATATCGCCGTGCCGCCGGACACGCAGATCGACGTCATTCGCAATGTGCTCAAGTACAAAAAGCACCTCCGCGGCATTCTGGCGCAGAAACCGCTGGGAACCAGTTACGAAGAGGCGCGGGAGATTGTGCAACTGTGCAAAAAGGCGGGCGTCACGCTGGCGGTCAATCAAAACATGCGCTACGACCAGTCGATCCGGGCCTGCAAGGACGTCCTCGACCGCGGCCTCTTGGGCGAGCCGGTCCTGGCGACGATCGACATGCGGGCGATCCCGCACTGGATGCCGTGGCAGCAGCGTCAGGGGTGGGTGACGCTGCGGATCATGTCGATCCATCACCTGGATACGTTCCGCTACCTGTTCGGCGACCCGGTGCGGGTCTTCGCCAGCGTCCGCCCCGATCCGCGGACCGCCAAGAAGTTCGCCCACACCGACGGCATCTGCCTGTACATCCTGGAATACGCAAGCGGCCTAAGGTGCAGCTCGTGGGACGACGTCTGGGCCGGCCCGGCCCTCGAAGGAGCGGAAAAGGACATCTACATCCGCTGGCGGGTCGAAGGTTTGGAGGGAATGGCCCGCGGCACCATCGGCTGGCCGGAATATCCGAACCCAACCCCGAGCACGCTCGACTACACGACCAAACAGCAGCCCGGATACTGGCTCTCCCCGCGCTGGAAAGAGGTCTGGTTCCCCGACGCCTTCGCCGGCACAATGGCCCAGCTTCTCGTCGCCCTGGAAGAAAAGTCCGACCCCGAAATCAGCGGTCAGGACAACCTCAAGACGATGGCCCTGGTGGACGCCTGCTACCTCTCGGCGAAGGAGCACCGGGCGGT
>DATKDU010000445.1:0-4745 GCA_035512595.1 Pirellulaceae bacterium
GAGGAACGGATCGGCATCTCCTTCTCCACCGGACTCAAACCAACCCTCGGCCGCCCCTTCAAGCTGTTTCTCGCGCCCGACGACCCCTCCCAGCAACGCCAACTCGCCCGCCAAGGCGGCGTACACATCGTCGAGCTCCGCGGCGGCAAACGCTGAGTGGTGCGTGGTCGTTTGTGACTCCCACCACTCACCACTCATCACTCACCCCGCCGGAACGTGCTGACGCTCACTCCGGCGCCCGACAGCTCGACCCGCACCGCGCCTGTTTCGGCCGTGTGCAGCACCGTCGCGCCGCGCGCCCGGTACGATTCCTGCACCACTTCTGCGGGGCTCCGTGATTCCGCTTCGTGACCCCCGCTGACCACGACGAACTCCGGCCGGCTCCACAGGGCAAAGCCGGTCGGATCGCTGCGCGGACTGCCGTGGTGCGGGGCCATGATCACGTCGCAATCGATCGGCTCTTCCGCGAGCAGATCCTCCAGCCCCGGTGACTCGAGATCGCCGGGCAGCAATAACCGCCGCCCAGCGTGCTCGATGAGCAGCACCAGGCTGTTGGCGTTGTCGCTCCCAAAGACTCCCTTGGCGGGCGGATGGAGCACTTCGATCCGCACGTCGGCGCCTGCCTCCAGACGCTGGCTGGCCCGCAACTCGCGCCGCGGCACTCCGCTCTCATCGATCGCCCGCCATAGCTCGACCACGGCCGGCTGTGTCTCGTCAAACATCACCGGTGAGACGTAGATCACTCCCACGCTGAACCGCTCCAGCAATCCGGGCAAGGCGTTGAAGTGGTCGCTGTCCGCATGCGACACGATGACCGCATCGAGGTGCATGATCCCCCGCGACCAGAGGACGCTGGCGATCTGCCGCGACGAAAAGGTCGGAGAACCGAGCCGGCCGCAGTCGTACAGCATGGTGCGTCCGTCCGGAAGCTCCAGCAAGACTGCCGTGCCATGGCCGACGGCGAGGAACGTACACGTCAGCGGCTGCTGGTGCGCCGTGGCAATCAGCGGGCGCGGAGGAACGGCCAGCGGTGCGGCAACCAGCATCCAAACCACAAGTCCAGCCGCCGGCCATATCATCGAACGGCGAAGCCTCGGCACGATGGCCACCGTCGCCAGGCCCACATAGAACACGACGACCCAGTATCCCGGCGGCGGCGCCAGCCAAAAGTAGCTCCCCGGTAGGGACGCCGCAACTTCGATGCTCGACTCGATGAACGCCAGCGAGCGGTCGCACCCCCAGCCGCAGAATGCGGCCAGCGGCGGCACCAGCCAGCCGAGCAACAGCACTCCGAACCCAAAATACAAGGCAAACATGATCGGAATCGAGATGACCAGGTTCAGCACCAAGGCACTCGGTGATATCAGGCCGTAATGCAGCCACACCAGCGGCATCGACGTCAGCCAGATTAACGCCCCGGTCAGCCAGGCCCGCCACAACCAGCGACCGGTGCTGCGAGCGACTTTTACCGGCCACGGCCGCGTCTGTGCGATCAGACGAAGCAGCGGATCGGTTTGCGGCACGGGCGCGAGCAGCGGCCAGGCGAGGATGATCGTCGCCACGGCCAGAAACGAAAGCTGCGTCCCGGCCAGGAACAGACTCAGCGGATTGTGCAGGAGCACCACCAGCCCTGCCGCGGCCAGCGTGTTGAATCCCAGCGACCGCCGCCCTAAAAGCTGCGCGATGCACGTCGCCGCGATCAAAATGGCCGCCCGCACGACCGGCGGATGGGCGTCGGTGAGCAGCGCGTAAACGCCGGCGAGCAACATCGCCGCGATTAGCGTCAGTCGCCGCGGCAACAGCCCGGTACGAATCACGAGCAGAAACGCGGCTGCCAGAATGCCGACGTGCAGGCCGGAAATCGACAAGACATGGATCGTGCCGGTGACCAGGTATCCCTCGTTCCGCTCGGGATCGAGCTGCTCGCGAGCGCCGAGGAGAATCGCCGCAGCCAGCGTCGCCCGCTGGGGCGTGATCCGCCGCCAGAGCGCCAGGCTCCCCGCCTGCCGCACGTCGCTCAGCCAGCGCCGCAGCGTCCACGCATTGCCCCGATCGAGGACGGTCACGCTGTCGGGAAACTCGCCCCGCAGCCGGCAGAGCACGCGGCGGCTCCGTTCAAAGGCCGCAAAGTTGAACTCCCCCGGATTGAGCGGCGCACCCGGCCGGTTGGCCAGCGCCATGACCCGCACGCGGTCGCCGGCTTTCACGCCGAGCAGCTTTCCCTCCACGTCGAGCTGCGCCCGTCCGCTGGCGGCACGCCATGCTCGTCCATCGCGAACTGCCGTCACCCGCAGCACGAACTCGGAACTTTCTCCCTTAGGAATGGCACGTAGCGCCGTCTTGGGAGGCGCGGGAACCCATCGCGGCGACGACTGGGCGATCCCTTCCAGGCACAGCGGCCGAAACTGTTCGGCAGTTCCCAAACCGATCTCATGGACGCCGTACAATCGAAAGTGCGTGTGGTGCCAGGCGCCTCCGGCCGCGGCAAAGGCTGCCAGGAGCAGCCACGACGCGGCCTGCTCGCGGCGGCGTAGGAACATTGCCAGCCATACGCCAATCAATCCCACGGCCGCCAGCCACCACACTGCCGCCGGCACGGGCGCGCAGCGATCGGCCACGCTGCCGCCGGCCGCTGCCGCCAGCACGAGCACCAGCGGCTGGTAGCGCGGAACGTGGGACGTGAGGGTGTCGGCTTGCGCAGGGGGGGGCAACATACTTGTTCGAGTGCAGAATGCAGAGTGGCGGTCACTCTGCACTCTGCAATCTGCACTCCGCATTGGGAATTACACCCGCACCAATATCTCCCCTCGCCCGCCGGCGAGCAAATCGCCGTTGAACAGTTCGTAGAAAGAAACGAAAAGTTCTTCAGTCATTTTGAAATCCAATTCCCGCAGCCGGCGATCGAGCACGATCGAGCCGCGCTTCATTCCCGCGCCGAAGCGAATGCCGACGCTGCCGCAAAGCACAATGGTCTCTGCCGACGCTGCCGCCGATCACCAACTTTCCGGACGCCATCTTCGCGCCGATCCAGTGGACGCCGGACAAGGCTCCTTCCCAGACAATCGTCTCGTCGCCTGAATCCCCGCCAATCGAGAAAAACTCCGCCAGAGGCAACTGGCGGTTTCCTGCAAAGACGGGTAGTTTCTCGATATCGGCCAGCGATTTGCCCCACACGGCCGCCGGTAAGACCCCCAGGGCGTCCAGCGGCACGGAGGACGTATGTTTGAGCGTGAGAACCAGCGGCATGGCGACAGTATATCGAGTGGTGAGTGGTGAGTGGTGAGTGGTGAGTGGTGAGTGGTGAGTGGTGAGCGGTGAGTGGTGAGTGGTGAGTAGTGAGTAGTGAGTAGTATGAGTAGGTGATAGAACTCCAACCTCTGGCTCCTGGCTCCTGGCTCCTGGCTCCTGGCTCCTGGCTCCTGGCTCCTGGCTCCTGACTCCTGACTCCTGACTCCTGAACCCTGAACCCTGAACCCTGAACCCTGAACCCTGAACCCTCTCCCATGAGCCAACGCATTCTCTTCAAACCGTCCGAGTACCGCGAGCTGAGCCCGGCCGAGCAGGGGCTGCTCGAAGTCGGCTATCAGCGGGCCCTCGACGCCCTTCGCAAGAACATCACGCCCAAAGGTTTCTCCGCCTGCTCGCTGACGGACAACGAAGTCTACGGCACCATGGATCGCCGTGAATGGTTTGTGACTGCTGCCGCCGGTGCGATCACCATCGCCGCCGGCACCTGTCCGAAGTCAGCCATGGCCGAGCAGCCCGCGGCGGCAAAGCGGACCAACCCCATTGCCGTCAGCACCTACTCGTTCTGGCAATTCCGCCACGAGGAGCTGCGGGACATCGAGAAGTGCATCGATCTGGCGGCCGAGTGGGGGTTCGACGGCGTGGAGATTCTGCACCGGCAGATGACCGGCGAAGAGCCCGGTTACTTGCAGCGGCTCAAGCGGCGGGCCTTCACCAACGGACTGTCGCTGTGCGGCTTCTCGACTCACCAGGGGTTTCTTTCGCCTGACGAAGAGCAGCGGCAGAAGAACATCGACCACACGATCCACGGCATTGAGCTGGCGTACGCCATGGGCATTCCCACGATGCGGGTCAACACGGGCACGTGGGGCACGCGCAAAAACTTCGACGACCTGATGGCCCACCGCGGCATCGAGGAGCCGAAGCCCGGCTATACGGACGAAGACGGCTTCAAGTGGGTCATCGACAGCTACGAAAAGATCCTGCCGACGGCCGAGAAGTGCGGCGTGCTGCTGGGCCTGGAAAATCACTGGGGCCTTGGCCGCACGCCGGAAGGAGTGCTGCGGGTCGTCGATGCGATCAAGTCACCGTGGTTTCAGGTGACGAGCGACACGGGCAATTTTCTTGAGGATCCGTACGACCGGCTGAAGCTGCTCGCCCCCAAAACCATCCTGCTGCAAGCCAAGACGTATTACGGCGGCGGGCTGTGGTATTCGCTCGACCTCGATTACCCGCGGATTGCGAAGATTTTTCGCGACGCCAACTACCGCGGCTGGGTGTCGCTGGAATTCGAAGGGAAGGATGATCCGCGGCAAGCGATTCCCAAAAGTCTGGATCTCTTGCGAGGAGCCTTTGGTGCCGCGTGAACATCGTCCCGGCTTCACGCCGCCGTCTTGGGAACGTACCCCACGAGTTGCAAGATGCCAAACGCGGCAATCAGAACCAGCGTCGCGATCAAGAGCCCGTTGATCAGCCAGCCATTGCGAAACCGATCGCCG
>DATKDU010000446.1:0-25020 GCA_035512595.1 Pirellulaceae bacterium
TGTCGAGGTCACGTTCGCCTACGGCACCAACGGGCGTTTGAACGTGCGGGTGCTGGTGCCGGGGACGAACGTGGAGAAGCAGCTCGACTTCGTCACCGACCGGCAGAAGTTCGTGATGAGCCAACTGCCGCCGGCGCGGCAGGGGTGATCCCGTCAATTGACAGAATGATGGGGGACAGAATCATAGGGCAGTTGGGTCGCTGAATTGATCCGGCAAGATGAGGAGCCGCGCTGTGATTACGACATCAATTGGGGGTTTGTCTCTCCGCTCTTCATTATTCTGTCCTTCATTATTCTGTTTCCTGCTATTGGCCGCCTGTCCCAAACTGGTATCCGGCCAGCCGCCGCAGCGCAAGACGGCGGTGACAATCCAGGGGGAGGCGTTTCAGATCAACAGCCGGCCGACGTATGAGGGCCGTACCTGGAACGGCCATAAAATCGAAGGATTGCTCCTCAACAGCCGGATGGTGCAGGGGATTTTTGACGACCTGAATCCGGAAACAGTGCAGAAGTGGGCCTATCCCGATACGGGGAAGTGGGACGCCAAGCGGAACACGCGGGAGTTCATTGCCGCGATGCCGAGTTGGCGCGAGCATGGGCTCCTGGCCTTCACGATCAACCTGCAAGGGGGGAGCCCGCAGGGGTACTCGCGGGACCAGCCGTGGCACAACTCGGCCATCTCGCCGGAAGGAGAGTTGCTGCCGGAGTACATGGCCCGGCTGAAGCGGATTATCGACAAGGCGGACGAGTTGGGAATGGTCGTGATCCTGGGGGTATTTTATTTCGGCCAGGACCAGCGGCTGGCGGACGAGGAGACGGTCAAGCGGGCCCTCGACAATGCGGTCGATTGGGTCTTCGACCGCGGCTACAAAAACGTCCTGATCGAAGTCAACAACGAGTGCAACGTCCGCTACGACCACGCGATCCTCCAGCCGCAGCGCGTTCACGAGCTGATCGAGCGGGTCAAAGAGCGGAAGCGCGACGGCCGGCGGCTGCTCGTTGGCACCAGTTACGGCGGCGGCACGATTCCCAAGGAAAACGTCGTCCGCGCGTCGGACTTCCTCCTGCTCCACGGCAACGGCGTCAGCGACCCCAAGCGGATCGGCGAAATGGTCCGCCAGACGCGCAAGGTCCCCGGCTACCGGCCGGTGCCGATCCTGTTCAACGAGGATGACCATTTCGACTTCGACAAGCCGGAAAACAACTTCACGGCGGCCATCGGCGAGTACGCCTCGTGGGGCTATTTCGACTTCCGGATGAAAGATGAGGGGTTCGACGACGGCTATCAGAGCGTGCCGGTGAACTGGGGCATCTCCAGCGAGCGGAAAAAGGGGTTCTTCGCAAAGCTGAAAGAAATCACTGCGGCACAGTGAACCCGAACATCCACGCACCACCGCGAGTTCACCCCATGAAACACGCCTCCGCATTGGCCGCGACGTTGCTGCTGTTCTGCCTGGCTAGTGGCAGCATCGCCCAAGATCAGCCGGCCGACCGCCCCAACGTGATCGTCCTGTACGCGGACGACCTGGGCTACGGCGACCTGGGCTGCTACGGCCATCCGACGATCCGCACGCCGCATTTGGACCGCATGGCGGCCGAGGGGATGCGGTTCACGTCGTTCTACTCGGCAGCGGAGGTCTGCACCCCCAGCCGGGCGGCACTCCTTACCGGTCGCTATCCGATCCGCAGCGGCATGGCCAGCAACAACCGCCGCGTCCTGTTTCCCAACTCAGCCGGCGGCATTCCCGCCAGCGAGATCACGCTGGCCGAGGCGCTCAAGGAACGCGGCTATGCCACCGCCTGCGTCGGCAAGTGGCACCTCGGGCATTTGCCGCAGTACTTGCCGATGAAACATGGCTTCGACTCCTACTTCGGCATTCCCTATTCCAACGACATGGATCGCGTGGCCGACAACAAGCTCGGCCGCACGATCTTCCTCGAGCCCAAGATGGAATACTGGAACGTGCCGCTGATGCGGAACGACGAGGTGATCGAGCGCCCCGCAGATCAGCCGACCCTGACGCGCCGCTACACCGAGGAAGCGGCCGCCTTTATCGAGGCCCACCAGGACAGGCCGTTCTTTCTCTACTTGCCGTACACCATGCCGCATGTGCCGCTGTTTGCCTCCCAGTCGCACGCCGGCCAGAGCCCGCGCGGATTGTACGGCGACGTGGTCGAGGAGATCGACGCCAGCGTCGGGCGGATCCTGGAGACACTCCGCCGCGCAGGGCTCGACAAGCGAACGCTCGTGGTCTTTTCCAGCGACAATGGCCCGTGGCTGGTCTTCGAGCAGCAGGGCGGCTCGGCGGGGCTGCTCCGCGACGGCAAGGGATCGACGTGGGAAGGGGGCGTACGCGTGCCGGGGATTTTCTGGTGGCCGGGCAAAGTCAAAGCCGGAGCGGTCACGCAGGATTTGGGCAGCACGCTCGATATCCTGCCGACTGCCGTCACACTGGCCGGCGGCAAACTACCTGCCGACCGCACCATTGATGGCGTCAACCTGGCCCCGCTGCTGCTGGGGACCGGCAAGCGCCCACGCACGTCAATGCTCTTTTACCGCGGCACTGAGTTGTTTGCTGCGCGGCTCGGTCCGTACAAGGCCCACTTCCAGACGCAGCCGGGCTACGGCCCTGGGCAACGGGAGAGGCATGATCCGCCGCTGCTCTACCATCTGGGCGAGGACCCGGGCGAAAAGTCCAACGTCGCAGCCAGGCACCCGGACGTGATTGCCGAGGTCCGCGCGCTGGTTGTCGAGCATGAAAAATCGGTCGAGCCGGCTGCCAACCAACTCGACCCCCTGATCGGCAAGGCGGGAAAATGATGCCAGGGGGGCCTTATCGCCATAAAGCTTGACGCTTATGCGACTTCCGTCCAGAGCAAGCCGTCGGTTGTGGTTGCAATGGACTGGGACCTTCGTCCAATGCAAAGCCCCCTGCGATCCCCGTCGATCTGGATTACGAATAGAGACGGAGCGGCAGCGAACCCAAGCCGCCTCGCCGCCGTAAAGGCACTGATCGCCGGCACTTAAACGCCAATTGCTCTCTCGCGTCCTCCGCCCGCTACCCTCGTCCCCAGAACCTCGTTTCGACGGCCTCTATGACCGCTCCCCCCTTCGCTGTCGTTCTGGGAAACATCCTGGACAGCATCCAGCTTCAACTCCCGGAAGGGATCGTCACTTGGCTGACGCCTGTCTGGATCCTGAGCCTCGGCTTCCTGCTGGGGCTTTTGGCCTGTGCTGCCCTGTGGGGCGTGGCCAGCCTCCTCTGCCGGCTGCCCGTACTGGGGACGCTCGATGAAAACCCGACCGCCTGGCGGGCCGTCGTCGGCGTGCTCTTTCTGGCGTTGGCGATCGGCGGGAATATCGCCGTGCAACGGTCGTTTGGGTCCGCAGCACCGGCCGCCGAAGCCGGCGCGGAGGCAGTCGCTGCCGCCCCGGTAATCATCGACCGGGTAGTGGCGGGGGTTGCGGTCTGTGCCGCGGCGCTCCTGGCGGCACTGGCGATCGTCACACTACTGTCGCGAAAGACGGTTGAGGAGATTCCGCTGGCGGTGCGGGAAGGGGTCTTGAATTACTACTTCATCACGGCCGTGACGTTTGCGTGCTTCGCCTTTCTCGGATTGACCGTCGTCCGCCGTCCCAGCGAGTTGCTTTCCGTCCTGTATCGCTATCCGCAGCTTGTGGCCCAGGGAAATCCGACCGAAACTTTCACGATCCTTGCCCCGCAGACCGAGTTTGGCGAGCCCCCCCAGACGACGATCCCGGTCCGCTTCAAGAAGAGCGAGATCCGCACCCTCACTTTCACAAGCGACCAGCTCGTCAAGATCCGCACGGAGCCATTTGACAGTCCTGGAATGATGGCTGCCCTGTTCACCGTCGCTCCCCAGGATCAGGGGAGCGAGCCCGATCCGCAGCAGCAGGCCGGCGCACAGTGGACCCGCACCCCCAACGGCATCGTGCCGTTTTCCGCGGAAGAGGTCCGGGAGCTGTACGTCAAGAATTACGGCAATCGCCCAGCGACCGTGACGATGAAGATCACGCTGGGCCTGGCCCATCCCGAGATGCTGCTCGTCCCGTTGGTGATGTTGTTTGTCGTGGGAATATTCGTGCTCTATCTGTTGCAGCGGGCGGCAATGCCGAAGCTGGCGGCGGTCGCCCTCTCGACGGCCAAGTCCGACATCGCCCAGCCGATCTACGTCATCCTGCTGGTGCTGACCGCCTTCGCGCTGGTCCTGTTCCTGTTCATCCCCTACTACACGCTGGGGGAAGACATCCGCATGTACAAGAACGCCGGCCTGGAGCTCCTGCTGGTGATCGCCATCATCCAGGCGGTGTGGGCCGCCAGCTCGTCCGTCTCGGAGGAGATCGAAGGCCGCACGGCACTCACCGTCCTCTCCAAGCCGGTCAGCCGCCGCGATTTCATCCTCGGCAAGTTCTTCGGCATCGCCTGGTCGGTCGGCTGGCTGGTCTTGTTTTTAGGGCTAGTGATGCTCGTGGTCGTGGCGTACAAGCCGCTGTACGACGCCCGCGAAGGAGCGGCCGGCGAATTTCCCGTCTGGCAAAACTGCTTCCGCGAGATGGTGGAGATCGTCCCCGGCATCGCGCTGGCGTACCTGGAAACGCTGGTAATGGCCGCCCTGTCGGTGGCGATCTCGACGCGGCTGCCGATGCTGGCCAACTTCATCATCACCTTCTCGATCTACACGCTGGGGCACCTGACGCCGCTGATGGTGCAGTCGCAGACGGTGGCGGACAACGTGCCGGCGCCGGTGATTTTCCTGGCGCAGATACTGGCAACCGTGCTGCCGGTGCTGGACCACTTCAACATCCAGGCGAACATCGCGGCCGGCAGGCAGGTCCCAATCGATTATGTCGGCTGGTCGCTGCTGTACTGCACGCTCTACAGCGCCGTGGCGATGCTGGTGGCGCTGACGCTGTTTGAGGATCGGGATTTGGCGTAGGAAGCGGAGGTAGCCACGGATCGAACACGGATGAAACACGGATGGGAATCCGGCAGACTTAATCGTGAATTAGAGTTACGGACTGTCCGGTAGTTTCCGTCCTTCGGGATGGGCTTGTTCGCTGTCCGTTTTCAGAAGACGTTGAAATTCGATCTGCGCCTGCTGCCTCTGGGCCATATAGAGTGACAACTCGGCGAGGGCTCGCTCCCTTTCAGCCAATTCAAAATCGCGGCGTGCTTTGTCCCGTTCCGCTCGAATCACCGGCCGCATCGATTCGCGGCCGCCGAAGAATGATGCCACGACGAGCATCAGCACGAACAGCGTCCGCAGCGAAAACTGAAGCCAGCGGCGGGGCTGATAGTCGCGTGAATCCATCGGAAAATCTCCTGCCGCCAATCCGCAATCCGCAATCCGCAATCTAAAGCCCCAGCACGTCGTACATGCTGTACATCCCCGGCTTCTGCTTGGCCACGAACTTCGCCGCGGCCAGCGCGCCGGTAGCGTAGCAGTCGCGGTTGCTCGCCTTGACGGTGATCTCCAGCGACTCACCAAACATGCCGAAGATCACGGTATGCTCTCCCGCATTGTCGCCGACCCGCACGGCGTGGTAGCCGATCTCGTTCCGCGGCCGCTTGCCGACCTGGCCGTGCCGCCCGTGGCGATGCTGCGAGATGCCCATTTCGGCCGCGACGATCTCGCCAAAACGGATGGCGGTTCCGCTGGGGGCATCTTCCTTCATCCGGTGATGCCGCTCGATGATCTCCACGTCCGCGCCGGCGGGGACGTCCTTGAGAACTTCGGCCGCCTTGGCCACCAGCCGCATCGCCAGGTTGACCGTCGTGCTCATGCTGGGGGAATAAACGACCGGAATCTTTTCCGCCGCCCTGGCGAGCAACTCCTTGGTTTCCTTCGTCAGCCCCGTCGTGGCCATCACCAGCGGGATCTTGCGGTCCACGCAGAGCCTGGTGACGGTCGTGGCCGCTTCGGGCACGGAAAAATCGATCACCGCCTGCGGAGATGCTTCGAGCCACGCCGTCAGCGGCACTTGCACGTCGGGCACGCCGGCAATCAGCCCAGCGTCCTTCCCCAGGTCGGGATGCCGGGCATGTTCTAGAGCCGCCACGATCTTGAGCTCGGGATCGATGCTGGCCAGAGCGACGAGCCGCTTCCCCATGCGGCCCCCCGCGCCATTGACGGCAATTTGCGTGGTCATGGTGTGTCCGCCTTAAGCGTCGGTGACTACAGCTATGAGTATAGCTGAATCGCCTTCACAATCTCGCCCATTTCGTTCGCCACCGCCACCGCTCTGTTCGCAAACGACGCCCGCTTCACGCCCCGGCTGCCCAGCACCTTGTTGAATTGCTCCTGGTCGGTCGTGTGATAGGCCACCGTCGCCGTCGGGTCCTTGAGTTGATGCCCTGTCAGAACGCAAACCACCCGTTCATCCGCGCCGATCACTCCCTGATCCCGCAGCAATCGTGCGCCGGCCACGCTGGCGGCACTCGCCGGTTCGCAGCCAATGCCGGCGGCGCCGACCTTCGCCTTGGCGTCGAGAATCTCCTGGTCGCTCACCTGGCGGACGACGCCGTCCATCGCATCCAGCGCCCGCAGGCATTTCCGCAGATTGACCGGCCGATTGATCTCGATCGCGCTGGCGATCGTCGAAGCCTTGCGCCCGAGCTGATCGAGCTCCTGGTAGTACTTGTCGGCAACCTCCATCGTACCGTTTCCGCCCTCCCACCGCAGCCCGCGCCGTTCATAAAGCTCGTACAGCGTGTCCGCTCCCGCCGCGTTGATCACCGCCAGCCGCGGCATACGATCGATCAGCCCCAGAGTCTTCAGCTCGACAAACGCCTTGCCGAAGGCGCTCGAATTGCCGAGGTTTCCGCCGGGGACGACGATCCAGTCGGGGACCTCCCAGCGGAGGGCCTCCAGCACGCGGAACATGATCGTCTTCTGCCCCTCGAGCCGGAACGGGTTGACGCTGTTGACCAGGTACATCCCCAGGTCGCGCGACACCTCCTGCACGCGGGCCATCGCGTCGTCAAAGTCGCCGGCGATCTGGATCGTCAGCGCCCCGTAGTCGAGCGCCTGCGACAGTTTTCCATAGGAGATCTTTCCCGAGCCGATGAACACGATCCCCTTGAGGTTTCTGAGCACGCCGCAGTACATGGCCAGCGAGGCGCTGGTGTTGCCGGTGGAAGCACACGCCGCGCGCCTGGCCCCGATCGCCCGCGCGTGGGTGAACGCGGCACTCATGCCGTTGTCCTTGAAGCTGCCGGAGGGGTTCATTCCCTCGTGCTGAAGGTGCAGCCGGCCGGGCTTCATGCGGACGAATTCGCCGACCAGGTCGGACTGGTAGAGGAGCGTCTGCCCCTCGCCGACCGTGACGACCGATTCGGGGCGAATGAACGGGAGCAGTTCATGAAACCGCCACACGCCGCTGAATCGCAACGGCAGATGGCGCTGCGACCACGTTTCCTCGAAGAACTTGAGCGTTTTGGGAACGGCCGCCCGCTCCCACTCGTATTCAATGTCGAGCAGATCGCCGCACGTGGGGCAACTGGTCCGCACCTCATCGATGCCGCACGTGAACGAGCACGCGGGGCGGATGCAGCGCTGAAAGGCGAAGTCGGACAGAGGCACGGGTGCGGGCTTGAAGAGGAGGTGACGTCGCGGGGGCGCTTTGACGGAAGTAGTTTAGGCAGCGTATCTTGCGGCGGCAAGGCGAGCAGGCGTCCTTGCCACTGACGGCTTGCCGCGGCTCGGTTAGAATTCGTACTTCACTCCCTCCGAGCGACGTTCCAACGATTCCTTTCTCAGGACTCCTGGCATGCCCATCCCCAGCGGCTTTGAGCACATCACCCGCGAGAAAGAGCCCTTGGCTCCTTACACCTGGCTGCGCCTCGGAGGGCCGGCGCAGTATTTCGCCGAGCCGACAAGCGTGGACGAGTTGACCCGGTTGGTCAAACGCTGCCACAAGGACGGCATTCCGGTCCGCGTCCTCGGCGGCGGCTCCAACGTCCTGGTGCGCGACGAAGGAGTCACCGGACTGGTGCTTCATCTGGGGGCTGCGGCCTTTGGAAAAATCGCTGTCGCCGGCAAGCGGCTGACTGCGGGCGGCGGCGCGAAGCTGGCTCACGTCATCTCCACCGCCGTCCGCGAAGGGCTGGGGGGACTGGAGCACCTGGCCGGCATTCCCGGCACGATCGGCGGTGCGCTGCACACCAATGCCGGCACGCACGGCGGCGACATCGGCCAGGCGACGGCATCGGCAACGATGCTCACCCGCAGCGGCGAGGTGGTGACGCGGTCGCGCCCCGACCTGCGGTTTGGTTACCGCGACAGCAGCCTGGATGAGTTGGTGCTGCTGGAGGCGACATTCGAGTTGGAGCCGCGCGACTCCGCCGCGCTGACCAAACTCTTGCAGCAGACCTGGATTCTTAAGCGGGCCAGCCAGCCAGCCGGCGACGTCGGGGCCGGCTGCATCTTCAAGAACCCAGGAGGAACCACTGCCGCCAGCCTGATCGAGCAATCGCTCCCCGACGGGGCTCGCAGCGGCGACGCGGAGATTTCACTTGGCAGCGCCAACTTCATCGTCGTCGGTCCGCGGGGCAAAGCCAGCGACGTGATTACCCTGATCGAGCAGGTTCGCAGCACGGTAGCGGAAAAAACGGGCGTGGAACTGGAACCGGCGATTGAAATCTGGTGACGCTCCCTGCCGCCGGCCGACACTTCCTGTGAGGAGGATCAGGAAATGGGCAAATCCAAAGGGGATGGCCGTCTGGCGCGTTTCGGGCGAAATCTGGCGATTGTGACGATCCTGCTCGGCCCGCGGACCAGATGGCTGTTCGTCCCGCTGCTGACGCTGCTGGTCCTGTGGGGCGGGCTGCGACTGTCGTGGCAGGCCTGGGGCGCGCGAGCCGCCAGCGGCGAGGATTACGTTCTCCGCGCGGAGGCCATTGACCTCACGCCGCAGCCGGCGTGGATTCACTGCGACATCAAGGCGGAGGTGGTGCGGGCCGGCGGCTTGGACGGCCTGCCCCTGCGCGATCCGCAGCTCGTGGAGCGCGTGCAGCAGGCCTTCGCCCTGCACGGCTGGATCGCACGGGTGACGCACGTTCGCAAACACTATCCGGCCCGCGTCGAGGTGGCCGTCGAATATCGTCACCCCGTGGCCATGGTCGAAGCGACGTGGCGCGGACAACCGAGCCTGTACTTCATCGATGAACAGAGCGTGCTGCTCCCCAAGGAAGATGCCCAGCAGTCACCCAAAGATCGTGAAGAAGAATACAAAAATTATGTACGAATCCATGCCGGCGATGTCTCCGCCGCCGGGCGGCTGGCCGGCCAGCCATGGGGCGGAGCCAAGATTGCCGGTGCCGCGCGACTCGCGACTCTTGGCAAGGGTCGCTGGAGGCAACTCGGCGTTTACCGCATCGTCGTCAGCGACGATCTCAACGGCCAGGCGCTGTACGAGCTGGAGACCAAGAATGCGGACCGCATCCTGTGGGGCCATGCACCGGGAGCGGAGATTTCGGGCGAGCCCGAGGCCAGCGCCAAATGGGCCTTCCTGCTGCAGTTCGTCGCCCGGCACGGACCGCTGGAAAAATCCGCCGCCCAGCAGCGAATCGACTTGCGAACAGCGCCAGCCGCCGCGTCACCGGCAACAGCGACGGCACCGTCGATGGAGCGGCGGTGACGTTACACCTCGGCCGCTGTCGCCGTTTGCTCTGGCGGCACATCGGCCTGTGCGGCGCGGTCCTTCAGTTCCTCGCGCACTACGTTGAGATGGGCCGGCGCTTCAACGCCGACGCGCACGCCGCTGGCCCCGATCCGCACGATGGTCAGGCGGATTTCGTCGCCGATCAGAATCCTTTCGCCGACCTTCCGGCTGAGCACCAGCATGGCCGCTCTCCTGTCGCAGGCTGCTCTTCTCTTGTCATAGATCCCGCACCAGCGGAATGCTAGCAGAGGCCAATGCGGCTGGCAATCATATCGCCACCGGCAAGCGGAATCGTCGGACTACGACCACTGGCCAAACTCCGGCCCATAACGGACCAGTCCGCCTGGCGGCAGCGAGCCGGGGACGAGTTCCAGGACCATGAATGCCTCGTCCGCCCCATACTCATTGGCAAGGCCGAAGTCGCTTCCCCGCCGAAAGCCGAACCGCGGGTAATACTCCGGGTGCCCGAGCAGCACGACGAAGCCATACCCGTGTTGCCGGCTGATCGCCAGCCCCTCGCGAATCAGCGCCGAGCCAATGCCGCGGCGCTGGTGGCCGGGCAGGACTGCGACGGGGGCTAGGCCGGGCCCCTCCCTACCCGATGAACTACCGTCAACCGTCACCGGGCTGAACACGACATGGCCGACAATCTGACCCTCTATCTCAGCCACAAGCGAGATACGGGCATGACCGGCGGCCCGCAATGCGTCCACGAGACGCGCCACGTCTTCGGCGGGGAACGCAGCCACGTGAACGGCATGAATTGCAGCAGCATCGTCGCTGCACTCGGGACGAATGGTGATCATCGAGTTTTCGTGCGGATGGTACTCAGTCGTCAGGCCGGCGTCAGGGACACGGCACCAGCGAATGGGTTCGACAAGCCGTCGTCCTGCAACCGCCTCGCCCCGGCGTGCGACCTGGTTGGCACCGGGGCGGCACGCAGGGTAAAATAACTCCTTGCCCCGCCCGGATCACGCCCGTGCATCCGACCATTCTCTCCCTCAGGAGTTTCTGCTCATGACGGCCTCTGGTAAGCCTGCCGCTCCCCCTTCCCGACGCCAATTCCTGCAGACGGGTGCTGCGGCCGTAGTTGGCGGCGCGCTGGCCGGTTCGCTGGTAGTGCCCACAGTCCATGCTGCGGGAAGCGACGCGTTGAAGTACGCCCTGATCGGTTGCGGCGGCCGCGGCTCGGGGGCGGCATTGAACGCTATGCACGCCGATCCGTCGAACAAGCTGACCGTCCTGTGCGACATTTTCCCCGACGTGCTCGACCGGGGATACAAGGTCCTTGAGCGGCAGCTTGGAGCACAGTTTGCCGTCACGAAGGACAACTGCTTCAGCGGCTTCGACGGCTACCAACAGGTGATGGCCAGCGATGCCGACGTGGTGATGCTCTGCACGACGCCCCACTTCCGGCCGATGCACCTGCGTGCCGCGGTGGAAGCGGGGAAGCAGATCTTTTGCGAAAAGCCGGTCGCCGTGGATGGACCTGGCGTGCGGAGCTGCCTGGAATCCGCCAAGCTGGCCGCTGAGAAGAACCTCAACCTGGTCTCCGGCCTCTGCTGGCGGTATGACCACGGCGTGCGGGCCACGATCGACCAGATCAAGAGCGGCGCGATCGGCGATATCGTCGCCATCCAGGAGAATTACCTCACCGGGTTCCTCTGGCACCGCGGCCGCAAGCCCGAGTGGAGCGAAATGGAGTACCAGATTCGCAACTGGATGTATTTTACATGGCTATCGGGGGACCATAACGTCGAGCAGCACATCCACAGCCTCGACAAGGCCCTGTGGCTCAACGACGACCAGCCGCCGGCGGCCTGCTACGGTTTGGGGGGACGCCAGGCTCGCAACAGCGAGGAGTGGGGAAACATCTACGACCATCATGCCGTCGTCTATCAGTGGCCCAGCGGCGTCAACTGCTTCGCCTTCACGCGGCAGATGGGGGAGTGTTTCAACGAGACGGAAGATTTCGTCTGGGGGACCAAGGGGAAGGCGGCCGTGCTGAAGCACGAAGTCACCAGCGGCGACAAGACGTGGAAGTATAAGGGGGACAAGCCGAGCATGTACGACGTCGAGCACGTCGCCCTGTACGACGCGATTCGCAGCGGCAAGACGATCAACAACGGCACCTACCAGGCCTACAGCACGATGCTGGCGATCATGGGGCGGATGGCGACCTACACCGGCCAGAAAATCACCTGGGACATGGCGATCAACAGCCAGGAGAATCTGTCGCCCGACAAGTACGAGTGGGGCGACGTGAAAGTGCCGATGGTGGCCGTGCCGGGGCAGACGAAGTTTCTTTGAATGCGAGCCACGGGGTTCATCCCCGTGGACGAAGGGCATCGCACCCGCTAATTCCAAAATGATAAACTCAAGCCGCGGGGGATACCTCCGCGGTTTTTCTTTTTACCCAGGAGTGACTTCGATGAGACAACGATGGTTTGCTGTTGCGCTGATGCTAACTGTAATCGGCGCGTCGGCCGCGCGCGGCGACGTGCGGCTGCCCAAGGTTTTTGGCGACTCGATGGTCCTGCAGCAGCAGTCACAGGCGGCCGTGTGGGGCTGGGCCGACGCGGATGAAGAAGTGACCGTTTCGCTGGGCGAAACCAAGGCGACGGCCAAAGCGGGCGCCGACGGCAAGTGGCTCACCAAGATCCAGACTCCGACTGCCGGCGGACCGCATACGCTGACGGTGAAGGGCAAGAACGAGATCACGCTCAAAGATGTCTACGTCGGCGAGGTGTGGATCTGCTCGGGGCAGTCGAACATGGAGTGGACCGTGGCGCAATCCGCAAATCCGGCCGATGAGGCGAAAACCGCTGACGATCCGCAGATTCGGATGATCAAGGTTGAAAAGATCCCGTCTCAAAAACCGGCCGACGACATCCAGGGGCAGTGGCAAGTCTGCTCCCCGGAAAGTGCTCCCAAGTTTTCGGCCGTCGGCTATTTTTTCGCCCGCCATTTGCACAACGAATTGAAAGTTCCCATCGGCATGATCAACACGTCGTGGGGCGGGACGATCTGCGAAGCGTGGACCAGCGACGAAGCACTCAAGACCGACCCCGACTTCCAGCCGATTCTGCAGCGCTCGGCACAATTCAAGCCAGGCCAGCCCAATCAGGCCTCGGTGCTGTACAACGGCATGATCAAACCCCTGGTCCCGATGACGATCCGGGGCGCGATCTGGTATCAGGGCGAATCAAACGTCGGTCGGGCGGTCCAGTATCGCAAGCTGTTTCCGACGATGATCGCCGATTGGCGGAAGCAGTTCGGCCAAGGCGATTTTCCGTTCCTATTCGTGCAGCTCGCGCCGTATAAGTACGGCGAGCCTCATTTGGCGCTGGCCGAATTGTGGGAAGCGCAGCTCATGACGCTCTCCGTTCCCCACACCGGCATGTGCGTCACCTGGGACATCGGCGACGTCGGGGACATCCACCCCAAGAACAAGCAGGACGTCGGCAAGCGGCTGGCGCTGTGGGCGCTGGCCAACACCTACGGCAAGAGCGACGTGGTGTATAGTGGCCCCTTGTACGACTCGATGGTGGTCGAGGGAAACAAGATCCGCGTCAAGTTCAAGCACACGGCCGGCGGCCTGGCGAGCAAAGAGGATAAGCCCTTGACCCACTTCCAGATTGCCGGCGACGATCAGAAGTTCGTCGATGCCAAGGCAACGATCGACGGCGAGACGGTGGTTGTCGAGAGCGATCAGGTCCCTGCGCCGAAGGCCGTGCGGTTCGCCTGGCACGGCCTGGCGGAGCCAAATTTGTTCAACAAGGCCGGACTGCCCGCATCGCCGTTCCGCACCGATGAATGGCCACTGACGACGGCCAGTGCCAAGTAGCCCGTAGGTCGGCCTTCCCAGACCATCTCGACTGGACGGCCCACAAGGGCCGTCCTACTTTCTGGCCACCACCGCCGCATCGTGCCGGCCGTCGGCCAGCCAACCTTCCTCGGAGTGGACAATGGTGAGACCCTGAACCAGCCGCGGCAACTCGTCATCTTCCAGCAGGAAGTCAGCCGGCGGTTTTTCGTGACGCTCGAGGTTCGACTTCGTCGGCTGAATGACGACCAACGTGCCGCCGCGGGCCAAAACGGGCGGATAGACGGCAAACAGCGGCCGCTGGAGATAGCGGCACGAGACGATCAAGTCCCACGCGCCGGCCGGAAAGGGCTGCTCTTCCAAGTCAGTACACAAAGTGGTCAGCGTCACTCCCGCTTCCTTAGCGCGAGCCGCGGCCTGCGCCAGCCCGACCGACGACACGTCGACAATCGTTACATCGAGGCCGCGCTGCGCCAGCCAGATCGCGTTGCGCCCCGCTCCGCCGGCGACGTCAATGGCCCGGCCTCGCTTAGGGAGGAATTTTTCCAGCGCCATCAGCACTGCCGACGGCTCGCGCGGCGCGAAATCCGGATCGGCGTATTTCGCATCCCACTTGGTGCGGTCGAACTCGGGCATTTTTTGTCCTCCGCGCGACTAGACCTGCAAGGCTCGCAGGCCACGTTCCTTACGCAACCGGTTCAACTCGGCAAGTGCCGCCGGCGCGGCCGCGACGAGCCGCGTCAACTGGGACGTTGTCACCTGTAGTGCACGGGCAGCGTCGGCCATCCGCAAGTCGGCCGCGTAGATCGTATCGAGCGCCAGGGCGAGCAGCGCCGGGAAGTCGGCATTTTCGGGATTCACCTTGCTGACGCCCCCTTTCATTCGACGCAGCCAGGTCTCCGAGGGAACGTCGGCGGTCGGCCGTGGCGAGCGAATCTTCACAGCCAACTGAACGCGGAGCCGCTGCCAGGCGACGACCGCATTCTGGTGCTGGCTGCGGCGCTCGTTGGCTTCCGCGCGAATGCCGGTGGGGCGATGGGTGATGACGACGGCAGTCTCCACCTTGTTGCGATGCTGGCCGCCGGGGCCGGAGCGGCGGGTCGTCGTCACGTCGCACTGCGATCGCAGCTCGTCGTCGTCCAGTTCGGCCGGATGGATGCGGTTACGAATCGACATCTGCGTTCACTTCACCGTCAGCGGCCGGCCGTTGTCGTTGGGTCCCAGCTTGAGGAGGAACGGCACGGCCGATTCGGCCCACTCCTCCGGATTGGGGTACGACTTGGCATTGCTGCCGAAGCAGCTTTGCAGCATATCGGTATTGATGACGCCCGGATTGAGCGGGACGGCTGCCATGCCCTTGGGCAATTCGGCGGCCAGCGCTTGCGTCAGCCCTTCAATGGCGTACTTCGTCGCACAGTACGGCGCGACCTCCGGCGAGGTCGAGCGTCCCCAGCCCGAGCTGAAGTTGACCACCACCCCGCGCTTCTTGGCGATCATGGCCGGCAGAAAATGCTTGCAGACGTGAAACGTCCCTTTGATGTTGACGTCGATCACGTGGCTGAACTCATCGACCGGCACTTTCCACAGCGGCGCGTTCTTGTTGACGATTGCCGCGTTGTTGATCAGCAGATCGGGCGGGCCGCCGTCCGCCAGGATTGCCTTGGCCCACAGCTTCACCGCGGCCTCATCCGCCACGTTGACCGCGTCGAACCGGTGCGGCGCGCCAAACCGCTTCGTCACCTTGTCGATGTGCTTGGGATTCTGGCTACAGCCGACAACCGTGTGGCCCCGCTCGATGAACCCTTCCGTCATCGCCAGCCCCAGCCCGCGGCCAATGCCGGTGATGATGATCCGCCTGGTGTCGCTCATGGAGTCGTGAGTGGTGAGTGGTACGGTATGAAGGAGTGAACTAGGCATTATATGCTGCGCGTACGGGGTACTTGGTACTCAGTACGAGGTACCTGGTGCGTATCCGACCTCCGACCTCCGACCTCCGACCTCCGACACTCACCACTCACCACTCACCACTCACCACTCACCACTCACCACTCACCACTCACCACCACCTATGCGTCTTTGTCCCGACCGGCCGCTGCCGCCGTATAGCTACGTCCCGGGCAAATTTCCGCACCCCATCAGCGATGAGCGGGGGCATAGCTACGGCCATGTCGAGCCGCCGTGCCAAATGCCGACGAATGACGACTGGCAGCAGTGCGAGTCGTACCTATGGGGTTTCGATCTCTTTAATCACGGCTACTACTGGGAAGCGCACGAAACGTGGGAAGCGGTCTGGCACGCCTGCGGGCGAACCGGCACGCTGGCCGACCTGCTCAAGGGGCTGATCAAGTTGGCTGCCGCGGGCGTCAAGGCGCGGGAGGGGTCTGCCGATGGCGTACTTCGACATCTTTCGCGAGGGGCGGAGTTGCTCGACGGCGTCGATCGGGCGATCGAGCCGGCTAGGACCCTATTGGGCATCGAACCATTGGCTCTGGCGCGCGTCGCGCGGGAACTGCGGGAGAAAAGTGAAGAACTGGTGAATACGAGCGACGAGCCAGTCGTCGTCGTGATGCCGATGAAAGTCTATCCGGTGAAGGGAACTGGCTGAGGTCATTTCCACGCGGCCCTCGTTTGCGAAAGCCGTATTCGTTAGAATCCTCGTCATCTACGCAATTCACGCCTCTCCCCGCTGACGAGCACCCGGACATGGATGGTAAATCGAAACGCCACTGGATTGGCTTCGATCTGGGCGGCACCAAGATGATGGCCGCCGTCATGAACGAGGAGTTCCGCCTGCTGGGGAGCAAGCGCCGCAAGACGAAGGGGAATGAAGGGTCCAAGGCGGGGATGGACCGCATCCAGGAGACGATTCTCGACGCCCTCGAGGAAGCCGGCGTCAGCGTCAAACAGATTGCCGGCATCGGCGTCGGCTGCCCCGGAAATATCGATTTGGACAAGGGCGTGCTCCTCGATTCGGCCAACCTGAGCTGGAAGAACGTCAACCTGCGCGGCATCCTCGAGCGGGCTTTCGACGCGCCGACCGTCGTCCTCAACGACGTCGATGCGGGGGTCTATGGCGAGTATCGCTTCGGCGCCGGGAAGAACGCGCGCTGTCTCGTGGGCGTCTTCCCCGGCACGGGCATCGGCGGCGGCTGCGTCTACGACGGCGAGATCATCCGCGGCAAGAACATGTCGTGCTTCGAGATCGGCCACATGCAGGTCGATCCGCAGGGACTGCCGTGCGGCTGCGGCCGCCGCGGCTGCCTGGAGACGGAGGCCAGCCGGCTGGCGATTTCCGCGGCCGCGGCCATGGCCGCCTTTCGCGGCGAAGCGCCCAACCTGGCCAAGGCCGCCGGCACGGACCTGTCGAATATTCGCAGCGGCGTCCTGGCCGACTCGATCAAGGCCGGCGACAAGGTCGTCGAACAGATCGTGCAGCGGGCGGCCGAGTTGATCGGTCAGGTGATCGGCGACGTGGTCAATCTACTCGTCCCCGACATCGTTGTACTCGGCGGCGGTTTGGTGGAAGCGATGCCGGAGTTGTTCGTGCAAGGCGCCGAGGAAGGTGCCAAACGCCGCGTCGCGCCGCCGTTTGCCAAGGCGTACAAGATTGTCGCCGGCAAGCTGGGTGACGATGCCGTCGCCCGTGGGGCTGCCGCTTGGGCCGAGCAGCAGAGTGAGGAGCGGGCGGAAAAATAGTCCCATGTCCGAGCCCACCGCCACATCCGCGCCGAAATCCGTCCGCCCCGCGGCCGTAATTGACATCGGCACGTCGAGCATCCGCATGGCGATTGCGGAGATTGCCGAGGGGGGCCGCGTGCGGACGCTGGAGGCCCTGTCGCAGGCCGTCAACTTGGGCCGCGATACGTTCACCCGTGGGTCGATCACCAAATCGACGATCGAGGACTGCGTCCGCGTGCTGCGGACCTATCGCCGCATCCTCCGCGAGTACCAGATCGAAAAACCGGAGCAGATTCGGGTCGTCGCCACGAGTGCCGTCCGCGAAGCGGCCAACCGGCTGGCTTTCGTCGATCGGATTTACATCGCCACCGGCCTGCACGTCGAACCCATCGACGAAGCGGAGGTCAACCGCATCACCTACCTCGGCATTCAGCCGTTCCTGACCGCCGACCCGGCATTGTCGCAGGCGCGGGCGGTGGCGATTGAGGTCGGCGGCGGCAGCACCGAACTGCTCGTGGTCAAAGGGGGAGACGTCATCTACTCCCACACCTATCGCCTCGGCTCGCTGCGGCTGCGAGAGACGCTCGAAGCGCTCCGCGCTCCGACGCTCAAGGTCCGCAATCTCATGGAAACGCACATCCACCGCACCGTCGAGGAGATGGTGGAGCACATCCTCCAGGATGGTCCGCTGGAAATGATCGCCATGGGGGGCGATGTCCGCTTCGCCGTGCATCAGCTCCAACCGGAATGGGACGCCAGGCGGCTGGCGCGCATTCCGGTCAAAGCGCTCGAGGATCTGACCAACAAAATCCTGGGGCAGACCGAGGATCGGCTCGTCCGCAAGTACCGCCTGACGTTTCCCGAAGCGGAAACGCTGGGGCCGGCACTGCTGGCGTATGTGCTGCTGGCTAAGGAGTTGAAACGGTCGGAAATCCTGGTGACCAACGTCAACCTGCGCGACGGCCTGCTCAAGGAAATGGCCGAAGGAGAAACGTGGTCGCGGGAGTTCAGCCAGCAGATCATCCGCTCGGCGATGGACCTGGGGCGGCGGTTCGCTTTCGACGAGCAGCACGCCCAGCATATCGCCCAGCTTGCGCAGTCCCTTTTTCAGCAGCTCCGCGACGAGCATCAGCTCCCGCCGCGGACCGAGGTAATTCTCTACCTGGCGGCACTCTTGCACGAGGTGGGACTGTACGTCAGCAACCGCAGCTACCACAAGCACACGATGTATTTGATCCGCAACAGCGAGCTGTTCGGCATGGGGCGGCGCGATCAGCTTCTGGCGGCCATGGTCGCCCGCTACCACCGCCGGGCTTCGCCGCAGCCGACGCACGAAGGCTACGCGACGCTCGATCGCGAGGGGCGCGTGGCGGTCTCCAAGCTGGCCGCCATCCTCCGCGTCGCCATCGCGCTCGACGAATCGCGCAGCCAGCGGATCCACGAAGTCAACGTCTCCCGCGAGAACGGCCGGCTGGTGATCTCCGTGCCGAAAGTTGAAGACTTGTCGCTCGAGCAGCTCGCGCTCAAGCAAAGCGGTTCGCTGTTTGAAGAAACTTACGGAATGCCGGTGCTCCTGCGGGTGGCGCGGTAGTTCAAAGTTCAAAGTTCAAAGTTCAAAGTTCAAAGTTCAAACTTTGTTTCTGGTTGGGTCGTCAACCGCCGGGTTCGGCTCGGCGATCTTGTTTAATGCTCTTTGAGGGTGACAATCATGGCGACGATCAAGCGGTTTGAGGATCTGGAAGCTTGGAAACGTGCACGGGTGATGATCAGGAAAGTCAACTCATGCACTCGTACTGGAGGGTTTGCCAAGGATTTCGGCTTGAAGGATCAGATTCGGCGAGCGTCGGTATCCACCATGAGCAACATCGCCGAGGGCTTCGAGCGTGGCGGGAATAAAGAGTTCTTACAGTTTTTGGCTACCGCCAAGGGATCGTGTGGTGAGGTTCGATCGCAACTCTATGTGGCAATCGACGAGAGCTACATCACACAGAAGCAATTCGATGACCTCTATGCCGATGCCGAGGCCGTCAGCCGCATGATTGCTGGCCTTATGGCATATCTGCAGAAGTCCGAACTCCGCGGCAGCAAGTACCAACGGTGAATGCTCATCCAACCTTGAACTTTGAACCTTGAACTTTGAACTTTGAACTTCGAACTTCGACCCATGCCCGACCCGTCCCCTCAACCGCCGAAATTCTTAAGCCGCGAGCTTTCCTGGCTGGAGTTCAACCAGCGCGTGCTCGACGAGGCGGGAGATGATTCGCTGCCGGCACTGGAGCGGCTGAAGTTCCTGGCGATCACCGCCACGAATCTGGACGAGTTCTTTATGGTCCGTGTTGGCGGCCTGCAAGCCCTGCTCGACCAGGGGCTCACCAGCCCCGATCCGTCCGGCCTGACGCCAGCCGAGCAGCTCGCCGCCGTCGGCAAGCGCGTGCGGCAGCTCGTGAAGGATCAATACGCCTGCTTCCTGTCGCAGATCGAGCCACAACTGGCCGAAGCCGGCATCAAACGGCTGCGGCCGGCGGAACTGAGCGATCGGCAGACGCGGGCCATCGAACATGTCTTCGACAGCGAGATCTTTTCCGTCCTCACGCCGATGGCTATCCGCGGCCCGGAGGATTTTCCGCTGCTGGTCAATCTGACGCTGAACGTCTGCGTGCAGCTCAAGCCGGCGGCGGGCGATACCCAGCCGCGGTTCGCAATCATGCCGCTGGGGCGCACGCTGCCGCGGATGTTCACGCTTGGCTCCGATCGCGGGCACGCCTTCATCCTGCTGGAGGACGTCGTCACCCGCTACCTGGGCCGCTTCTTCCCCGGCGAGGAGATTGTTGCCTCCGCCGTCTTTCGCATCACGCGAAATGCCGACTTCATCCTCCGCGACGACCTCGCGCCCGATTTGCTCTCGGGCATGGAAGGGATTCTTACCGCCCGCAAACACGGGCAGTGCGTGCGACTGGAGATTGCCGCCGGCGCGAGCCCGCAGATCATGCAGTTCCTTTCGTCGAGCCTGGACGTGGACGAGAGCGACACGTTCCATGCGCCGGGGCCGGTCGATCTGGGCGGCCTGATGCCGCTGTCGGACCGCTCCGGCTTCGAAGCGCTGAAGTACGAGCCGTGGCCGCCGCAGCGAGCGCCGGAGATCGAGCCGGGCGCCAGCCTGTTCGACGTCCTCGCGCGGCGGGACGTGCTCCTTTATCATCCCTACCAGAGCTTCGAGCCCGTGCAAAAACTGATCGAAGAGGCCGCCGCCGATCCCGACGTCCTGGCGATCAAACAGATTCTTTACCGCACCAGCCGCCAAAGCCCGATCGTCGCGGCACTGGCCCGTGCGGCCCAGCGCGGCAAGCACGTCACCGTTATCGTCGAGCTCAAGGCCCGCTTCGACGAGGCCCGCAACATCGAATGGGCACGCAACCTGGAAGAGGCCGGCGTTCAAGTCATCTACGGCATCAAGGGGCTCAAGACCCACGCCAAGGTCTGCATCATCGTTCGCCGCGAGCCGCACGGAATTGTCCGCTACTGCCACTTCGGCACCGGCAACTACAACGAAATCACCGCCCGCATCTACAGCGACGCCAGCCTCCTGACCAGCAACGAGGAGCTGGGAGCGGACGCCGTGACCTTCTTCAGCGCGATTGCCGGCTATTCGCAGCCGCAGCGGTTCCGCAAGATCGAGGCCGCGCCGCTCGGTCTGCGGCAGCGGCTGCTGGAGTTGATCGAAGGGGAAACGCAGCGGAAGGCACAGGGGCAAAACGCCGCCATCGACGTGAAGGTCAACTCGCTGGTCGATCAGGAGCTGATAGGCGCCCTCTATGCTGCGTCGCAGGCGGGCGTCCGCGTACGGCTGAATGTCCGCGGCGTCTGCTGCCTGCGGCCGGGGGTTAAGGACCTCAGCGAGAACATTTCTGTGGTCAGCATCGTCGATCGGTTTCTGGAGCATGCCCGCATCCTGCGGTTTCGCCACGGCGGGGACGACCTGGTGTTCATCTCCAGCGCCGACTGGATGCCGCGGAACCTCGACCGCAGGATCGAACTACTCGTCCCCATCGAGGACCCGGCATGCAAGAGCCGGCTCGTCGGCATTCTGGAGACCTATTTCGACGACAGCGCCAAGGCCCGCGAACTGACGGCGGATGGAAAGTACAACCGGGTCAAAAGCCGCCGCAAGCGCCGCCGCAGCCAGGAGCTCCTGTACGAAGAGGCGAGCCGGCTGATCAAACAGGCGGAGCAGTCGCAGCAGACCGTGTTCGAGCCGCACCGGGCGCCGGAAGAATGAGTTCCGAATTCAAGGTTCAAAGTTCAAAGTTGAGTACCTTGAATCCAGAACCTTGAACCTTTAGCTCATCGAGCCTCCCCATGAAAACCCTGCTACTCATGCGTCACGCCAAGTCGAGCTGGAAAGATTCCGAGCTCGACGACCACGACCGGGGGCTCAACGGCCGCGGCAAGAAGGACGCGCCGCGGATGGGGGAGCTGCTCAAGGAGCAGAATCTGCTTCCCGATTACGTCGTGACCTCATCAGCCCGCCGCGCTCGCAAGACGGCCGATCACGTGGCTCTGGCCAGCGGCTATCGGGGCGAATGCCGGCTGACCGGGGAACTCTACATGGCTGGCCCGGACAAGTTCCTGGAGGTGATCCGCCAGACTCCCGATTCGTGCGAGCGGTTGCTCTTGATCGGCCACAATCCGGGTCTGGAAGAATTTTTCGAGCAGCTGACAGGAACCTACACCCCGCTTCCCACCGCGGCAGTGGCTCGTCTGGAACTCGACCTCGACTCCTGGCAAAACTTAACGCCAGAATCGAACGCAGAGCTGATTCGCCTCTGGCAGCCGCGTGAACTGGCGTGAGCAGGCAGCCCATGATCCAATGCCGCCACATCACAGCCTGCAGCACGGTCGATAGGTGAGTGTCTGCGCATCGCCAGAAGGCTTCGTCACCTTCCCGTCGTCGCCGCAGGCATGATCGCCTCTTAGCAGCCGCCTCAAGACACCGCAGCCGCGAAAGCCGGGATGGCACGATCGCTTAGGAAAGCGACTCCTCCCTTAGTCGATAGAATCCGGGACGGCACCCGTCATGCGTCGTCGGACGCCGGCGGAAGCAGCTTCTTGGCCCATGGCTCCAGCGCGATCAGCGAGGAGTGCCGCTGGGACGTGAAGAATTCCAGCAGTGCCACGCCTACGACCCAAAAGCCGCCGCCAATGGCCGTGTTGTGCTGGATCGTCCCCCGAAAGTACCACGGGCTTTGGACCGCGGCATCGGGGAGTAAGTAACCTACCAGCAGCTCCGGTCCCGAAACGGGGTGCGTCAGCAAGAGGCCCACCCCTTCGTCCCCGAGGTCGCGGGTAATCGCGATGGTGCATCGCGAGACGTCCGCAGCACCGTCCCGCCACGGACAAATCAGCGTCGGAATCGCCCGATTGTGGCGCGGAATGCCGCGGGCCGTATCGCCGCCGAGCGGAGAATTGGGAATCGTGAGGTCGCCGAGGCGACGGAGCCGGGTTTGAACCGACTGCGAGGAGAGCCGCTCTTGGAACGTATACATGGCCGTCTCCCGAGATGGTGCAGCGCGTCTTTCACAGCAACCATAAGTCAAGAATCTTCCGCTGAGAAATCGTCGCCGTGACCCGGCCGCTTCTTTGGCGCAACCGGCAAATCCGGCAATTGGCGTTCGCCCTACGACGCGGCTGCGGCGGGAAACGGGACGGTCACCTCGTTGGGCGCGTCCAGGAGCTGCCGCAGGTCGCTCATCTCGCACAGCACGGCGATCGATTCGACGACATGATCGGGGCGGTAGGCGTACCGCGCCAGGTCGTGCCGCTCGGTGCCTCCCGACAGGACGAGGACCGTGCGGTAGCCCATCGAGACGCCGCCGAGGATGTCGGTCTCCATCGTGTCGCCGATCATGATCGTCTCGTCGGTGGCCAGGCCCAGCTCTTTGCGAGCGGCCCGCATCATCACGGGGCTCGGCTTGCCGACGCTGAACGCCTTGAGTCCCGTGGCCGCTTCCAACATCGCCACGATCGCGCCGCAGCCGGGACGCAGACCGTGAGCGGTCGGGCAGTTTGGGTCGAGGTTGGTGGCGATCAGCTTCGACCCGCGGAGGATCATCCGCACGGCCGCTTCGACGATCTCCATGTTGAACGTCCGCCCTTCACCGACGACGACGTAGTCGGGATCGTCATCGACGATGGCGTAACCGTTCTTGTGCAGCGCCTGAAGGAGCCCTCCTTCGCCGATGACAAAGGCAGTGCCGCCGGGCTTTTGCAAAGCCAGGAAGCGGGCCGTGGCCATGGCGCAGGTGAAGATGTGGCTCTCGTCCACGGGGATTCCCATCCGCACGAGGCGGGTGGCGACGTCGCGCCGCGTCCGCTGGCTGTTGTTGGTCAGGAACGCAAACGGAATCTCCTCGGCGAGCAAGCGCCCTACGAATCGGTCGGCGCCGGGGATCAGTTGCTTGCCCCGATAGATGACGCCGTCCATGTCAATCAAAAACCCCAAACGATCGGACACAGTCTCCTCTCCTTCCTTGTGGGATGTGTTATTCCGCCTGCCGCAGGGACGGGGATGCAAAGGGCGCGCCGCAGGGCGCAAAGCCAATGGCAGCAAGCGGCTGGGAAGATGGGTTGCCTCGGATTGCATACCCCTCGTGCAAGTCTGCCGGCCGATCGCGCAGCGGCTGGAAACCAGCTTTACCGGCAAACGCGGCGAATTTCGCGAGAAATTAACCGGCGGGGGCCATGCGAAACGCGTTCAGATGTGCGACAAACGTCATTTGGTTTTTTTCCGCGGGAAGCATCCATGAGATCGATCGTATGGCCGGTTTCCGGCTTGCTGTTTTGTTCAGGACTGTGCGCCCTGGTGTTTCAGGTCGCCTGGCTGCGCGAGTTGCGGCTGGTGTTCGGCGCATCCACGCCGGCCGCGGCCGCCGTGCTGGCGATCTTCATGGGAGGGCTGGGGCTGGGGAATGCCGTTCTCGGACGGCGCGCCGATGCGGTTGCGAATCCGCTGCGGATGTACGGGCAACTAGAACTGCTAATCAGCCTGGCCAGCTTCGTCAGCCCGTTTCTGATCGACCTGTCCCGGATGATCTACATAGCGCTCGGTGGTCAGCAGTCGCTGGGGCTGACCGGGGCCACGATCGTCCGGCTGCTGCTGGCGACCCTCGTTCTGGGCTTGCCCACCTTCCTGATGGGAGGAACGTTGCCGGCCGCGGCGCGGACCGTGGCGCTGGCCCGGGACGACGGCCGGCGGAGCATCGGCCTGATCTACGGACTCAACACGCTGGGGGCCGTGATGGGGGCGCTCCTGAGCACCTTCGTGTTGCTGGAGGCGCTGGGAACGCGAGCGACGCTGTGGACGGCGTGCCTCGTCAACCTGGCCACCGGTCTGTCCGCCTGGTGGTTGTCCAGCCGGGTCGTCTGGCCGGTGCCTGCATCACCGGCGCCCCACGTGCCGCCGGAGTCCATGCCCGCGCCCGCGCTCAAGCGTCAGGAGAAGAAGGGGCGGCCGCCGCGGTCCGCTTCTCAGCTCCCGGTGGACTCGCCAGTGACCAGTTCGCCAGCGAGCTCCGATGTTCTGCCGGTGCAGTCGCTCGACTCGGTGCTATATGCCGCCGCCTGCCTGGTGGGCTTTGCCTTCTTTCTGATGGAGATCGTATGGTACCGGATGCTGACGCCGATCCTGGGCGGAACGACGTTCACCTTCGGGCTGATCCTGGCGGTCGCCCTGGCGGGGATTGGCATCGGCGGGGCGATGTATCCGTGGCTCTTCGGCCGCCGCCGGCCGACGCTCTACGACCTGGCGTTGTCCTGTGCCGGCGAGGGGCTGGCG
>DATKDU010000447.1:0-18352 GCA_035512595.1 Pirellulaceae bacterium
CGGAAGCCGGTCTCTTCGATCAGCTCGCGCTGGGCACAGGCCGGCGGCGGCTCCGGCGGCTCGAGCGTCCCCGCCGGCAATTCGATCAGCGTCTCCTTCACCGAGTGGCGATACTGGCGAATCAAGCACACGCGGCCGTCGTCGAGCAGCGGCACGATCACCACGGCGCCCGGATGACGGACGATGTCGCGCGTTCGGGTCACGCCGCCGGCATCGACGTACGACTCGCGGACGACGCGGAAGCGGGGGGTGTGGAGGAGCATTTCGCTTGATCCGGACATAACGGCATCCCTTTCAAGGCAGCGGGCTCGATTTGACATGGTCTGAATTATGGTCATATAATTCAACAATGGCGAAACAGGTCCCTTTCGTGATCATTTTTGCACCTGAGGTCGCTCCTCACCTGGAGGCCATCGACCGGAAGTATCACCTGCTGATTCACAAGACCATCAACGACCAGTTAGAGCATGCGCCGCTCGACGAAACTCGCAATCGCAAGCCCCTGGCGCCACCAGGCATTCTGGGCGGAAACTGGGAGTTGCGCTTGGGGCCGCAGAATCGTTTCCGTGTTATCTATGAAGTGAACCGAAAAGAAAAGATCGTGCGAATCGTGGCGATTGGCGTCAAAGACGGCAACCGCCTCAACGTCGCCGGAGAGGAGTACCAGCCATGAAAGTCGTTTCGTTGGCCGAAATGAAGGCGAAGCTGAGCTCGTACGTGGATGAGTGTCGGGCCACTGGTCCCGTCGTGATCACACGCAACGGCAGGGCGGCGGCAGTGCTCGTTGCGCCTCATGACGACGACCATCTGGAGATGATGCTCATCGCCAGTTCGCCAAAATTCCAGGCGATGCTGGCCAAGTCGAGGAAAAGTTTGAACGAAGGGAAGGGGATTCCCAGCGAGGAGTTTTGGAAAATGGTGAACGAGCGGTCAAAGGCGCGTGCGGCAAGTACCAAAGCGAGAAAGCGCAAACCTGCTTAGTCGCGGTCACGGCAGAGCGTACACGGTCAAGCGGCTCGTCGCGGCGCCGTGGGTACTCCGCGTGGATCGCTCGCTGGCGTGCAGCTCACCACCCGCCGCACCGCATAGTTCTGCTTCGGCTGCGAGGCGTAATAGATCCGGGCGCTCACTTCGCCCAAGAGCCCCAGGCTGAGGAACTGGATGCTGCCGATGGCCGACAGGACCGTCAGCAGCATCAGCGGGTTGCCCGTCATGTCGATGCCGGCGGCCAGCTTCATGACGATGGTGGCCAGGCCGGCGAGCATCCCGATCGTGCCGCACGCCAGGCCGATCCGCCCAAACAGCTTCATCGGGCTGGCGAAGTAGTCGAGCATGTACTTGACCGTGATCAGGTCCAGAAGGACCCGCACGGTGCGCGACAGGCCGTACTTGGTGCGGCCAAAACGCCGCGGGTGATGCCGCGTGACCACTTCCAGGCAGCGAGCGCCGCGCTGATGGGCCAGGATCGGCATGAAACGGTGCATCTCGCCGTACAACTCCAGTTCCTGGGCGATCTCGCGGCGAATCGCCTTGAGCGTGCAGCCCAGGTCGTGGATCGGGAAGCGGCACGATTTTGCAATCAGCCAGTTGGCGATTCGCGACGGCAATTTGCGGTGCCAGGCGTCCTGCCGGTTCTTCCGCCAGCCGTGAACGAGGTCATATCCCTCTTCGATCTTGGCGATCATCAGCGGGATGTCGGCCGGGTCGTTCTGCAAGTCGCCGTCGAGCGTGACGATGATCTCCCCTGCGGCCAGTTGCAGCCCGGCGTGCATGGCCGCCGTCTGGCCGAAATTGCGCCGCAGCTCGACGACCTTCACGCGGTCGTCAGCCGCCGCCAGTTCTGCGAGCTTTTCGAGCGTGCCGTCGGTGGAGCCATCGTCCACGAACAGCATCTCGGCCGGACGCTGAATCTCCCCCAGCACGCGCACGAGCTGCCCGTAGAGGATGGAGACGTTTTCCACTTCGTCGCAGACGGGGACAACGATCGAGAGGTACATGGCGGGTGCTAGCAGATGCGCGGGACCGGAACCAACAGGCTCGCGGAGTGTAGAGCAGCCGGCGAGAATTGGACAGGTTGAAAACCTGTCCTACGCCCGTGCCAAGTTATAGTGCCACCACCGTCCGCCCCGCGATTTGACCCTTGAGAATCCGCTGGACGGCATCGTCAAGGCCGTCCAGCCCGATCGTCGTCGCCACGTCGTCCAAATGCCGCGGCTTCCAGGGGCCGGCCAGCTTGCGCCAGAAATCCTGCCGGCGATCGGCGGGCAGCGACTGCGAGCTGATCCCCGCCAGGATCACGCCGCGGAGAATGAACAGATGGACGGTCAACGGCAAATCGGTGCCGCCGACCAGCCCGCAGGCGGCAACGACGCCGTACTGCTTCGTCTCGCGGAGGATAGTCGCCAGAGTCTGGCCGCCGACCGTGTCGATGCCGCCGGCCCACTTGCCGGCCAGCAGCGGCTTGGGACTATCGCTGACTACTTCCTGCCGGCCGATGACGCGCGACGCTCCCCACGCTTTCAGCCGCGCCTCGAGCTGCGGCTTGCCCGTCACGGCAACCACTGGAAAGCCAAGCTGCGCGAGGATCATCACCGCCAGGCAGCCGACGCCCCCCGTCGCACCGGTGACGACAATCTCGCCCGCATCCGGCGTCAGCCCGTTGGTGAGCAGCCCTTGCACGCACTGGGCGGCGGTGAACCCGGCCGTCCCGAGGATCATCGCCTCGTGCAGCGATAGTCCTTCCGGGCGGCGGACGACCCACTCAGCCGGCACGCGAATCAGTTCCGACCATCCGCCCCACTGGTCCGCGCCGAGGCCGTAGCTCGTCACGATCACTTCCTCGCCAACGCGAAACTGGCCGCTGGCGTCCGCTTCGATGATGCCCGCCGCATCGATCCCCGGCACGTGCGGCAGCTTGCGGACCACGCCAGGATGCGCTTCGGCCGCCAGCGCGTCCTTGTAATTCAGCGACGAGAATCGGACGCGAATCAACACATTGCCCTCACCGAGCCGCTCTGTCGGCAGCGTAGTCACGGTGCGACGCGAACGGCCCTGGTCGTCCTTTTCGACAAGCAGGCAGCGGAAGGAATTCACGTGCGGTCTCCTGTCAGCGGCATTCGACAACGCCCTGGCCGGCAAACGTGTCCAGGGAAAGGCAGGCTGCGTCGCCGCGACTGCCGACGATTTGACGCGTCGGCCGTAGGTGCAATCCCGGCAAGGGTTTGCGGTGCTTGACGGGACATCGCGGCGAGTCTCGCCGGCGGCCCGCAGCGAGCACCTCCTGGCCCTCGCGAAGGGGCCCGTTTAGCCTTACACTAACTGGCCAGCGAAGCCGCACCAACCACAGAGACATTTTTCCAGATCACCCAGCGGGAGCACGAGCATGGGAGCCAACGTCGTCGAATTCACGGATGCCAATTTCCAAGCGGAAGTTCTCGATGCGGCCGGCCCAGTCCTCGTCGATTTCTGGGCTCCCTGGTGCGGCCCCTGCCGCCGGATCGCGCCGATGATCGATGAGCTGGCGGCCGAAAACCAGGGCGCGGCCAAGGTCGGCAAAGTCAACGTGGACGAAAACACGCAGTTCGCCCAGCAGTACGAGGTGATGAACATCCCGACGGTCATCGTCTTCAAGGGGGGCCAGCCCGTGCAGCGCTGGACCGGCATTCCCGCCAAGACGCAGGTGCAGGCGGCCCTCGAAGCGAATCGCTGATCGCCCGCCAGACGGATCCAATCACGCTAGCATCCCGGCCGCGTGAAGCTGCTCGCTCCGCGCGGCCGCCTTTCTTTTCCGCGATTGACCTTGGCGGAATTCTCGCGGTTTTGATACCCTCCCGCCGCTTTCGTTCAAGTTCGCCGGCACTCCCTGCCGCCTTTCGCTCCCTTAGGGATTGGAGGAGCTCGTATGCCTCGTGCTCTCGTCATCGCTGCGTTGTTGCTGGCCGCCGGTTTTCCCTGCTCGTTGGCGTCGGCCGCCCCTCCGTGGGCCAAGCTGGTGCCGTTTCGCAAAGTGGAAGCGGATCCCAACGAGTCGTACGAGCTGACGGAGTCCAACGGCCCGTGGATGATCATGTGCGCCAGCTTCGCTGGCCCCAATGCCGAGAAGCAAGCCCACGAACTGGTGCTCGAGCTGCGCGGGAAGTACAAGCTGGAAGCGTATCTCTTTCAGCAACATTACGACTTTACGAACTCGGAGCTTGGAAATACGCTCGACAAATACGGCCGACGAAAACGGGTGAAAAATCTCCGGGCGGTCAAGTTCAATGAACTTGCGGTCTTGGTCGGAAACTTCCACAGCGTGGACCAACCCAACGTGGAAAGCACTCTCAAGTCGATCAAGACGATGCGACCGGCAGCGCTCGACACCAAGAATGGCACTACCGAAACGAACCAGCAGCTCGCCAACCTGCGAGACGCCGTGCGCTGGGCCACGGGTGATCCCCGCACGCGAGCGAAAGGTCCCATGGGGAACGCGTTCGTTACCAAGAACCCGCTGCTCCCCGACGAATTCTTCACCTCCAAGGGGCTCGATCCGTTCGTGGTCGAGCTGAACGAGGACCTCCCTTTCAGCCTGCTGAAAAACCCGGGTACTTATACCGTCAAAGTCGCTTCATTCCGCGGTGCGGAGTCCATTGAATACGAAAGGGATGAGATCGCCAAGTTCGAGAATATGCTGGGTAAGCCCCGACAAGGGAGCCGCTCCAACCTGGCCAAGATCGACGAGGCGGCCCTCAAAGCCACCAAGCTCACCAAGGCCCTCCGCGAGCAAGGGGTCGAAGCCTACGAGTTCCATGACCGCACCGAGAGCATCGTCTGCATCGGCTCGTTCGACTCCGTCGGCACGCCGCGCGCCGACGGCAAGACGGAGATTAACCCGGCCATTCACCGGCTGATGCAGCAATACGGCCCGGAAACGATCCAAGACCCCAAGCTCGGCCCCGGCCAGCTTGGCGTGCGCCCTCGCTCGCTCGCCGGCATTCCGTTCGACGTTCAGCCCCTGCCGGTCATGGTCCCCAAGGAGTCGATCGCGGCCCGGTTCAGGGACCGGGAAGGGTAGTCCTATTTCGGATTGTCGATTGCGGATTGCGGATTAGGGCCGGAAATTTCCGGCCCTCTTGCGTTTCTTGGTGATGGTCAGGTCTACTCGTCCTCCTGATTCCGCAATCCGCAATCCGCAATCCGCAATGTCCTCCCGCCTCCTCGTCCTCGGCACGCGCAACCGCAAGAAGCTCACTGAGCTGGTCGAGCTGTTTGCGCCGCACGGCTTTGAACTGAAAAGCCTGACCGATTTTCCGCAGGCGATCGAGGTCGAAGAATCGGGAACGACGTTCGCCGAAAACGCGGCACTCAAGGCGACCGTTCAGGCCCGGCATCTAAAGCAGTGGGTGCTGGGAGAAGACAGCGGCCTGTGCGTGTCGGCACTCGACGGTGCGCCGGGCGTCTATTCGGCCCGCTTCTCCGCGCCGAATGCAACCGACGCCAAAAACAACGCCCTCTTGCTCGAAAAGCTGAAGGACGTGCCGACGGAAAAGCGGACGGCCCATTACGTCTGCCACGCCACGCTCAGCGATCCGGCCGGAACGATCCGGGCCGATGCCGAGGACTATTGCCGCGGGCGGATCTTGCCGGCCGCAGCGGGGAGCGGCGGGTTTGGATACGACCCGCTGTTTGAAGTCATTGAGTACCACCAGACGTTCGGCGAATTGCAGCCGGCGGTGAAAGCCGTTTTGAGTCACCGCGCCCGGGCGATCCGCGCAGTGGTGCGGCAGATGGTGGCCCTGGTGCGGGACGGACAATGGCCGGCCTGACGCCGAAAGATGAGGCAGATTCCGGCCAAATGAATGCCGAAATCTGCCTGATGAAGAAGGGGCAACTATGAATACGCGGGAGTATAACCAGCACGTCACGTCTTGCAACTGGTGGTTCGCACCACTGCCGGGAACGTACAATCAACCGCCAAACGAAGCACATCCTTTCCACGAGGCGTACCATGTCCGCACCACGTTCCACCGAAAAACTCGCCGCCGCACTGGCCCTGGCGGCACTGGGCATCATGACCGCAACCCTTTCGTCCCTTGCCGCCGAGCCGGCCCTGAAACCAGGCACGCGGATCGTCTTTTTGGGGGATTCGATCACTCAGGCCGGCGCGGGCCCCGCTGGCTACGTCACACTTGTCCGAGAAGCACTCGCCAAGAGCCACCCCGACCTCAAGGCCGAGATCATCGGCGCGGGCATCAGCGGCAATAAGGTGCCGGACCTCGAGAAGCGGCTCGACAAGGATGTCCTGGCAAAGAAGCCCTCGCTGGTCGTGATCTACATCGGCATCAACGACGTCTGGCACTCCCAGAACGGTAGAGGAACTCCGAAGGACGTTTACGAAGCGGGGCTCAAGTCGTTGATCCAGCGGATCACCCAAGGCGGCGCACGCGTCCTCCTCTGCACCCCCAGCGTCATCGGCGAGAAGACCGACGGCAGCAACCAGCTCGACGGGATGCTCGACGAGTACTGCGACATCAGCCGCAGCGTGGCTAAGGAAACGAACACGCCGCTTTTGGATTTGCGGAAGGCCTTCCTGAGCCACCTCAAGGAGCACAATGCGGCCGCGGCCGAAAAGGGGATTCTCACCACCGACGGCGTCCACTTGAATCCCGCCGGCAATCAGTTCGTCGCCGCGCAGGTGCTCGCAGCCCTGGGAGCAGCCCCACAGGAGAAATCCGGCATGCTACGCCACATCGTGCTGTTCAAATTTAAGGACGACGCCACGCCGGAGCAGGTGAAGAAGGTGGAAGATGCGTTCCGCCAGCTTCCCAAGCGGATCGATACGATCAAGGATTTCGAATGGGGGACCGACAACAGCCCCGAGATGCTCGCGCAGGGTTTCACGCACTGCTTCGTGGTGACGTTCGCCGACGAGCAGGGGCGGGCCGCCTACCTGCCGCACGCGGCCCACAAGGAGTTTGTCGAGATCCTCAAGCCGCATCTCGATAAGGTGCTGGTGATCGACTACTTCGCCAAAGACTGACCTCTGTCCCCTGTCCCCTGTCCCCTGTCTCCTATCAAAAATACCCCGGCCTGGGTGGGCGAGGCGGACGCCCACCGCAGGCCATTGGGGTATCCTTCTGGCCCAGGCAAGAGCCGAAGTGCTCACTCGTGTTCGCTCACCCACTGTTGCCCGAGTGGCCGCCGAGCAAGCCCGGTCGGCACTCGGGCAACTAGGGTAGGGTTCATACCGCCTCCATGCGCGGTCGGGATTTGGGAAAGTGTTCGGTGGTGAGGAGGGAAAGAAGCCTTGGCCGCCGAGGGGGGAATTCGGCGGCCAAGGCCGCTGTGGCGGTGCTTGGGTGGGTCCGCCCGCAGCGTCGTGTGGGGAAACAACCAGGTTGCCGGCCAACTGACCGGCGAGGCGGCCAGAAAGCAACCGCTGTGCCAGCGCCGCCAGCAGCGGCACTGCGATCCTGCGAAGTTCCACCACGGCAAGGGCTTGCGCTGCGATGGATGGCGAGTCCTCGCCCCTGCCAGAGCGTGGACGCTGCCCGGTTTGCGTCCGATCGTGCTTAGAAGTCAGGCAGGCCGCCCTACCGCGCCGCCCCCTGATTGTCCTCGGTCAGCCCCTCGCGAATCTGCTCGACCCGCTTTCGATTCATGTTCGGTCACATCGCCTCGGGATCATAACCGCCGGACTCGCCATCGGCGATCCTTCCCTGAGCCGAGCGATGGCAATGACGGCAGCATCCAGGTATGCTGTCGGCGATTATCATTCGAGGCAGCCATGCGCTTCAAAAATCCCGGCGGCGAATTGAGCTGGTTGACCCCGCTCCTTTTTCTCGGTGGCGGCTACGTTGCGTACGTCTCCTACCGGGAAGGCTCCACCGCAATGGCGCTGATGGCCGGTTCGCTTGCACTCTTGAGCCTGCTCGTATGGTTGGACATGAAGTGGGTCGCCATCCCGCTCATCGGCTGGTTCTCGGTGGTGCTGGTAGGTGGCGTCTTGCTCTTGTGCTTCAAAGAGTTTTCCTGGCGCATCGTGTTCCGCTTGGGTGCCGTCAGCTTCACGATCTATTCGCTTTGGGAGTGGTATCGCCGCAGTGACCCCGACGATGTCGATCCGGAAATGGCGGAGTTTGAGCGGGTGACGTCGGCCTATCACCGCCAGACCATCGACGATCGCGATACCGATCCTAAGTTGCGGTAAGGTCTCGATAACGATCAAGAAGCGGGGAACGTCACCGATCGAAACGGTTGGCAGGCTGGCAGCCTGCCCTACGGCTACTTGAACATCGGCCCCTTCCGCTCCCCGCGCGACAACAGAAACGCGACGAGATCGAGTAGCTCGTCGTCGTGCAAAGTGTCAAGCAGGCCCGCAGGCATCATCGACACGGCGGACGGCTTCATGGCGACCACCTCGCGGCGGTTGACGTTCACTGTCGCCCCGGGGGCCAGCATGTCGGTGTTGATGTGCAGCGTGTCGCCGTGCAGGTTGATGATCCGGCCCGTGATCGTCTGGCCGTCCACCGTCTGAATCACCACTGCCGCGTACTGGTCGCTGATCACCTTGCTGGGTTCGACGATCGTTTCCAGGAGGTCCCGCGTGCTGAACCGGCCGGCAATGCCGGTGAGGTCGGGTCCGTTGGCCCCTCCTTCATTGCCGAAGCGGTGGCAAGCGAAGCAGTTGGCCGCGCCGAACATTCTTCGGCCGCGATCGAAGTCGCGGTCTTTGAGTCCCCCTTCAACGAGCGACATGACATCGTCGAGCGACCGCTTCTTGACCAGCGGCCGCGGCTTGCTGACCGCCAGCGGCGATTCGGCCGGCCTGGCCTCGAGGATCGGCTTGAGATGCTCTTTCTCGGCATCGGAAAGGAGTGCGACGGCATCCTTCTTGATGTTGTTCATGAATCCTGCAAAGCTCATCCCCCCTTTGAACGTGCCGGCTTTGAGGAACCAGGAGAAGTACTGCTCGCGCCGCTCCGGCGTCCAGCCGGTTTTCAATACCCGCAGCGCCTTGGCGTATTCGATCTGCTCTTCCTGCGTCGGCGCACTGGCGAGCAGCTCGATCGTCCGCGGAGCAATCTCCGGCGCTTCGAGATAAACCAGGAGCTGGCACAAATCGCCGTTAACGAGCCGATCGCCGGCCGGGAATTTTTCATTGAGGTTGTCCAGCACCAGCTTCTTTTCGTCGTCATTCGGCGGACCAAAGCGGTTGAACAGCACCTGGTAGACGCGGAGCAATTCCAGCCGCTGCCAGTTTTCCAGTGCGTCCCATTCGATGCGGCTCAGGGATTCGACGATCTGCTTGCGCAGTGCCGGGTCGGCCGCCGGATCGCCTTCTTTCTTGTGGAACGGATCGGCCGCACTCACGCGCACGAGGGCCAGGAGGGCATTGATGGCGGCAGTCGGCTTCGTTTCCGCCAAAGCCTTGTCACGCCAGGTCGCTACGTCCTGATGCTCGATCGCCACGCGGGCGGCATAGCGCAGGTAGCGATCCGGCGAGTCGAGGTGCGGCCAGGCGGCTTCCACGGCATTTGCGTCCTGGCGCCCATGAAATTCCTCGAGCTTCTGCCGCGCTGTCCAAGCGGGCCTCGGCTTCGTCACGGACGGCGGCGGATCGGTTGATTCGCTGCCGACGTACGTCACCCGGTACAGCCCCGACTGCGTATTCCGCCCGCCAATGGCAAAGTACAGCGACCCGTCGGGATGCACGACCAGATCGGTCAGCGGCAGCGGCGCACCGGCAACAAACTCCTCGACCGTGGCGGTATATCCAGCGCCGGACTCGGCCATGTGAACCGCATACATCTTCCCGTAGCTCCAGTCGCAGATGTACAGCGCGTCCTGGTACTTGGCGGGAAACTTTGCCCCGTAGCCAAAGGCAATTCCCGTCGGCGAGCCGGGGCCGATATCGACCACCGACGGAAGGCTGTCGGGATAGTGCTGCGGCCACTTGCCGGTGCCGTTGCGCCAGCCGTAATCGGCCCCGCTGGCCACGAGGCAGACGCGCGTCGGCCGGTACCAGGGCGTGTTGAAGTCCCACTCCATGTCGGCGTCGTAGGTGAACAGGTCGCCGAACTTGTTGAACGCCATGTCGTACTGGTTGCGGTAGCCGACGCAGAGCAGCTCCCAGTTCTTTCCCTCCGGATCGATCTTGTAGATCGCCCCGCCGGGGCCGAGGACGCCCGCCATGAACCCGCGGCCGTCGGGCATTCGCGGCAGCAAGTGGTCCTCTCCCCAGATCCGCGGCACTCGCGAGCCGGCCAGCTCGGTCAGCTTCGTTTGATTGCCGTGCAGAACGACGAGCGATTTGCCGTCCGGATGGGGGACGATCGCGTGCGGGCCGTGCTCACCGCCGCCGTTGAGCTGGCGGAGCTGTACGACCTTGTCGAGTTCGCCATCGCCGTCGGAATCAGTGACGCGGTACAGGCCGCTTTGGTAGTTGCGGCCGTTGACCATCACGTACAGGCTGCCATTGGCCCACAGGAGACCTTGCGCCTGGCCGATATCGACGGGGATTTTTTGAATGTAGGACAGGTTTTCAACCTGTCCAGAATCACCGTCTTTTTTGGACAGGTTGGAAACCTGTCCTACGGGCCGAGGCGTGATCCGATACAGCCCGCCCCCTTGGTCGCAGGCAATCAGCGTTCCGTTGGGGCCATTGCACAGACTGACCCACGAGCCTTCCTTCTCCTTCGGCACCGAGTACAGCAGCTCAACGCGGAAATCCTTGAGGACCTTGATCTTGTCCACCGGCGTGGCGGATGCGGCCAGCGATGGCCTTTCCTGGGCGGTGGCGGAGGAGGCGATGACCAGCACGCATACGAAACAAGCGATACGCAGCACTACATAACTCCTTGGCTACAATTCCAATTGGCCGTAGCAGTATAAATCGAATTTGCCGCATGTGGATGATCTGGTCTGCGAAATCAGCGTAATCTGCGGATGATCCGGTCGATTCCTTAATCCCGAGTAGCCAATTGCCGGGCCAGGACGACCGCTCCGGCGACCGGCTCGGCCACCGTGACTTCGCTCGGCTGTAGGCCCCGCATGGCGATCTCGCTGCCGACCAGGCGGCGAAAATGGGACTGGTTGAGCAGCACGCTGCCGGCCAGCGCCAAGGGAAAGCCGCGAGTCGGAAGCTGAAGCCGTCCCACGAGCGCCGCCGTCATCTTCGCCAGCTCTTTGGCCGCGGTGGCGATGATCTTCTCGGCGACCGCATCGGAAGGGGCCGACTTGAAAACAGTCATCGCCATCGACGCGATCCGCTCGACCGTCATCTCCGGGACGTAGATCTTGCCGACGAGCTCCTCCGGTTGGCTGACGCCGAGCTGCACGAGGAAATGCGACAGCAGGACCGTTGGATTGCCGCGGCCATCGGCAGCCCGCACGGCAGCCCGCAATCCGGCCAGTGCGATCGCGTAGGCGCTGCCGTCGTCGCCGATCAGGTAACCCCAGCCCCCGCAGCGGGCCGACTGGCCGCGCTGATTGCGACCCCAGGCCAGCGAGCCCGTGCCGCAGATCAGCGCGATCCCCCAGTTTTCCGGGGATGCCGCCGCCAGGAGCGGCTCAGCATCGCCGGTGACTTTCAGCATGTAGGCAATTGCGCGGCTTTCGGCCCAGTCGGTCATTCGCTGCTGCTCTTCCGCCCGGCCGCATCCGGCCAGTCCGAAACAGGCCGCGACAACCGGTTGCCGCGGAAGCTTCGCGTCGGCAAACGCCGCGTCGATGGCCGCATCGATGTTCGCCTGGGCGACGTCGAAACCGGCGGCCCGCGGGTTGCCCGGGCCGGCAGTGCCGCGGCCGAGAATTCCACAAGCCTGAAGCGCAAGCGAAGGAAAGCCTTCCACTTGTCGATCCGAGCTTTCCTTCGCTTGCGCTTCAGGCTTGTGGAGCGCCGCCAGCCAGGCAACGGTCTTTGTGCCGCCGCCGTCGATGCCGAGAACGAGTGGTGCTGGATTGTTCATAGACATCAGGGGGCTGACGCCCCCCGCTCGCCGTTTGGCGGGCTGACGCCCCGCTCGCCGTTTGGCGGGCTGACGCCCCGCTCGCCGAGATGCTGGCTGACGCCTCCATGCTCGCCTGTTGAAAAGTCAGGATTCTCAAGTGCGCTGCGCAATTGCCCGCCGGCACGCTTCAGCAGCTCGCGGGCGACGTCCGCCGATACGGAATGCCGCTGGGCCACGACGGCCGTCTTGAGCTCGCCTTCGTAGCGGGCGAGCAGGGCTTCTGATTGCTCCTCGGTAAGCCCCGTGAGCATCGCCACGATCCGCCGCGTGCGGGCGACGAGCTTGGTGTTCGTGGCCTTGAGATCGACCATCAGGTTGCCGTAGGTCTTGCCGAGCTGGACCATCGTGCCGGTGGTGAGCATGTTGAGCACGAGCTTCGTCGCTGTGCCCGCTTTGAGCCGCGTGGAGCCGCTGATCACCTCCGGGCCGACGACCGGCGTGATCATCAGGTCGGCCGCGCCGGCCAGTGCCGAGCCGTCGTTGCACGACAGGCCGATGGCAAATGCGCCGAGTTGGCGGGCGTAGTTCAGGCCGCCGATGACGTACGGCGTCCGGCCGCTGGTGGCAATGCCGACGAGGACGTCGCCGGCACTGAAGTTGATCCGCTTGAGGTCCTCCACGGCGGATTCCGGGTGATCCTCCGCCCCTTCGACGGCCCGCGTCAGTGCCGCGTGGCCGCCGGCAATCAGCCCCACCACGAGCTCCGGCGGCGTGCTAAAGGTCGGCGGGCATTCGGCCGCGTCGAGAACGCCCAGCCGGCCGGAGGTGCCTGCGCCGATATAGACTAGCCGCCCCCCCGCTTTCAGCCGCTGCGAAATGACCTCGATCGCCCGCGCGATTACCTCCACTTCGCGGCCGACCGCTTCGGCCACGCGGGCATCCTCGGCATTCATCAGCCGCGCGATCTGAAGCGGCGTGAGCGTATCGATCTGTTCCGAAGCCGGATTGCGGGCCTCGGTGGTCAGGTGAGTCATCGGGCGACTGCTCGGCGTGACTGGGCTATTCTCAGCAGCTATTCTAATGGGGCCCGCATCAATTTCACGTGGAGACGAGGTCGCATGGACCTATTGGACCATAATTCCGCTCCGACTCAAATCGTGGAACCAGGTCGGACGACCAAGTGGAAGGTTGGCGGGTGCGCGCCGACGATCGCTCTCATCGTCGTCTTGTTGATTGGACTAGTCGTAGGCGCCGTGTGTTTTCGCGCATCGTCGATTCATCGGCAGGCGATCGCTGAAGTGAAGACGGAAATCGCGCAAATCCGCACGGCGGTGGAACCGATCACGCCGGACGACATGTATGCCTTTCACTGCGTACCGGGCGGAGTTTACGACACCACGGACCTGTGGCTCACGGCCATTGCCCTTTACGACAAGACCCGCGATGAAGATTGCGAATTGCTCCCCATGATTGGAAATGAGCCGGACTTCGAGCGTCTCGCACCTGATCACCCGAGCAGCCTCATGCCCGTTGCCGAGCGGTATCTGGCCAATCATGCCGACGTGTATGAAGCAGTGCGCCGTGCAGCCGCTGCCAAGGGGGAGGTACGCTTTCCGTTGGTCTTCGAGGACGGAATCGAGATCATGATTCCTCACGTCACCCCAATGCGTTTGTTGGCCAGGCTCTTTTGGTTTCGGAGCCGGATGGCCCTGGCCCGAGGAGACGCGCATGAATCCGCCGAATCACTCCTCACCGCGCTCGAATGCGGAGAGGCGCTCCGGCAAGAGCCGCTGCTCGTTTCACAACTGGTCCGCGGCGTGATCTTTCGGGAAACCTGTCGCCAGTTGGAAGTTCTCGTGGAAAGCGAGGCAATCGCGGATACTGACTTGCGGCGAATTCAGGATCGGATGGCGAACATCGAGTTTTCAACTGGGCTGAGACTTGCGCTACTGGGTGAGCGATCCACGAATCTATTGGCATTCTACCAAATCGCACAATCGAACGGATCCGCGGATCTCCCGGCAGTCCGAAACTTGGATGGTGATCCGATTCGACCGAAAGATTGCGCCGCATATCTACGGGCGATGCGACAAGTCCTGGCCGCTGTGAATTCTCCCGGCGAGGTGGCTGCGGACGAGGGAGGACGAATTCGAGACGCAGTGGCGTGCCTTCGCCAAGTGGACGGTTATTTGGGCGCGGAATGGAATTACATTACCGAAGTCAGCATCGCCAGCCTGGACCGTTCGATGTCATCGTTTGTGCAGAGTTATATCACGCGAGACACGACGATTGCAGGAATCGCGGCGCGCCGATACCACCTCAGGAACTCGACGCCGCCGCGTTCGCTCGAGGTGCTAGTGCCGGATTTTATCGACGTCGTGCCAACCGATCCCTATTCCCAGGGAAAACTGTTGCTGCTAAGGAAGTCGAAAACATTGGCAGTGTTCAGCATTGGAGAAAACGGGATTGACGACCAGTCATTGTTCACGGCCAACGACGGGGATGACATTGGCTTTGTCTTCGACTTGCCGGATGGACAACGGAACCACTAATGAATCCTGAATCGATCGTATTCCGCGGCAACGTCATCCTCCCCGACCGCGTGCTCCGCGGCGGGGCGGTCTCGGTCGCCGATGGCCGGATTGTCGAAGTCGCCGCAGCCGCCGACCACTCACCACTCACCACTCACCACTCACCACTCACCATTGACGCAAAAGAAGGCTACATCGCCCCCGGCTTCGTCGATCTGCACGTCCACGGCGGCGACGGCTCGGACTTCATGGACGGCACTGACGAGGCGTTCACTGGCGCTCTGACGGCTCACGCCCGTCACGGCACAACGAGCATGGCGGTGACGACGACGGTGGCTCGGCATGAGCAGATCATGGCCGTGCTCGAATTGACGCGGCAGTTCCGCACGCGGGCCGATGCGCCGGGGTCGCGCGTCCTGGGATGCCATTTTTACGGACCCTATTTCCGCTATGAAGCACGCGGGGCACACCCCGGCGCCGCAGTTCGCCCGCCAGTGGCCGAGGAGTATTTGCAGTACCTGGAATATGCCGAGTCGCTTGTCACCTGCACCGTCGCGCCGGAAGTGCCAGGGGCCGAAGAATTCGCCCGCGCCTGCACGGCCCGCGGCATTCGCACGAATGTCGGCCATTCGTGGGCCACGTTTGCGCAGATGGCCCAGGCGGTCCAGTGGGGAGTGCGGCACGTCGATCATCTGTACTGCGCCATGTCCGACAAGACGCGGCTGCGGCAATTCCAGATGTATCCGATGCAGGGGGGCGTGCTGGAGGCGACTCTGTTCCTCGACGAACTGACGACCGAGGTGATTGCCGACGGGAAGCACTTGTCGGCCGACCTCTTGCAGCTCGCGCTGAAGATCAAGGGGCCGGACCGGCTGGCGCTGGTGACCGACTGCAACCGGGCGCTCGACATGCCGGACGGCGAGTACATGATGGGCTCGCTCGACGGCGGCGAGCCGATGATGAAGAAGGACGGCGTCGGCATGATGCCCAGCGGCACCGGCCTGGCCTCGAGCGTCGAGGGAATGGATCACATGATTCGCACGTTCCTGGCGATGACGAGTGCGCCTGTAGGACGGCCTTTCCAGGCCGTCCATGCCAAGTTGGACGGCCCGGAAGGGCCGTCCTACGACGGAGCGAAGCTGGCGGAGGTCGTCCGCATGGCCTCGCTGACCCCCGCCCGCATTGCCGGCTGGGATCGCGAGATCGGGAGCCTTGCCGCGGGAAAACGGGCCGATGTTGTCGTCCTGAGCCGCGATCTGGCCGTGCAGCGGGTGTTTCGGGATGGGCGGGAGATTTGGCGAACGTGAAGGAACGGGCTTACAATGCACCGCATGGCCGAGAATCCCTACGAATCGCCGTCCGCTGAGTCGAGCACGCAACAATCCGCGCTCGTGAAGGCGAGCCGGATCAAGCCTTGCCCTAGCTGCGGCGAGGATGTCGGGGTGTGGGCATTTGTACGAATGGCCTTCAGCTTTCCGCCAACACATATCAAATGCCCCAATTGCGGGACATGGCTCTACTGCGGCGGGCGCATGCCTGGGTACGTTCTGATTAGCTTACCGTTCCTCGGCGTTGCGACAATCATCGTGCGATTCTCACAGCTCTGGGTCACGACAAGTTGGCTCACCGCAACTGGATATGCCGCAACCATGGCAGTGGTATTCGTGGCTTTACAAGTGGCGCTCGCTCTAATCGTGCGCAGGTATACCGAACTGACCGTCGGCCTCTAGAGCGCGGGTGAGGGTCTTTGGTCTTTCGCGATTTGGAACGCATGCGGCTAGAATACTACGATGGCCGAGTACCCCTACGAGCCGCCGTCGCCTGAGTCAAGCACGCTGCAATCGGCGTTCGTGAAGGCGAGCCACATCAAACTGTGCCCAAGCTGTGGCAAGGAAGTGGGCGTGTGGCCGTTTATCAAGGCGGCGTTCTCATACCGCTCCAATCGGGTCCAGTGCTAGAACTACGGAAGTTGGCTGATGTGCGAAGGGGTCGCAGGACGCGTCTTTCAGGGCCTGCAGATGCTAGGCCTCGGTATGGCGGGTGGTCGAGCAACGGTTTCGGCATTCATGCAGGATTGGCGTGTTGCCGGATTGACCATGCTGGCCGCAATGCCAATCTTGGCCGTCATCCTCGTTTGCGTGGCTCCCCTTGTTCGGCGGGAGAGCACGCTTGGACTCCTCAAGTCCGAAGCCAACCAGCCTTAGCACGCTGCTAGCATCCGGGGCGACGCCAGCAAAAATCTGCCTGCACCGATGCGCGCGACTTCGCTATAGTTCCGCCACACCAACCCGAAGCGCAAGCGAGGGAGTTTCCAGCAAGTCAGCGCCCCCTCGCTTGCGCTTCGGGTTAGTATCCAGGCGTCGGCATTCCACACGGAGGTGGTTCGATGGCGGCACGTTTTACTCTGGCGGCAGTATTTATTCTTGGCGTGCTGATGCAGGTAGCGCCGCTCGCCGCGCAGTCGCCGACCGAGCCCAAGCCGGCGGTGAAGGGGAAGCCGAAGACGGTCAACTCTAAGGCGCTGCTCACTGACGCTTACGAGTTGACGAAATCGGCCGAGACGATCGACGATTTTGCGACGATCATCGAAATGTGCGAGCGGGCGCTGGCGGCCAAGTTGCCGCAGCCGAATGCCGAGTATGCCCGGTCACTAGCGGCCTGGGCGTACAACCGCCGCGGCGAGAAATTTGTCGAGGAAGCAGCAACGCTGGTCGAGAAGGGAGAAGATCGCAAGGCGAACGAGCTCGACGCGATGGCCCTGGCCGACTTTCAGGAGTCGCTCAAGCACGACGGCAAGAAGTGGAAGGCGCTGCACAATCGCGGCGTGAGCCTCGGCCTGCACGGCAAATATGACGCGGCACTGAAAGACTTCGATCAGGTCATTGAACTGAAGCCCGATTTCGCCAGCGTCTGGTACAACCGGGCCGAAGTCCGCTTCACCCTCGGCTCTTACAGCGAGGCGATCGAGGATTACGCCAAGGCCCTGGAGCTTACTCCCGGCGACGTGGGCATGCTCGTCGGCCGCGGCACGGCTAACTACCGCCTAGCCAAGCACGACGAGTCGCTGGCGGACTTCGAGGCAGCGTTGCAAACCGATTCCACGAATGCCGCCGCTCTGGCAGGCCGCGGCGACGCACAGGCGGCCCTCGGCAATTGGGAGCAGGCGGCCGAGGATTACCGGCAGGCCGTGGAAAAAAACGAGAACCTGGGCCGGGCCTATCGCGGAGCGGCCTGGCTGATGGCCACCTGCCCCGACGAAAAATACCGCAACAGCGAGCTGGCCCTGGAATCGGCCAAGCGGGCGATTCAGCTCGACGGGGACGGCGACTGGCTCTATCTCGACGCCCTGGCCGCCGCCCAGGCGAATGCCGGCGAATTTGCTGACGCCCGCCAGACGCTGGGTAAGGCGATTCAGATTGCCCCGGATACGATTGCTACCAAGCTTCGCCAGCGGCTGAATCTGTACGTCGGCGGCAAGCCGTACCGAGCCGAATGACCAATGACCAAGTCCCAATGAGCAATGCGGGAGATGGCATTGGTCATTGGTGCTTGGTCATTTTAGAAAAACGCGGATACTTCCCGCAAAACACGGTTCAACGGCACAATCCTCCCCTTACGCGAGCCAATCCACCATGAAATCTTGGTGAAAAGCGCCGCAGTGGCCCCTTCCAGCCTTCCTTGACCTTTCCAGAACTGCCATTTTGAGTACCATTACAAACTGGAATGCTAGTTGCTCCTCCCGGCGAGTGTCCGGTTGGGGCCAAGCAGAAGGGGTCCTCCCCATGCCACTGACATTTTGATCGTCACCGGGTCGCCTACTGAGAACGGACTCTCTCACCTTCCAGTCGCCCCGGCTGAGACTCTCTAGTGCCGCCGGGGCCGCCCTTGTTG
>DATKDU010000448.1:0-9427 GCA_035512595.1 Pirellulaceae bacterium
CTTGCCGGTGAAGTTCAAGCGGGCCTCGAACGTGCCGTCGCTGATTGGAATGGGGGAGACTTGGGCGACCGCCACCGCCAGGCGGCTGCTCTTGAATGCGGCGGGTATGGCCACGCCCGCCGTCCCCGGCTGCACGTCGGCCAGCTCCTTCTCCGGCACGCTGGCCCGCACGAACAGGCTCCCCCCCTCGACGATCGTCATCACCACCTCTCGCGGCTGGATCGCCCCGCCGGGTCGTAACCGGCCGGCTAGTTCGGCCGCGGTCGGCCATTTGCCGCGGACGCAGCGGCCAAAATAGACGATGCCGTCGGCCGGCGACTGGAGCGTCATCTGCTCGCGGTCGAGCTTCATCTGTGCGAGTTTCTCGTCGGCCTTCTTCCGATCGAGGAGCAGCTTCTCCAGATCGAGCTTTTGCTTGGAAAGCGCCAGCGGCAGGGTCGTGCGGGCCTTTTCCCAGCCCAGGCTGGCCAGCCTGGCGGCATCCTTCTTGGCCTCCATGGCCCGCGGCAAATCGAACCTGAGGCTTCGCTCGTGGTTCGCTTTCGTCAGCTCGAAACGGAACTTGGCCTGATCGACGTCGTTGCGCGCCCGCTTGAGGACGATCTCTTCGGTCTCCTCCGTCAAGTCGTCCGCCTTGTACATCTTCTCAAGCTGCTTGAGCTCCTCTTCGTTGTATTCCAGGACTTGGGCAGCCAGCTTGAGCTGAACCTCCGTGGACTTTAGCGCCAGGTCCGCCTCGACCTTTTCATAACGCTCCAAATCCTCTTCGGCGATCTTCTTGGCCCGCTCGGCCTGCGCCAGGTTGACCGGCGTGGACTCCTCGAGCAGCGCCAGGTCTTTCTGTGCCTGCTCCAGCGCCAGATTCGCCAGCGCCTGCCCCGCCTCCAGATCGCGGATCGCCTCGTCGATCTTCGTCGTTTCGAACTTGATCAGCACGTCCCCTTTCTTGACCCGCGTGCCCGCCGCGGCTGCCTCGGCAACCAGCCACTCTTTCCATTCCTTGGGGACCAGCGCCACCTCCTGCATGGCCGACGACTCGATCACGCCGCCGAGCGATACTTCCACCTTCAGCGGCCCGGCCGTGACCTTGTGCTTCGCGGCCGCCGGTTTGTCAGGCTGTTTGTCGGCCGGCTTGTCGGCCTGCGCGGCATCCCGCGACCAGGCGGCAGCGCTCGACAGCCATGCGAGTCCCATGAGCAGAGTGGATAACCAAGGACGAACTCGAGAAGGGGTCAGCATGTCGTTACTCCCAAGATGAACATCAAGCGTTTGCGGTTTTCCATTGGTCTGCCGTGCACACTCGCAATGCTTGTCTCCAATCAAGCTTTATGGCAGGAATCAACCGCGGATCACGCTGATAACGCGGATAGAAATCAAATATCCGCGTACATCCGCGCCATCCGCGGTTCCATTTCTACTGTCCTTTTGGTTGCGGCTCGGCCGGGCGGTGTTCTCCGAGTTTGGCCTGCCATTGGCCCCGATGCAACCGGCGGGTATCGTGAATCGTTTGCCCCCCGCCGGCTCCCAGAAAGAATACGTCGTGAAACGGCCTCCTGTTTTTGACGAAGCGACCGAGCCCGCGGCAATCCCCCAGTCGGCGGCCCGCGTCCATCTTCGCCCGCGGAAGGCCCTCCCATTTTACGGCCGTCATCCGTGGGTCCTGGATTCGGCCATTGCCCACGTCGAGCCCAAGCCGGACGAATCACTCGATGGCGCCGTCGTGGACCTCCTCAACGACAAGGGAGTGTTCATCGCCCGCGGCTTCTTCAACGGCAAGAGCCGCATCCGCATGCGGCTGGCCACCTGGGACGAACACGAAGCGATTGACGAAAGCTTCTTCCGCCGCCGCATCGCCCAGGCGATCCTGCTCCGTGAGCAGATCGGCTACGAGATGATTGCCGAGCGGGAGACCTCCGCGTCGCGGCTGGTGTTCAGCGAATCGGACGGCCTGTCGGGGCTGATCGTCGATCGCTACGGCCAATACCTCGTCCTTCAGGCGACGAGCCTGGCCATCGCCCAGCGGCTGGAGATGATCCAGGGGATTTTGTTTGATCTGCTCAAACCGCACAGCATTCTCCTCCGCACCGAAAAGAGCATGGCGAAGTTGGAAGGGGCGGAGCTGGTGGAGGGGCATTACTGGGGTCAGCTCCCCGAGGGTCCGATCACCATTGTGGAAAACGGCATTCGGTTTCAACTCGACCTGAGCGAGGGACAAAAGACCGGCTTCTATCTCGATCAGCGGGAGAACCGCCGGGCCGCTGCGGCACTCCTGCGCGGCCGGCGCGTTCTCGATCTGTTCTGCTACACCGGCGGATTCTCGCTCGCGGCGGCAAAGCTCGGCGGCGCGAAGGAAACCCTCGGCATCGACGGCAGCAAGCGGGCCATCGCCCAGGCCGTCTCCAATGCGGAGCTCAACGCCTTGCCGCAGTGCAAGTTCGACGTGGCGGACGGCTTCAAGACGCTCGATGCGCTGACCGAAGAAGGGGCGAAGTTCGACGCGGTGGTGCTCGACCCGCCGAAATTCGCCCGCAATCGCAGCGGCATTTCGCAGGCGCTGATGGCCTATCACCGGATCAACCGGGCCGCGGTCGAGCTGCTCACCCCCGGCGGCATTCTGGTGACGTGCAGTTGCTCCGGCAGCGTCCCCCGCGAAGATTTTCTGCTGATGCTTTCCGGCGTCGCTCAAAAGTCCGGCCGCGACATCCAGATTCTCGAAGTCCGCGGCGCTGCCCCCGATCATCCCGTCTCGGCGACCTGCCTGGAGACGGAGTATCTCAAGTGCGTGATTTGCCGCGTGGCGTAGGGCGGTCAATTGCTAGTTTTGCCTTTCCAGTTCGCGGCAAAGCTTGTCGAACGAAGTGGATTGGCGGCGGCACAACTGGAGATCCATGACTGCCGACAGTTTCGGCTGGTCCACCGTTTCGCTGTAGGTTGGCATGCGGGCCTTGATCCAACCCTTTCCCAGCCGCAGGCGCTCGGGGTCGGAGGGAAGTTGTGGATCGCTGGTCAAGTCGAGGTATTTCCGCAGCGAATCGGCCGCGGCTACAAACCAGGTTTCGTACTCGACGTTGGCGACGATGCAAACCGTGCCCTTGTCGCGACGAACGGCCGCGGCGGCCGCGGTGATTTCCGGGCCCAGCACGCACGGGAGATCGCGATCGGCGTCAACGAGAATCAGGATCAGTTCTTTCGCGGCCGCCGGCTTGGCGGCTGCCAGCTTCATCGCCGCCAGGGTAACGGCACGCCCCAATTCCCGTTTGTCCTTGGCAGCGAGTAAGTTTCGCTTGTTACGGATGGGGCGAAGAACTTCGATGGCAATTCCGCCCAGCAGGAGGTGCCAAATGTTCCGCAGCAAGATGGGAAATGCGGAAACCTCGCCGTGACCTTCGACGATCGGCGCGACGCGAAGCTCGATCACGTGCCGACCCCATTGGCATCAAAGGCGAATTCGATCTGGAGCGGGACCGATTCCGGATCGGGCTGCAACTGGTCCATCCGCAACAACTCGCCGGCAGTGTAGAGCTGGGACTTCAACGTTTCGCGGCTGGCGCTGTCCACGGGACCGATTTCGGTGGTCCCTTGATTCGAAACGACGGCCAAGAGGACGTCCGTATCGGCGTCAAATCGATCGAGCATGTCCGGGCTGTGCGTTGTCACGAGCACCTGCGTGTGCGCGGACGCTTCGCGGAGCGAATCCATCAACGCGGCGGCGGCCGCCGGATGAAGCGCGGTCTCCGGCTCTTCAATTCCGACCAGCCTCACGTTGTGCGAGGGATCGACGAGCTGCGTCGTCGCGACGAGAACGCCTAGCGCCCGCAGGGTCCCGTCCGACATGCTGGCCGCGTTAAATCGCCAGGGATGCTCGGAGCCCTTCACATCCTGCTTGAACTCCAGGGTTTCGCGATGCGCAAAGGAAACGCGAGAAAAGTCGACGATGTCCGGAACGATCGTGCGGAGATACTCTTTGATGCGGTCCTTGATCTCCGGCCGCTGGTCCGTGAGGCGAGCAATGACACTCGCAATATTGCTCCCGTCGCGGCGCAGTAACTCCCCCGCGTCCGGACTCTGAAACTCTTTCATTTGCGCCGGATTCAAGTTGTAAAACCCCATCGACAGCAGCGCGTCATAGACCGGGCGAAATTGCGGCAGCCCCGACGCAGAAACCAGGTAGAGCCGATCGGTCGCGGCTGGCGGCATGGTCGCGAGCGACGCCTGCACGCCCCCTTCCTCGACGATATAGCTGGCCAGCGCCTCTCCGTTCGGTTTCACGACCTTCAAGGATTCGTGCTTGACCGTGAATCCACCCTTGCGGATCGAACCGATTTCGAAAGCGTACGTCGCCACGTTCCATTCATCGACGTCGAAACTCAACTCGATGGCAAAGTTGTGCGGGTGCCCCGTGCTGCGGCGCCGAACCTCATCGATGCCTCCGCGGGACTTGATGGCGTGGTCCAGGGACGTCTGCAATCCGTCGGCAATGAACCGAAGTGCATCCAGAAAGTTACTCTTGCCAGAGCCATTGCGTCCAACCAGCATCGTCACGGGACCGAGGTCAACCGCGCAGTGACCGATGCTCTTGTAATGACGAATCTTGACGCGGCGAAGAAACGTTTCATGCGACATGAGGAAGTCCTGGGTCCGAATTACCTGTCAATTCTAGTCCCGGGCGTCGAAACGGGAATCGCCACTGTGGCCTTTGCGGGCGATGTCAGACCGATTCTTCGGACAATCCCCGAAAAATCTTGTACCCCAGCGGGTTCTTCCCCGATGTGAACGGCCCCTCCCCCTTCTCCAGGAGTGCGGCCAAGACCGTCTGATACTTGGCGTCCACGTCGTCGGCAAAGTGGACGAGGATCGCCTCGGGGGTCATCGGCGGCTTGGGAGAGCCCCATTCGGCCAGCCGCTGGTGCGAAACGACGATGTGCTCCAGGCGCAAGAGGGTCTCGCCGCCAATTCCGAGTCGGGAGGCCGCCTCGCGGACCATGTCGCGGCCGAGCAGGATGTGGCCGATCAGCTCGCCTGCCGGGCTGTACGCCGCGCCAGCCGCCGTCGCGGTCATTTCGTAGACCTTGCCGATGTCGTGCAGGATCGCGCCGGCCACAACGACGTCGCGCGACAGGGGGAGCTCCGGGTAATCGCGGCCGTACTTGTCGGCCAGAAAGATGGCGTTCCGCGTGACGCTGAGCACGTGCTCCAGCCAGCCGCCGAGGAACGCATGATGGTTCCGCCGCGCCGCCGGGAGCGTGAGCAGCGCGTCCTTGTGCTGAGTGAGCAGGTCGGTCGCCAGCGCCGACAGCCTTTCATCGCGGACTTCGGTCTGGGCCAGCTCGACAAGCTGCGCGAACATTTGTGCCGGATCGAACTTGGTCCGCGGCAGGCACATCCACTCGTCGAAGCCGTCTTTCTTGTCCTCTGGTGTCGCCAGGCGGATATTGCGGATTTCGAGCTGCGGCCCAAAGCTCGTCTCGCGGTACTGCCCGCGGATCTTGTAGAAGCAGCCGACCTTCCACTGCTCGCGGCAGGCGTCGTAGTGCGGCGCGTTGTTCCAGATCGGAAAGGTGACCTCGCGCTTGGCGTCCCGAAAGCTGACCCGCAGATAGGGCTTGCCCTCCTTGGTCGCTTGCTCGCTCTTTCCCGACAGCAGGGCGAACGTGTCAGCTTCCTGGCCGTCTGCCAGGTCGGAAAGGGGGATGGTGAAGAGGGATTTGGCTGGCATGAGGGCTACCCCAGCGGCGGAAATTGGACACAGATTTGACGGATGGACTCAGATTTAAGCCGAAGAGACGAGTAATGTCAAAAATGCCTGCGCCCGATCTGTGCAAATCTGTCAAATCTGCGTCCGACTACCGCCCGGTCCTAGCTGCGTCCATTTGCTACGCCACCGGCTCTTTCAAAATCGCCCCGCACTTTCTGAGCTGCTCGGCCTGATCGGCGTCGTACAGCGCCCCGCGGAGATCGACCAGATAGAAATCGACTCCCTCGATGTTCGCTCCGCGGAGGTCCGCGCCGCACAGGTTCGCCTTGCGAATCTCCTCGGGATGCTTGTGCGTCGAGAGATCGTTGTAATCGTCGGTGTAAAAGCCCGTCCGCGATCCGTGCCCCGGATAGGGACTGCCGACGAGCCCGCTCCGCGAGCCCCCCATGCTGAACACGGCCCCGCGCAGGTCGGCATTCCGCAGATCGGCCCCTTCCCAATCGACGTCCGCCAGGCCGCAGCCGCGCAAGATCGCGCCGCGAAAGTGTGCCCTCGGCATTGATGCTCCGGTGAAGGTGGCATTCGCCAAGTTGGCCTCGTTGAATCGGGCGCCGGGAAGTTCGAGCCGATCGAGCACGCATCCGAAAAGCGTGGCTCCAGTGAAGATGGCGTCGCGAAACTCCGCATCGGCAAAATTCCGCCCGCTAAGATTGACCCCCGTCAAATAGGCGCCGGTAAAATCGGCGCCATCGATCACGGCTCCCAGCAAATCCGCTTCGGCCAACTGGGCGCAGCGAAAGCGGGCATCTGTAAGATTGGCGTTCTGGAAGGTTGCATCACAAAGGTAGGCGTCGTCAAAGCGCGACCCGCTGCAATCGGCGCTGGTAAAGTTCGCTGCGAGAGCCTTCGCTCGCGAAAGGTTAGCGCCGGCGAAATTTGCTGAAACAAACTTCGCCTCGCGAAGCGACGACTGCCGCAAATCGGCCTGAGCGAATTCCGCACTATCCGCATTTGCTCCCTCCAGATTCGCCTGAAACAAATTTGCACCCGAAAAATCTGCCCCACGCAGGTCCATGTGGTCCAGCAAAACGCCAGGCCACTGCACCCCTTCCAGAATTGCGGCGACCAACGACCAACCGCCGACGCTCGGTCGCGAGCCAACAGCAGGGGGCGGTAGAACGCCCGCCAGATGCAGGACGCTCACTGCCGCGGCATGGCATCCCACCATGCCGGAATGCGCGATGCGATAGACGTGGCTCGTCGCCTGCTCATCACCGCGCACCAGCGCGGCCAGGTTGTATAGATAGCTGCGCGGCAGTACCGCAATGTTCTCCAGGCAGCGGGCGTCTTCCTTGGGCAGGGCCAGCTTGAGGATTCTGGCGGCATACGCGGCCGCAATCCAGCTCAGGACCTGCGGCTGATTGAGCAGTCGCCACGAAGGCCGATCCAACTCGGGGACGACTTTGAGCGCCTCACGCCAGGGAATCATCTGCGCGATACGCATTTCGTCCAGTGCCGTCGGCGAGAGCGCCAATTGCTGCTCGCGAGTGAACCGCTTTGACAGCCGGCAGATCATCGCATCCAGCGGCGAGGAGACCGATTCGTCACCCGCCATCTCCTCCAGCACGACGCGCCAAATCTCGGCCGAATAACTGGCGGCTTGATTCCCGTCATCGGCCAGCAGCCGGCCCATGACCGACTTGCACTGCGCCGGATGGCAGGCCAGGAGATACTCGATCCATTCGTCCCGGCCCCAGGGGACAAGCTCCAAATCGATGTCGGCATTCCGTTCGACGAAAGGAGTCGTCGTGACAACCAACGTGTGCTCCGCCAGTATCATCGGAGTGAGTGCATGCGCAGGGTCGCTCTCGACAGGATCGAGCAGCATCACGGCGTCGGAGGGGGCCAGGACAGCCGCCAGGTGCTTGACGGCAGTCGTCTTTCCATTCCCCGGCGGTCCGATGAGGCGCACCAGGGCGTGGCGTTCCTGCTGAACCAATTCGGCAATCTCGTCTTCGAGCAAGAACGAAACATCCCCTCCTTTGCGCTTCACGCGCGGTCTTACCGGGGCTCGCTCGGGGGTGATCATCGATATTCAGTAGGTCCCGCTTGCCGAGCGGGACCTTGGGCCAGCCTGTCGTCCAGGTCCCGCCCGGCAGGCGGGACCTACTCCAACCGGTTCTGCTCCTTCGTCAGTTGCCGCTGGAGATTCTGTCGCCCAAGGTACAATTCGCCCCGTGGTTCCGCACCTTGTAATTCGCCGAAGACCGCGGCAACTTGCTCCTTCCGCTCGGCACTCGGCGGATGGGTGCGGAGGAAAGCGGGCATGAAGGCCAATGCCGGGTTGTTATTCTTGGCGGCCAGGTGATCGAACAGGTCCCCCAGCGCCCGCGGATCGTACCCCAGCTTGTAGGCCCAGGTAATGCCGTCGCGATCGGCCTGAAGCTCCTCTTCCGGCCCGAACGGGGGGCGGAAGAGGCCGGTCATGGTCCGCGTCTTGGAAACAAAGTCGTCAAAGGTGAAGCCGCGCTCCCCGGACTTCAGGGACTTTTGTGCCAGCTTGACCTGCTTCGGCTGCCGCACGAGATGTCCGCGGTCGAGGTGCGACAGCTCGTGCCCCAAGACGCAGACGAGTGCTGCCTCGCTGCCGACGACCTCGAGCATCCCGCGGCTGACGAGGAGGTGGCCGCCGGCAAACGTGTAGGCATCGGTAACGTCCGTTTCCGCAATGTAGACGTGCAGTTCCTGATACCGCACGTGCTGCCGCATCCGCGGGCGGATCGCGGCCACGAGCCGGGCGACATATTCCGCATCCTTGCCTTTGACGGTCAGTGCAATCCGCCGCTGCTTGAAATCGCGCCTGAGCGCCTCAAGCTGCGCGGCGCCGTATTTCTGCTCCTCTTTCCAGGTGAATTCGACCTTGTCGAGCTCCGCCGGATCGACTTTGCCGCCAAAATTTTCGCCAAGAAACGGCTCGAAGAACTTTTGCGGTTCGGAAAAATCTTCCAGCCCTTTCGGCACTCCTTGGACACCGGGGATCGGCAGTTTGGGCTGCTGTGCCGCGGCAACAAGCGGCAGGCACAAAATCGCGGCGAATGACCAGCGTGCGAGTGAGAATCGGGGCATGTCAACACCCAATGGAGCTCTGGCCCTGGCACTCCGATTCTACGCGGCATTGCACCCCAGCGAAACGTAGAATCGTCGATCGCGGTTGCTGAGGTGTCGCGGCGGGGGTTAGACTGAGGGTTCGTCAATTCCCGCCTTTGGATCGCCCCCGAGCCCCACCATGCGATCCCGACTGTCCATCCCGACCGTGATCCTCGCCACAACGCTAGGGGCTGTGTGCGCGCTGGCCGCTGACCCGACGCCCGAGCAAATCGAGTTCTTCGAGAAGAAGGTCCGGCCGGTCCTGGCGGCGTCGTGCCTCGATTGCCACGGCGAAGACGCCCAGGAAAGCGAGCTGCGCCTCGACTCGCTGGCCGCCCTGGTCGAGGGGGGGACGCGCGGGCCGGCAATCGTCCCCGGCAATCCGACCGAGAGCCTGCTGATTCGCGCGATAGGCCATGGCGAGAGGCTGCAAATGCCGCCGAAGAAGAAGCTGCCGCCGGCGCAGATTGCCGACCTGGCCGCGTGGGTGAAACAAGGTGCGCCCTGGCCGAACGCGAAGTTGCCGGAGGTGGTCAAGCCGGCCGCTGGCGCCAGAGGGCTGATGGAATATACCGACAAGCAGAC
>DATKDU010000449.1:0-5782 GCA_035512595.1 Pirellulaceae bacterium
CGAGTGGGTTCCGACTCGCGGAGCGAGTCGACCACATTAGCGTCGATTGCCGCCGCCCGCAGCACGGAGCCGGCACGGCTGACCAAACTCGTTCGCGGCGAGCTGGACTGGATCGTGATGAAGGCCCTGGAGAAGGACCGCAACCGGCGCTATGAGACGGCCAAGGACGTCGCCGCCGACGTGCAGCGCTATTTGGCGGATGAAGCCGTGCAGGCGTGTCCGCCGTCGGTGGGGTATCGGTTGCGGAAGTTTGTGCGGCGGAACAAGGGCGGCCTGGCGGCGGCCGCGGCCGCCCTGTTGTTCATCGTGACGATTGCGGGCGGCCTGGGCTGGATCGTCCGCGACCGCGAAGCCCGGCAGACGCGCCTCGCCGGGCAGGTGGAGTTGATCCTCGAAGAAGCGGATCGGATGGCGCGCCAACAGAAGTGGCCGGAAGCATTGGCCGCGGCGAAGCGTGCCGAGCCCCTCCTTGCCGCCGGTGAAGCGGACGAACAGACGCATGATCAGGTACGCCAAGTGCTCGCCGACCTCGAACTGGTCAAGCGGCTGGAAGAGGCTCGGTTCCTCGGGAGCCAAGTCGCGGACGGCACGTGGAATCGGGCAGGCGCTGAGAGGGCCTACGCCAGCGCTTTCGCCGAGGCTGGATTCACCATCGAGGGGGTGACGGTCGGCAACGCCGCCGATCAGTTGCGGACGCATTCGCGAATCGTGACCGAGCTTGCGGCGGCGCTGACTGGCTGGGCACAGATGCGGAAAGCGACCACGATGGGCGCCGACGAATCCAGCTGGCAGCACCTACTGGCGGTGGCCGACGAAATCGACTCTGATCCGTGGCGCCGCAGCCTGCGTGCGGCATGGAAAAAGAAGGAAGAAGGAGCCGAGTCGCTCCGCCAACTGGCCAACTCGGCCGATGTCCGCATCTTACCGCCATCGACGGTCGCATTGCTGGCAAACGCACTGCGGGATCGCATTTCTCCCGACGAGGCAGCGAAGCCGCTGCTGAGGGCGCAACAAGTATATCCGGCCGACTTCTCGATCAACTTCGAGCTGGCGGGGTGCCTGTCGAATTGCAGGCCGCAACGGTTGGACGAAGCGGTCATCTTCTATCACGTCGCGCTGGGCCTTCGTCCCGGGCATCCTTTCGTCTTCAACAATCTTGGAGTTGTGCGGTTCGACCAGGGAAAACTGGACGAGGCTGTTGCCTGCTTCCGCAAGGCCATCGAATTCGAGCCGAGGCACGCCATGGCCCACTCCAACCTCGGCACCGTCCTGGGTAAGCAGAAGAAACTGAATGAGGCCATTTGGCATTGCCGCAAGGCCATCGAACTTGACCCGAAAAGCGCCGCTGCGCACACGAACCTCGGCAATGCCGTGCTTGACCAAAAGAAGCTGAACGAGGCCTTCGCCCTTTACTATAAGGCGATTGAGCTGGATCCGGCCTCCGCCAAGCCCCACAACAACCTCGGATGGGCGCTTCAAAAGCAGGGGAAGCTGAATGAGGCCATTGCCTCCTACCAGAAGGCGATTGAACTCGACCCGACGTACACCTTGGCACATTGCAATCTCGGCAATGCCCTGTGCGATCAGGGGAAGCTGGACGAGGCCATCGCCTGCTTGCGCCAGGCGATCGAACGCGACCCGAAGTCGGCCATGCCGCACAATAACCTCGGCAACGCCCTGCGTGACCAGAAAAAGGTGGACGAGGCGATCACCTGCTTCCGCAAGGCAATCGAACTCGACCCGAGATACGCCGCGGCTCACGCCAGCCTTGGTGACGCGTTGAGCATTCAAAATAAGTTTGAGCAGGCCGTCGCCTGTTGCCGCAAGGGCATCGAACTCGACCCGAAATCAGCCGCGGTCCACAATTGCCTTGGCGGCGTCCTCCATCGGCAGCAAAAGTTCGACGACGCCATCGTCTGCTTCAAGAAAGCCATCGAACTCGACCCCGAATTTGCGCCGGCCTACAGCAATCTCGGCACTGCCTTCGACGCCCAAAAGAAGTTCGATCAGGCAACCGGTTATTATCGCAAAGCGATCGAGCTCAACCCCAACGACGCGCTCGCTTACTCGAATCTGGGTAACACCCTCCGTAAGCAGGGCAAGCTCAGCGAAGCGGAGGGTTGGTTGCGCAAAGCGATCGAATTGGGCCCGAAGCTTGCCCTGGCGCACACGAATCTGGGAACCGTCCTTCGCAAGCAGGGAAAACTGGACGAGGCCCTCATCAGCTACCGTTGGGCCATCGAACTCGACCCGAAAGACGCGGCGGCCTACATCGGCCTCGGCAATATCCTGGGTGATCAGGGGAAGCCGGACGAGGCCATCGCCTGCTACCGCAAGGCCACCGAACTGGCCCCGAAATGCGCCTTGGCCCACACGAATCTCGGGATTGCCCTGGCGAAGCAAGGTAAGTTCGACGACGCCATCGCCTGGCTTCGTAAGGCCATCGAGCTGGATCCGAAAGACGCCGGCGCCCACAACAGCCTGGGCCTTGCCCTCAGGGACCTACGGGACCCGACAAAGCTCGACGAGGCGATCGCCCACCTCCGTAAGGCCGTCGAGTTGGACCCGAAACGGGCCGGCAACCACTTGAACCTCGGACTTGCGTTGACTGACCAGGGGAAGCTCGACGAGGCCGCTGCTTGCTTACGCACGGCAATCCAACGCGACTCGAAATCGCCCGCGGGCTACAACTCCCTTGGTATCGTGCTCTATCGACAGAAAAAGCACGACGACGCCATCGCCTGCTTCCGCAAGGCCATCGAACTCGACTCCAAAGACGCCAGGGCCCACAACAACCTGGGCATTGCCATCAGAGCTTTGACGCAGCGCTTGGCTGACGGTCCAGACGCCAAGGGGTGCGACGCCGTCACCCAGGTCGTCGAGCAGGTCGCCGGGGCGTACGTGCGCCGCCTTGAGCAGTGGCCGCCGCCCGGCAATCACAACTGGCTTCTGAACGGGATGATCTACCTCTCGGCTGCCCGGCCCGAGGCGTACCGCCCAACCTGTGTGCGGCTGGTGGAACAGTTTGGGCAGACGGACCAGCCCCAGGTTGCCGCTCTGCTGGTCTGGTGCTGCAAACTCCGCCCCGACGCGGTGGCCGATTGGGACGCCGTCGTCCGGATGGGAGAGAAAGCCCTGGGCAAGCTGCCCGACAACCGTCGCCTGATGCACGACCTCGGCGCCGTGCTGTACCGGGCGGGCCGGTTCGAACAGGCCCTGGAGCGCTTGGAGGAAAGCGTCCGACTTCGTCCGGAGAAAAAGGCGGTCGTCTGGGATTGGCTATGGCTGGCGATGGTCCACCACCGCTTGGGCGACACCGATAAAGCCCGCGATTGGCTCCGGCAAGCGCAGCAGTGGATTGACCAGCAGCGGGACCGCAACGTCGAGCTGGGATTGCTGCGAACCGAGGCGGAGGAATTGTTGAGAATCGAGCCGACAAAACCGAAGGGCAAATGAGGGAACAGGGGGACAACGAAAGGCCGGTGAGCCTGCGTCGCCAAACACATCTCACCGGCCGGGGATGCCAACGCCGGGCTCACGGTCTGCGCGCCCGGACGATGGCTTTTTGATTCTACTGCGCGGACCGATAACGAAAAGAGGGAAACTCCCATGTCTGCTTCGTCTTTCAAAGCCTTCCGGGTCGCGATTTCAACCATCATGGTCTGCGCCGCGCTGCTGTCCGGCGCGTCGAAACCCGTCTGTGGAGAGGAACCCGTCGGCGTCGTTCGCACCTTTGCCGTCGAGGTCGCGGGGCTGTCGAGCGCCCCCGATTTCCTCAGCGACCAGTCGCTGGGAGTGGTCGTCGCCCCCGCTGACCCACAGAGCAGCCCCGCATTCCTCCGTTTCACCGCGGTCAATTCGGATGAGCGGTTTGACTCCACCGTCTGGGAGCACCGCCACGTGATGCACATCACGACGGAGGGAGCCGCTATCCCTGGCGCGGTTTTCTGGCTGCTGACACCGGACACGCCGGCACCTCCGCCGCAAGGGGCGCACACGTTCACGGGACCGGACAGCCCGTTCATCCTCAGCCAGGAACTCATCTACATCAAACAGTGCACGTCGACCACTTGCCCCTTCGATTACACCGGCACAGTTACAGTCGGCACCGCAACGGACAATGACAGCTTGCTCGTCGTGGTGACCGCCGTCTTTTCGGATTGAATCAGAAGTCCGCCGGAACCCGGTGCACGGTCCGCGCGCCGGGTGGATCGGCCTTTTTCATCGTGCGGCGCGGACGAATTGGAATAGGAAACCAGCCATGATCCAAAACTGGAAATTCCCGGCAGCACTTGCGGCGCTGGCCGCCGTCGGTATTTGTTGTTTGTCGGCCTCTTGGGCCGAGCCGCCAACCGGCGGGAAAAATGCAAGCCCCTCCTACCAAATCGTCGAGCTCGACAGCGCCGACGGGCTGCTGTCCGCCGGTGCGGAATATATCAATAACGGGGGGCTCGTCGTCGGCGGCGTCCATGACCTCTTTTTGGACGACAACCGTGCTGCATGCTGGACACTCGCTGCGGACGGCGCGACGGTAACCTCGACGCTGCAACTGCTGGACGGGGGCTCCGCGGCTTTCGGCGTGAATGACGCTGGCGAGATCGTGGGGGAACTCGACGGCAATGCCGTTTATTGGCGAAATCGAGATGCGACGGCGATCGTGCTTCCGGCATCGCCGGTGTTCAACGCTGCAAGCGGGGCGATCGCCATCAACGATAACGGCGTCATCTGCGGCTGGGCGCGTGAGCCGGACGGGCTGCAGGTTGCCGTCGTCTGGCGCGTCAACGTGAATGCAATGGATGACACGGTGTCGATTTACGGACCTAGCGTTCTCCCGCAGTTCTCGCCCGATCATCACTACGCGGCGGCGATCAGCGACAACGTTGCTGGCGATGCACTGGTGGCCGGCGGCTCCTTTGGCGGCGACGTCTCGGTCGCCCGCGCCTGGGTCATCCGGTCCCATCCGGACGGGACGGTGGGTGTCCACGACGGTCCGATCACGCTGGATGTCGGTAATGCCCGCGGCGTCAACGACAACGGATTAATTTGCGGACACGCCGCCCCGGACGCGGTTGTTTGGGATTTCCTGTCGGGAGCGCGGCAAACGCTCGATCGAACCGGTTCACGCGGCAAGACGTATAGCACCGCCCAGGGCAATGCCATCAACTCGGCCGGCGCCGTGGCAGGATACGCCACCGCTGAACTGAAGCCCGCGGCCGTCGTCTGGCCCAGCCCGGATGCACCAATGATCGTGCTCGACAAGTTTCTCAAGAACAGCGCGATCAGCGAGCTGAACTACGCCAAGGCGGTGAACGACTCCGGCTACGTCGTGGGCTCAGGATGGGATGGCGATCGAAAAATGCACATTGGGTTTTTGGCCATCCCGAAGTAGGCGGCGTGGCGGCAGAAACACTCTCGCCAATGGAACCGCAGCACCATCCACAGCAGACCACGAGAAAATCGCCCGGTGAGCCGTTAGCGCCAAGTAAACCTCTCACCGGGCGAAGGGAGCCGTGCCTTCTCTTTCATGCATGGCCCCATGCCGGCGGCTATAATTGCCGCCATGTCCGACGTCACCCGCATCCTGTCCCAGATCGATTCCGGAGATCCCGCCGCCGCCGAACGGTTACTGCCGCTGGTCTATGACGAGCTGCGGAAGCTGGCGGCGGCCAAGCTCGCCCACGAGAAGCCGGGACAGACGCTGCGGGACGGCTACTCAGAAGGGCTTGGAATCCCCACTGCGCCGCGACTCACTCCTCCAGCAGCTTGAACGCCTCGAGGACCT
>DATKDU010000450.1:0-7152 GCA_035512595.1 Pirellulaceae bacterium
CAACCAGGGCCAGGCACACTGGGACAATTTTCTGTTCGTGCGCAAGTACCTGGCGGGGCAACCGCGGCCGATGAATACCACCAAGACCTACGGGGCGACCGGAAACAAGTTCGGTCACACCGACCAGGACGGCATCGAGCGGTTCTGGCGGCACTTGCTGGCCGGCGCCGTCTCCCTCCGTTTTCACCGGCCTGACTCCGGGCTAGGTCTGAGCGACAAGGCGGTTGCTTGCATCCGAGCGGCGCGGAAGCTGGAGGTCCTTCGTCGACACCCTACCCATCTGCCCCGAGACCAAAGCGACCCTCGTCGCGCTCAAGGCCGATCCGGGGTTGATCCTGCGCCGTATTGAGTCTCGCGATGAAAGCGCTAGCGAAAGCGTGATGGAGTGGCAGCCATTGCACGGAGCTACGGGACGACGGCCTGGCGGTTCACAGGGCCGCAGCAGTCAGGCTGTTTCATGCAGCGCCGACGGTCCACTGGCGACTCGACCCTCTTCAAAAAGCGGCGACGATGCGGCAATTGTAAGCGTAAAGATCAGCAGGGAAAGGAGTTCAGGCGTCCGCCAGCACCTGCGCCGATGTTCTTCGGAGACGGCGCCTCGCTGCATTTAGTCGGTCCCGATGCAATTTCTCCCCGCCGTGAGTACAAGGAGTAAATCCATGCGTTTGGGTCTATGCCGCCGTCGGTCGCCGACCTCGCATCGGGGTGCAAGGGGGCAAGTCGCGTGCCGACCAGGAAGATGGCGGTCAGTGGTTGTGACGGCATTCGGGTAGCGGTAAGCCAGCGAATGCCGTCCGCTGAGATTCCACCCAGGATGGATGACGGTTCATTGGGGTTCCGTCGTCCCGCCCGCCCACTCCCAGACCGTATTACCATGCGCCTTCCCACCGAATCGCTTCTTGCCGATCCCCCGACGCCTTCCTTCCAATCCTCCCTTGTCGCTCCATTGGCCGACTTGCGTAATGGAGACCGCATTCGCATCACGCAGGGGCCATTCCGCGGCCAGTTTGGGTGTTTATGCGAGGTTGACGATCTGCTTTGCCTGGGTCGGTTAACGGAAATGTCGGACGGCACGTACGTCCGCATCCCGACCGATCAAGTCGTCGCAGTGGAAGACTGAAAGCGGTTCTTCCTACGACGGGCAATGGTTTTGATCCAGATAGACGATGGCGTCGCAGCCGTAGGTCGCGTCTGGCGTCATCCTTCCGCTCCATTCGCCTTCGCGCAGTAAGTGTTCCGCCCCTGCCGATTTTGGATCGTCGATCTTGATGCAGCGGCAGTTCCCCAGCGCCGAATCAACGAAGTAGGCGGCGCTGCCGCGCAGGACGCGCGGCTCCCCTTGAATGGCCACCACGACGGCCACGGCCTTCTGATCGCACTCTTGCAGGGTCATCGACCCATTCCCTCCCACGGCGGCACGTTAGGTGGTTCCGCAGGCTCTACTGCGACGGCCGAATTGTATCTTGACAACGCGAATCTGGGTGCCACCACCAACCTAGTTGGCTCCCTCGGCCCCTTTACCGGCACGTTTTCTGGAACGGAATCGTTCGATGCTTCCGTTCGTTCAGCGGACTCGCTTACTCAGCGTCTTACACTTGTAGCGACGGGCGAGCTCACCTATAGCGGGGACTTCTCCGTGACACCTACTCCCGAGTCCGCGACCCTCGCCATCTGGGGCCTTGGTGCCGTGGGAGTGCTGGTCGCTGGCCGCTTCCGCCGCAAGCTGGTGTAAGTAAATCAGCCACAAAACGAAATCCCTGAGGGGCGGCCATTGGCCGCCCCTATTTTCGTTTCTTGTGCCGCGCCAGCGTCTTCTTCAGCAGGCCGGCCCAAAGCAGGCAAGGATGTTGCCACCACTCGATCTTGCTTGTGGCGCCGGACCGGGCGGATCTCAGCTCGCCCCTTGGTGACCCGGACAATCCATTCCAGCCCCTGGGTCAATGGATATACCGCTTCCAGAACGGGGCCGGATCGGCGGCTGCGCCCAAATGCCATTTCGCCCCACCTATCGGAGGGCGTAAATCCAGCGATAAGGCCACTCAATACACCGTCGCCGGCGGGCCCGGTGCGAGCCTGAGCGGGCATCTGACCTTGCTGAACAGCAGCTTGCGGCGCAGCGATTTGGGCATATCGTCGTCGGAATAACGGCAGGTGAACCAAGTGTCCAGTTCGCGGAAAACCGTCAGTCGGTCGTAATTCACTCGGTCTTCAACGACTCCAGGCGTCGAACCTCCCGAGCGCGATAAGCCCGCAATAGAAAAGAAGTTAGGGTCCTAGGTTGCCAGGTCGCATGATTCAGAGACCAAGGCTTATCAGCGCTGGCGGTGGAAATATGCGGCAATAAAAGTGCTAGCTTACCGCTGCGCCAGGCCAAAAATGATCTGGGCAACATGACTATCGCCCGGTCAGGACCAACGCATGGATGTGTCATCTTTCCAGCGGTCAAATGCGCCATCGTTGGCCGCCGAATCAGGTAAGCGCCGCACTTTTGTCCCTCCGCCGTCGCGGCCCACCGCTGCTGCGCCGACAGCGAGCGTGCCTCCTGGGCACCCCGAGGACATGTCGTGGTGGCAGCATCTGCGGTTTGCCTATGGGCCTGGCTGGCGCATGGCGCAGGCGGTGCAGCTGGCCGCTGAGCGGACGTCCAGCTACCGCGACCCGCTGATTCTTGCGGCCGCGAAGTATCTGGAACACGAGCATGATCCACAGTGGCTCCGCCTCCGAGCGCGATGGCAACCGGCGCTGGTCGGCGCCATGGCCCTGCAGCGCGACCAGAAGCTGAGCGAGCTGGCATATCTCATGATCCTCGGGAACCTGCCGCGCCCGGAAATCTGCCAGCGGCTGGGGATCGAACTGCCGGTGCTGGATATGTGGGTGGCGTTGTTTTGCGACCTGGAGGACCGTCGCAAGGCAACCGACTGGATCGATTGCCGCTTGATCGCCCCGGTAGAACGCCAGGGCAACGCCGAGCTCGGGTTCCAGCTCCGCAGGGCCCTGTACTGCGGGCCGGTGGTGACCCGCTCGATGCTCAACATGGATGCGGACATCATCCGGGCCGCCGCTGGCCAGCCGATGGACCGCTTCGATGCGACCGTCCAAAAGCTCTTTATGCTGGCGGAGGTCGCGATTGCCGACTCGTGGAGAACGCCCCAAGGAGCGATGCGGCTCATCGCTTTGGCGGTGCGGCTGATCATCGCGCAGCCCCAGATCGACCTGGCGATAGCCCAGCGCAAGGATCTCGAGACCCAAGGCGAACAGCGCGAGCAGCAGCTGGCCGATTTGCGTCGCCAACTCGATGCTGCCCAGGCAGAGTTGGCCGAGTTGCGAGCTACCACCAGTAAGGATAATCCCACCGCTGCCAGCGACGTCCAGAGTCCCTGCCCGCCGGCTCGTGCCGCCTGACGCGAGGTTCATATGCCCGCCCCTTCCACGACCGATCGCTCGACCAGCAAGGCATCGCCCCCGCGAGATACGCTGGTGGCCGCGGTCCAGAACCTCCGCGGGCTGGCGGGCGATCGACTGCGATCTTCGGAGCTCCAGCGCGCACGCCAACGGTTAAGTGGTCTTATGTATCGTCGACTGGTGGAGCCGCTGTGGCGGCAGGTCGATGCGGAGCCAGACCTTGCCAAACGCATGCTGCGGTTCTTGCTCGCATCGCATACCGAGGACTACGTACGGCTCACAGTCGAACCTGAGCCCAAGCCAGATCCCGGAACTGGCACGCCTTGGTCCGACCGGCTCGCGCAGCGGCTGAAACTGGCTACACATTGAGGCGATTTTGAAGGATCTCGATGAAGATGAATTCAACTTTTGACCAATTCGAGCTGCCGCTCAGCCCGGCGCACTTGGAGGTGCTGGCCAGGGCCGGCGCCGTCGTGCAGGAGCGCCACCGCACAGGTGTACGCTACCGACTTCGCTTCCGCGCTGGTGGCCGGCAGATTGCCATCAGCCTGGGTGCCGATCCCCAGTTCGCGGAACAAGTTCGCAGCGCACTTGCGAAACATCAGGCCCCGCATCGTGCCGAGCGCCAGTTCCAGGCCGCCATCGCTGCCGCCCGAGAAATCAGACGCCGCTTCAAGGCGCGGCTGCAGGCAGTGGTCGAACCCCTGGGACTACGCTGGCACGGCCGAACGCTGCGCCGTCCCCGGTTAAAGACCACGCCCCCGCCACTGGTACCTCCTGAGTCACCTGTCAGTCCGTCTCGCCCCCTTTCGCGAAGGAGTATGTCACCATGACCCAGCCCCACACCCCACTGCCTCCTGGGCCTCGCCCGCCGGCGTCAGGCCAGCCTGTCAAACGGCCCCCGCCGCCGGCGACCGGGTCCAACGGTGCAGCTGCCGCCCAGAAAACACCGCCTGCCGCTCCACAAGCGAGTACCTCACCCCCTGCCGCCGGAGAAGCCCCGAATTGGGTGGAGCAGCTTACGAATCAGGCCGCCCAGCGCCACGATCCGATCGCCGGCCTGCTCGCGACCGTCCTGTCCGACATGCAAGATGCGGTCACTTGCATTGGAGACAGCGCCAACAAAGTCCGCGGCAACCTCGAAGGAAAGCCCCACGACGAGTTCAGGCTGAGTTGTGCGGCTGCCAGGGAGAAGACCGGAATCTGGAAACATGAGTTCCAGGTTTTGAAGCTGCTCGACACGGTTCAGCAGCGCAGTCGCGAACCGCTGCGTATGTACGGATCTGCTTGCCCGCCCGGTCGGTCTGAGCCGCCGGGCTAATAGCCGCCGTCGCGGGCCGCGGTCCGGCCCTCAGTGACCATGCTCCGGCAAGCGAAAAATACCCAAATCCTCACCCAAACTACCTTGGGTAGAGGAAGCACGTGCGCGTGCGGGCCAAGCGGAGCGGCTAAGGACGATCCTCAAGGACCAGTTGGAAGCCGTACAGTAACAGTGCCCTTTTGTGGCGGAGGCGAGGCCTTCCCAACGGGATCACGATCTCGGCGGAGAAGCACAGGGGGCGGATCGTTGTGCGCATTGAGTCGCCGCAGGAAGAGCGATAGGCTGCTGGTCGGCGGGCCTCCTCTGCGGCTAGGCGCGCTTGACTGGCTCCCTGCTCGCCCCCCACGCTATCGCCGAGCGGCACGATCTTCAGGCGTGGCGGTTGGAGGCAAACCATGGCTTGCCCAGTGTCGTCTTAGCCTATGGTTTGCGCAGGGAGGGCTCTGTGCCCCGCTGCGACCCTGAAAACTGCGGGCCTGAGAACCACGACAAGAAAGGCCGTACAAGATGAAAACGATCGTCAGCATCGTAGCTTTCGCTGTTCTGTTCGGAGTGGCCCCCAGGGCGTGCTTTGCATTGTGGGACGTCTTGAGCGTGTCCAAGGAGGAGGCGAAAGAACTCGGCCTGCTAGTCTGAACGACGGCGGCCGGCCCCAACCACGTCAGCGTAGCGCTGGAGTTCAGGACCGAGGGCGCGTTCAAGGCATTCAGCCCTGGGGGCAAGTTTAAGGACCGCACCCTCGTGCAGTTGTGGATCGGCCAGGGAGACAACCCCCACGTGACCGCGGCGCTCAAGGAGGACCGTTCCAAGGCGGGCCGCGTGGTCGTCGGTTTTACCGCCGACCGCGTCCAACTGGACCAGAGCAGCCTGCGGGTGATGGTGCCGTTCCAAGACGGCGGAGCCGGCGGCACTGAATACCGGCTTCGGGTCAAGGACTTCGTGGAACTGAAGAAAGGCCGCTGACATGGCTTTGTCGTTCGGCGACGTGGGGGAAACCCGGAGTTGCTCAGCGTCGTCTCCGTATTGGGTTGACGCACGAAGGGCGCTGTGCCGCTCGTGGAACCTCGCAACCACGAAAGGAATTTACTTGATGAAAACGATATTCACCATCTCAGCCGTGGCGGTCTTCCTCGTCGTGGCCCCCAGCCCGTGCTTCGCCCTGGAGGATATCGAATTCGTCACCAAGGAGCGAGCCAAATCACTCGGCCTGGAAATCAATTCCAGTGCCGCTGGCCCCGACGCTGTCCTGGTTGTGCTTGAATTTGAGACCAAGGGGGAACTGAAGGACTACAGCCGCGTGGCCTTGGAAATGGAAGACGAAGGAAAACTGCTGCTCTCCTCGACCTTGCGCGAGGAAAAATCTCCATCAGGGCGCGTCATCGTCAGCTTTGCCGCGGACCGCACTAAGTTGGACAAGCTCACTCTGAAGGTCGTGGTTCAGTACAGCGAGAGAGGGGACCGGCCACGTGCTCCGGGTCAAGGAATTCGTTGATCTGGAGAAAGTCCGCTGACATGGCTTTGTCGTTCGGCGGCGTGGGGGAAACCAGGACTTGCTCGGCGTCGTCTCCGGATAGTGGTACAGTTTCGATTTTCTGGGTGCCTAGAAACTAATCCCACCTTCCGCTGTGACTCCGAGTCGATGCGCTTAAGCTCTTGAATAAGTTCGCCTGGGATTACTTCCGTGCCGCGCATCGGCAAAGGCGATGGCCCCATCCGCAGGATTTCCGGCCGTTGATCTGCCGCATTCGCCCTCATTGGTCGGCGCAGTTGATAACTGCGGAATATCATCACGCCAATTGCTGCCGTTCCAACTTTCTCCGCCGACAATCAGTACCAAGCTTTCACCGGTCGTCGCCAGGTGAATAGCAGGACGTCAACCTCGGAAGTTTTCCGCAGCCGCACCGACGGCACTGGCGTGACGAACATTACCAACACCGACAAGCGCGACGAATTGGGGCCTGACTGGAACCCTGCCTGGGTGAACGATCTGGGCGGCGCTTTGCAGGCCGCAGCGACCGGCAGCGGAGAGACGGGCGAAAGTCTCACCCTCTCCCAGGCCGATCCTCTCCTCACCGAAGCTGTGGCGCGCTGGGCGGCCGCCGGCGCGGACACCTCCGCCCTCGGCTCCATCCAGATCAACATCGCCGATTTGTCCGGCGCCGCGCTTGGCCTGGCATCCGGCGACGCCATCTGGCTCGACGCCAACGCCGCCGGCTGGGGCTGGTTCGTCGATGCGACGCCGTGGGACGATTCCGAGTTCAGCACACCTGGCAACCAGGGCGAAATGAATCGCATGGACCTGCTGACGGCCGTCATGCACGAGTTGGGACACGTCCTGGGGCATGACCACGATGACGGCGGCGTGATGGCTGAGACGCTGGCGGCGGGAGTCCGAAGCAGCCCGACGGAATTGCTGTCCGAATACGATG
>DATKDU010000451.1:0-7747 GCA_035512595.1 Pirellulaceae bacterium
GGCATTGAAAACAATGCGGTGAAGCTGCATCGTACGGACGGCAAGGAGCTATCGGTGCCGTTGGATCGCTTGAGCAAAGCCGATCAGGAACTAGCCAAGAAGCTGCAAGCCGCGGCAGCTTCAGACAATCCCTTTGAATAACGCCTCAAGAGAACGTAGGGTGCGTGGAGCAAGCCCTTGCATAATGGTACGTTGCGCACGGCCGAACTTCTCCCGATCGAAACGCTTTGCTATCAATGAAATTGGCTTGCGGAACGCACCACAATAGGTTTGGCCGTGCTCCACGCACCCTACATGAATAATCCGGGATAACGCCTCAAGAGTTGACCTGCGGGCGGAATTGGTCGAGCGTGCGGAAGACTGGCGTTGGGGTTCGTTATGGCGTTGGCTTCAGAAGGCGGAACCCGCGCCAGCGCTGCTGTCACCCTGGCCGATTCCACGCCTGCCGGGGTGGGTAGAGCGGGTGAACAAACCACTCACCGACGGCGAGCTAGCCGCTATTCGCACGTCCGCGAAGCGAGGCAGTCCCTACGGTAACGAGTCGTGGATCGAAGCGAGCGTGAAACGCCTCGGTTTGGAATCAACATTGCGTCCTCGCGGCCGACCCCAAGTTCGCTTCCTAGACCAAGATCTCAACAATGAGTCCTGACCCCTGGTTGCTCCGTGGATGCCCTGCGACGTTCGTTGCGGATTTCCGATCAGGTCGGCATTCGGGCTGTGGAAGTCGATGCCCTCGATGAAGCCGCCAGAAACTTCTATCTGAAGTTTGGTTTCCGGTCACTGTTGGACGATCCCGACATCTGTTCCTGCCGATGCACGAAATTCGTAATCTAAAACTCGATCCTCTTTAGTACGATGCGAGTGCCTTGAGCCTTGTGCTCAAGTGTGTCGATCCAACGCGCGCCTTGCCACTCGTAACGAACTTGCAGTTTCGTGATCTTGCCACTCAGCAGTTGATCGCAAGTCAGCCACAAGGGGCCAAACTGGGGGCCAAACTGGGGGGCCAAACTGGGGGCCAAACTGGGGACACAGCACTTTCGGCTTGACGAAGGCAAACGGGCGCTGAGACGGGGACCTAGCGGACACAGTACTTCTTGGCCACAACCTTTTTGCCCCCGACAAAGTGCTGTGTCCCCGAGTTGCCCCCCGACAAAGTGCTGTGTCCCCGAGTTGCCCTTCCGACTGATGCCAGGCTGTCGCCTCACGGGTGAAAACGCACTCGTCCCCGGTACAGCCGGGGACGGGACCAAGCTTCCGTCTTCATTGGTGCCGAATCCGTTCATCTTCACAGAACACTCGATTCTTGGCATATCGGAACTGAGATCTACTTTGAGCCCACTTTCGCGTTATACCGCGGTTCGTCAAGGCGAAAGCGAGCGGCTTTGACGCGGTTCAACGATTCCGGTTCCAACCAGACTTCGACGTAGTGACCGATTGTGGGCTGTTGCTCGCCTGGCGGCACATCGCGATACAGGAGCGTCGCGCCGCGTCCAATGAGAAGTCGTGAACGGGCCATGTGCAAGTTTGGTGCGGTAAGGGCCTTACTCTTTCGATGCAGCACTTCGATGACGGCGCCGTTCTCGGCAACATCGACCATATGGCCTTTCAGATCCGGAGCGTAATCACCCCGTTTGTCGCCGGAATAATGGATGACTCGCGCCACATCGGCCGAGTCCGTCTGGAGCCAGACGGTGGCGTTGTAACCTACCGTGGGTACTTCGCCATCGTAACGGACAAAAAAGTATTGAGCGTCCGTCTGCTCATTGAGATTGACAAGTCGAGTGACCGGGGGATTCTCTGACTTGGTATGGCGCGGTAATTCCAATGTGATGCTACGGCCGTCAAGCGCAACATCGACGACGCGCCCCGTCAGACTCGGGGGCCGACCGCTGCCTTCCTCCACGGAAAACCGCACGGCCGCCGCGCCGCTGCGATCGTCATTCAGCCACACCGACACTTTGTAGCCAAGACTCGGCGTCTGTCGATCCGCGGGGACATTGACCCATGCGAACTCGGTGTCATCACGGAGCGTGACGGCGACAACGTGCTGTGGGTGTTCGCGTGTCTTCTTCATTTGAATTTGGATCGAATCAAGATCGTCCGAGACGGAAATCACCTTGCCAACCAGATCAGGTGCGCTGGTCCGTGGAGAATACGTGGTAACAAAGATGCGATCGTCACCCAGGGCAAGCGGAAACGTCTCGTTCGCGTAATCGACTTCGACGAGGCCGGTAATCACGCCAACGATCATCGCCGGTTTACGTTCGGCGGCCAGTGCCTCCTCATCCGAGAATACCTTGACAGTAAACTCCGTACCCAAGGCCGTGACGCCGCCGGCTGGAGTATCAACCCGAAACTGACTTTCTCCCTTTTCAACAACAAACCGTCCACTGCCGCGGTGCAGCGCCACAACCTGTCGGGATTCGCTGACCTGCCCACGAATCGTCGCGATTGATCCAGGAGACAGTTCCGCTCGGGATCCATCGGCCAGGTCGATCAGTGCAGACGACTCTCCCGTCACATCAAACGTCGTTTGTTCGGGTATGCGCGATAGCTTGACCCCGTTGATTTCTACGGTCCCGGCGACCACTTCGTGCGTTGATTCTTCTCGGAAGCGATTGCCATCAACGGTGGCGAAATAAGAAACGACACCGATAACCACCAGCAGGCAGGCGGCCGCGGACCATTGCCACGACTTGAAGCGACGCAGACGCGGCCGCACCGTCTGATCGTGCAAAACGTGGCGAATGGGGCCACCGACTTGAACAGATAGAACGTCGTCGAGAATCGAGGCCATTTGGCCCGAGTTGCGCTGTCTACGAAAGTGAGCGCGAAGCCGCTCTTCTTGCAAAGCAGCGGCATAAAACGCATCGGCGACACATGTGTCGCGCACTAGCAACTGCCGCAACTCATCTTGTTCTGCTGTCGAGAGCAACCCGTCAAGATGCTTTTCGATCAATTCATCGGCGGAAGATTCGTTCTTCATGGCAGTCTCTCCCGTGCGGCGGCCAAACGGGACTCGACACACTCGCGGAGGCGCTGCCGAAGTCGCCACAACGCCTTGTGGATTGCCATGACTGTACTCTGAAGGCGATCGGCGATCTGCTGCAAATCAAGCGACTCTTCATATCGCAATGCCAGCAGCCCGCGCGACCGTCGCGGCAGGGTTTCAATACAGGCTTCCAGCGCCTCCTCCTTCGGCAATGGCCTGGATTCGGCGCGATCACAAGCGTCGAGCACCGCCTGCACTGTTTCGGGCGAGAATAAGACGGGCGACCTCGCGAACTGCTCGCGTCTTTTCATGATTTTGTTTGCCGCGATTCCTCGTGCCCACGCGCCGAACGAGCGGCCACGATCGTAGGCGTCAAACTTCGACCACGCCGTCAGCGCCACTTCCTGGAGAATGTCTTCGCAACCGTTGCGATCGCGGACAAGCGAACCGATGAACGCGCGCAGGTCGCCCTCGTGTTTCAAGAACAACGCCAGAAACTCGGCTTGCACGCTCACGCAGACATACTCCTTCTCTTTCCTCTTTCCCTGCAACTGCCGAATTCTGGACAAAAAAGGGAGCGTGGCTTCAAGAAAGTCCTCGGATTCCGCGGGCGTTTCGCGAACAAGCCCACCGGCCGCGTATGAGTGCAAACGTTCATAGTCAGATTTCCGCAAGTTTTTTGTCCAATATCGCAGGTCCCGCGGGAAGAAGGAGCCAGAAGAGCCGTCACAGCCACTGTCGCACGGCGCATCATTATTCTACCCACTGCAGGAGCGAACCATGTCCAGCTCGACCCGCGTTGCAATTGCCTTGTTCGTGATTGTTGCCTTCGTTTCACCGCTGAGGGCGGACCAGAAGAATGACGTGCCGCAAGACAAGAAGTCCGTGGCGGTGCGGGAAAAGGAGTCCGCGGCGAAACGCGACAAGAAACCGCGCGGCGAAAAAGGAGCGAAAGACACGGCAACACTGCGCAAGATGTTTCAATTGCCCGAGAATGTCCGGGCCACCCTCACGCCGGAGCAAAGCGCGAAGGCGGAGCAGATCGAGAAGGAATATGCTGCCAAGTTGAGCGAGGCCGCCACCACGATCAACGCGATCCTGACCGCCGAACGTCGCAAAGCCCAGGCCGAGGCCGCCGCGCGAGCGCTTGATGCCCTGCTCAGCGACCAGGAGAAGGCCGATCTCAAGGCTGCTCAGGAATCGCTCGCTGCGTTACAAGATGAGCTGCGCGGCAAGTTTGTGGAGTTGCTGACGGATGAACAGAAATCGCAGCTCAAGCAACAGCGAGGTGCTGGGAACAAGAAAACTGGCCAGCCGAGCGAAAAGCAACCCGCAGCACCGCGCGAGAAAAAGCCTCAACCTCCGGCTGAGAAGGAACCGCAGCCAAGCGTCAGCAAGTGATCCCGCCCAGCGAAGTCGGCACTCTATTTGGACCAGGGGTCGAGCGATGAAACACACCATTTGGGTTCTGCCGTGCTGGATTCTGGTTGCCAGCTTTGTAAATCTCGCGTGGGCTGATGCTGGTAGTCAACCTGCCGAAGTGGTGTCGGCTCCAACGCGGTGGACTACGGATGGGCCGGGAGGCGTACCGGAATTCACCCGCCACGTCCAACCCCTGCTGGGGCGGATGGGGTGCAACAACCGGGGCTGTCACGGCTCGTTCCAGGGGCAAGGCGGCTTCCGCCTCTCGTTGTTCGGCTCCGACCCCAAGATGGACTTCGAGGCGCTCAAGGCGCGGATCGACGCCAAAGACCCTGCAAAGAGTCCGCTCCTGCTCAAGCCGACGCGCGAGGTCGCACACCGGGGCGGGAAGCGGTTCGAGGCGGGGAGTTGGCAGTACCACATGCTCAAAGCGTGGATCGCCGCCGGCACGCCCTACACGCCGAGCCGTGAGTCTGCCGTCGAACGGTTGGAGGTCATCCCGACGCAAGCGGTTCTCGCCAAGCGGGGCGAGACGGCCCAAATCAAGGTCGTGGCCCACTACGCGGACAAGTCGAAGGAAGACGTGACCGGGCTGACGCAGTTCGCCACCAACGACGAAGCCGTGGCCCGCGTCACCGATGCTGGCCTCGTCACCGCCGGCGGCTCGGGGGACACCGCCGTTGTCGTCACGTTCGGCGGGTCGGTCAGTTCGGCCCACGTCCTCATTCCGTATGCCGCAACCACCGGACGCGCCCCGGACTTCCCGGCGAACAACAAGATCGACGAGTTGGTTGCCGCGAAGTGGAAGAAGCTGGGCCTTCAACCCTCCGAGCTATCCAATGACGCGGAGTTCCTTCGCCGCGTGTCGCTCGACCTGATCGGCACGCTGCCGACCCCGATGAGGTCCGCACGTTCCTCGCCGACAAAGACGCCAATAAGCGGGCCAAAAAGATCGACGAACTCCTCGACCGACCCGAGTACGCGACGTATTGGGCCACGAAGTTCTCCGACTTGACCGGCAACGACAGCGCCGCGACTCCCCCGCCCGCGCTCAAAACCTCTTGGCTCTGGCAAGGGTGGCTCCGCAACAAACTTGAGAACAACGCCCCCTACGACGAGTTGGTGGCCGGCTTCGTCACCGCCACGACGCGAGAGGGCCGGACGGCGAAGGACGCGGCGGCGGAATACTTGAAGGTGGTGGAGGAGATTCGTGCCGGTGCGGATGCGGGCAAAGACGCCCGGCGAAGTCCACCGGAGCCGGCGGCGCACTTCGAGTCCGCAACCTATGCCCAGCGGAAGACGAATGACCTCTTCTGGAAGGCGTACAAGGGCGAGAAGGCAGCGCTCCGCATCTCATACGCCTTCCTGGGCGTCCGCCTCGAATGCGCGCAGTGCCACAAGCATCCCTATGACCGCTGGACGCAGGACGATTTCAAGGGCTACACCGCCTTCTTCGATTCGGTCTCGGTCGGAGTACCCGACGACGTGCCGAAGGACGTGATCCTGCCGCCGGGCGGCGACCAGCGAGGCCGGGAGTTGGTGTACCGATACAGCGAGGTTTCTGTCGGCGGGTCGGGCGGTGCAGCAAACAAGGGCGGCAAAGGCGTCGTCGGGACGACCAAGCCCGGCGCGACGGTCAAGCCCCGACTGCCGGGCGGTCCCGAACTCTCCCCCAAAGACGGGCAAGACCCCCGCACGCTCCTTATGGACTGGATGCGGGCCGCCGACAACCCGTTCTTCGCCGGGGCGCTGGCAAACCGCCTCTGGAAGCACTACTTCGGCGTGGGCCTGATCGAACCGGCGGACGAGATCAACGCTGCCAACCCGCCCACGAACCCGGCGTTGCTGGACTGGCTGGCCCAGGACTTCGTGGCCCACAAGTTCGACCTGAAGCACCTGCACCGCACCATCCTCAACTCGCGGGTGTATCAGTTGTCGTGGCGACCCAACGACAGCAACCGGCTAGACGAGCGGAACTATTCGCACGCTCGGCTGCGGCGTCTCCCCGCCGAGGTCGTCGTGGACTCCATCAACCAAGCGACCGGCGGCATGGAGCCGGCATACGTCTGGAAGGCGAAGACTTACCATACGACCGTAGCACCGGAGGGGACGCGGACGATTGGGTTGGCCCCGACCCGGTTCGGTGGCACCACCGATGCTTCCGGGTACGCACTCGAAGTGTTCGGTCGGCCTCTGCGGGCCGAGACCTGCGACGGCGAGCGGAGCTTTGACGTGACGTTGACGCAGGTTCTTTACCTGATGAATGACGCCGAGGTGCAGGCGAAGATTGCTGCCGCGGACGGGCGACTCGCCAAGCTGCTCAAGGAGAGCAAGGACGACAAGCAACTGATCGAGGAGCTTTACCTCGGCACCCTCAGCCGCCTTCCGACCGAGAAAGAAACCACGAAGGCAGTCGATTATGTGGCTGGTGCCGCCGACCGCAAGACCGGGTTGGAAGATGTGCTTTGGTCGCTCCTGAACGTGCGGGAATTCGTTCTCAACCACTAACACTTTACCCACGGAAATCGCCGTGGTCCCCCCGAGGAGACGACCATGCCATCTCAACGCTACTGCGACGGCGTCAGCCGCCGGAGCTTCATCCAGGCCGGGGCGCTGGGCTTTCTCGGTTTGGGTTTGCCCGGCTACCTGCGACACGCCCGCGCGGGTGAAGGCAAGGCGGCGGACAAGAGCGCCATCTTCATCTTCCTGCACGGCGGGCCGACTCACATCGACACCTTCGACATGAAGCCAGACGCCCCGGCCGAGTATCGAGGCGAGTTTAAGCCGATCCCGACAAACGTGGAGGGGATGGCGGTCTGCGAACTCCTGCCCAAGCTCGCCCAGCAAGCCGACAAGTTCGCCCTGCTCCGCAGCGTGTCCCACAGCCAGGCCGAACACACGCTCGGCCAGCGGTTCCTGACGACCGGCAACCCGCCGACACCGGCCCTCCAGTACCCAAGTTACGGGGCGGTGGTCAGCAAGGAGTACCAGTCGCCGCCGGGCGTGCCGCCCTACATCAAGCTGAACTTCGGCTACGACATCGCCTCGACCGAGACGACCCAGCCGGCCGGCTACCTCGGCGTCGCGCATAACCCGTTCAAGGTGAACGGCGACCCGAACGCACGAGACTTCAGCGTCCGCGCCCTGAACCTGCCGGACGGTCTGAGCAAAGAGCGGATCGACGCCCGCCGTGGTCTTTTGGAAGGGCTGGACACGACGTTCCGCGAAGTCGAAGTCAAAAGCCAAGACCTCGACGGCCTGGACAAGTTCTACCAGCAAGCTTTCGAGATGTTGAACTCACCGAAGGCGCGTGAGGCGTTCGAATTGTCGAAG
>DATKDU010000452.1:0-2712 GCA_035512595.1 Pirellulaceae bacterium
CTCGATGTTGCCGCCGAGCTCCTCCAGCATTTGGTAGATCGGCACCGTCCCGATCGGCACCGGCGAGGCGGCAATGATCGCCGCCCGGATGCGGTCGATGTCCTTGCCGGTCGAGAGGTCCATCACGGTGTCCGCGCCGAAATGGACTGCCGTGTGGAGCTTGTCCAACTCCTCATCGACGTTGCTGGTGACCGCCGAGTTGCCGATGTTGGCGTTGATCTTGCACGTGGCGGCAATGCCGATGGCCATCGGCTCGAGGCGGGCGGCGACGTGGCCCCTGTTGGCCGGGATGACCATGCGGCCGGCAGCCACCTCGTCGCGCACGAGCTCCGGCGCGAGGTCTTCGCGGCGAGCGACGAATTCCATTTCGGAGGTGATCTGGCCGGCACGAGCGGATTCTAATTGGGTGGGCATGGATTATCGGGGCAAAGGGGGAAGGGAGCTAACAGACACGTCATTATAGGCGACGGACGGCGGGCGACAGTGGGGACATAGAATGGCGACCGGCCAAACGTTGTCGTAACAGCGGTCCTGGGCACGCGCAGAACGCTTCGATCCCCGACGCGATAGACTCGCTGATAGGATAGAACTGCACGAATGAACGATAACCCGCCGAAGAACGTTCAAGTCAATCCCTACCAAGCGCCAGCGGAGGCGACGCCATCTCTGGACGATCCGCTGCTCAGGATGGAGGTGCGGCTCAAGGTGCAGCCAGTCGCCATCGTGATGATGACGCTCGCCGCCCTGAACTTGCCCTTTGTAATCTATATGTTCGTCATTCACTACGTAATGTTTGGCGAAGACGCCAGCATGTTGGCGATGGTTCTCGCCTCGGATGTCGCCATACTTGCCACGACGCTCGCAACGTTGTTTGGCGCCAACCAATTTCGCATCTTGGGGAGTCATCGGGCGGCATTCGTGGCGTCGATCCTGGCCTGCATTCCGTTTTGCAGCCCGTGCCTGGTGGTGGGTATCCCTGTCGGCGTTTGGGGTTTGATTGTGCTTGGAAGGAACGAAGTGCGGGCGGCATTCCGATCCTAGCGAGGTTTTCATCGCTAATAAGGCGGCGCGGCCTCGTATCCAGCCATTCGCTGCGTTACATTGCTCCTCAGACCCGCTGGCTGGGCACATTCATCAGCTGCATCCACGCTCAGGAGCCGCCCGTGACCAAGGAAGAGATTCTCAAGAAGCTGCAAGCCGGAGAGCTCTCGGTCGAAGACGCCACGAAGCAACTCAATGAGCTCGATGCGCCCAAACGCGGGCTGTACTGCAAGGTCAGCGAGAAAGGGGCCGTCTCAGTGTACGGACTCCAGCGAATGCCGGTGACCTTGTACGTCGAGCAGTGGACGCGGCTCTTGGAATTCGCCGATGACCTCAAGCGGTTCATGCAGGAGAATGACTCCAAGCTGAAGCGAAAAGAGAAGTAGCCGAGGGTCGAATGCCACTGCTCGCCAATCGCGTTGCCCTCATTACCGGCGCCGGCCGTGGCATCGGCCGGGCGATCGCGCTGGCTTATGCGGCGGAGGGAGCCAGGCTGGCGCTGACGGCGCGGACGACGAGTGAGCTCGAGCAAGTGGTCGGCGCGATCCATGCCAGCGGTGGAGTCGCGACGGCATTTCCCGCCGATCTGGCCGATCGCAGCGTGCCGCGGAAGCTGGTGGAGGACGTCCAACAATCGCTCGGCCCGATCGAGATTCTCGTCAACAACGCCGGCGTCGGCAGCAGCGCCAACCCGCGGCCAGTCGTCGAATTCGACGACGATTTCTGGGACCTGTCGCTAGCGGTGAACCTGACGGCGCCGTATCTGTTGTGCAAAGTCGTACTGCCCGGGATGCTCGCTCGCCGCTGGGGCCGGATCATCACGATCGCCTCGATCAACGGCAAGATCGGCAGCCTGCACGGAGCCGCATATGCCGCCAGCAAGCACGGCGTGCTCGGCCTGACGCGGACGCTGGCGATGGAAGTCGCCGCCAGCGGCATCACGGTCAACGCGATCTGCCCCGGACCGGTCCACACCGTAATGAACGACCGGCGGATCGAATACGATGCAAATCGCCGCGGCGTGGCCTTCAAAGACCAGGAAGCCAGCCTGACGCCGCTGGGGCGGCGGCTGGAACCAGACGAGATCGCTCCGCTGGCCGTCTATCTGGCCAGCGATGCGGCCGCTGCCGTCGTCGGCCAGGCGATCAACATCGACGGCGGCGTGCTGATGACAGGGTGAAAAATGATGCGTTGCGCGCTGGCACTGCTACTTGTCGCGTCTCCCGCGGGCGTATCCGCCGCCGCCGAGCCGATCAGGGTCAACCTCTGGCCTGCCAAAGCACCCGGCGAAACGAGGGAATTTCCACCGGAGGCCGATCAGACAAAACCGGAAGACCGGCTGATTGCCGGCAGGCGGATCATCAAGCTGGGGAATGTCTCGACGCCGCAGCTTGTCGTTTACCAGCCGCCCAAGGCGAACAACACTAGAGCGGCCGTCGTCATTTGCCCCGGCGGCGGCCATCATATCCTGGCCTGGGACCTGGAAGGAACGGAGGTAGCCGAGTGGCTGAACAAAATCGGCGTTACCGCCGTTGTGCTGAAGTATCGCGTGCCGTTTCGCGATCCCGAGAGGCGGTGGCTGGCTGCCGTGCAAGATGCGCAGCGGGCGATGAGCCTCGTCCGCTCGCGGGCAGACGAGTGGCGCATCGACCCCAGCCGCATCGGCATTCT
>DATKDU010000453.1:0-4663 GCA_035512595.1 Pirellulaceae bacterium
CACCAGCGCGTCGTAGATCGACTGGTCGCCGTGGGGATGGTACTTGCCGATGACGTCGCCGACGACGCGGGCCGACTTGCGGTAGGGCTTGTTCCAGTCGTAGCCGTTCTCGTGCATGGAGAACAGGATGCGCCGGTGCACCGGTTTCAGCCCGTCGCGCACGTCGGGGAGCGCACGCGACACGATCACGCTCATGGCGTAGTCGAGGTAGGAGCGCTTCATCTCCTCCTCGATGGCGATCGGGCGGATGTCTTCCGGCTCGCCGCCGGGCTGATCGGGGTCGCGGGTGCTCAAGGCAAGCTTCCTTTCCCCGGAGGCGCCACGTTTCGGGCCGCCGGGCACGTCTGTGTCGCTGCGTCTGGAGCCGGGATTGCGATGGATGGAGCGGGCGCCGGACGGTCGATTCGCTGGGTCTCGTCAACCTAGCAAACGGGCCCCCTCAGGGCAATCGCGCGGGCCGAAAAATCGCAGTTATGCTGGGGTTTTGGGCCGATTGGCGACGCCCTTCCGACGCGCGGTCGCGCGTCGGCCCTCATCCGCCCTTCGGGCACCTTCTCCCCGAGGGGAGAAGGCACAAAAAGGGGCGCAAAGCGGCCGGTGCCGTTGCGCCCCGAAGGCCAGGGTAAGGCTCGGTGATCAGAGCTTGCGGAACACGACGTTGTCGGCCCGGTACCAGTCGCCGTGCTGGACCACCTGGGAGCAGGCGGTGCGGCCGTTGAGCCAGCTGGTCAGCATGATGCAGAGCTGGCCGCTCTGCACGCTCCACTGGCCGGTGTCGGTGCCCTGCTGGGACTTGCCGACCAGCGACCCGTCCTGGTGGGCGACGAAGCTGACCTGGTAGCCGCTGACTTCCGCCGCGAAGCTGCCCGGGAACAGGGCCTTCAGGGCCTTAGGCTCGAGCGGCTCGGCGCTCGCCGGCTGCATCGAAGCGGCGCCGATGACGCCTGCAACGCCCAGAAGTCCCGCGGCAACGATCTTGGTAACATGCTTCATCGATCAAATCTCCTTGTGGCGAATCGCAGGCTGCCGGCCTGTCGCCCGCCCCGATACGTTTGCCGGTTATGTTGAGTAACCCTTTAAGAGTTGACCTCAATTAACCGAATCTTTGTGAAGTTTTAGTGGCGGGGATGCGGTCAGTTGGTCGCAGGTCCAGCCACTTTCAGGATAATTTCAACTGTTGTCTGCAAGCGTCTGATTTCCTGAAATAATCAGGCCTTACAGCGGACGGAATCGCACGCGGGCCTTGCCCTTGCCGTTGTGCATTCCCATGAACCATTCGCCCTGGCGCTCCACCTTCGAGCAACGGTCCTTGGAGAACCAATGTGACCCAACGCACAACTGGTCGCCAACGATCCACCATTTGCCGCTGCCGAAGAAGATTCCGTAGGAACCGCTGATCTCGCCATCGCTGCCGGCTTCCACGAGGACCTCGTGCTTGTCCTTCCAGATGGCTTCGTACTGGCCCGGAAACAAGGCCGCGATCTCTTCTGCTGACAGTTTGTCGCCCGCCTGGACCGCAGGGGCCGAGAATATCGCGACGATGGCGACGGCTGCGGCGACGGCCGCTGGCGCGCTGATCTGCATGGCATCACCCGCTGTCGTGACTGACGGATCTCCACCGACAGCTAGGGCAAATTTTGCGGCATCAAAATGGCACTTCGTCATCGAGGTCGCGGGCCGTGGCGGGGCTGCGCTCCTGGCGCGGCCGATCCATCGGCCCGGACTGGCCGAACTGGTCGTCGGCCGATCCGCGCCCGCCGCCTTCGGAGGGGCGGGTGTCGAGCATGGTGAGCTCGCTGCGGAACGGCTGCAGGACGACTTCGGTGGAGTATTTCTCGACGCCCTGCTGGTCGGTGTACTTGCGCGTCTGGAGCTGGCCCTCGACATAGATCTTGGAGCCCTTCTTGAGATACTGCTCGGCGACCTTGCAGATGTTCTCGTTGAAGATCACCACCCGGTGCCACTCGGTGCGCTCGCGCCGTTCGCCCGAGCCCTTGTCGCGCCAGGATTCCGACGTCGCGAGGCTGAGATTGACCACCGGCCGCCCGTCCTGGGTGTGGCGCACCTCCGGATCGGCGCCGAGATTGCCGATCAGGATCACTTTGTTGACCGACCCTGCCATTTTCGCTCTCCCTTGTCGTTGGCCGAAGCCTAGTGGTCCCGGCCCCTGCCTGCCAGTGCGATGTGGCAATTGTCCACATGCGCGCGGGCATGTTCTTTGTTTGTTCTAAAACGTTCCCGTGCCCGTGGCAAGCGGTGTCGTCTCAGTTTGAGTTTTCTGGACGGGGGTAGGGAGCGGTGATAGCTGCTGCCAGATCCCAATGTCGCAAACGTGCCAGGACCGGACTTTTGCTTTGGTTAGGTAAGTGTGTTGCGGGGAACGCAAATGCGGCCGCAGAAAGAACGCCGTTTCCCACGGGCGCTTCCCGCACAGGTAAGCTATGGTAGGCTGTAACGGGAGATCCGGCCGATGAAACGTCGTTTGGCAGCCATATTGGTAGCGGATGTGGTCAGTTACGCGAGCCTGATGGAGGCCGACGAAGAAGGCACGGCAGTACGGCTCGCCGCTTGCCGTAAAGTCATCGACACCCAGGTTGGCGAATGTGAAGGCCGGGTTTTCAAAGCAATGGGCGACGCGGTGCTGGTCGAATTTCCCAGCCCAGTCAACGCTGTGCGTTGTGCCGCCGGTATCCGCAGCGGGCTGGCGCTGGCAGAGGGTGGGGCGGAGAACCCGCTCCGCATGCGTTTTGGCCTGCATCTGGCCGACGTGCTGGTTGATGGCGATGATTTGATTGGCGACGGGGTCAACGTCGCCGCCCGTATCCAACAGAACAGTGAGCCCAACGCCATCGACATAAGTACGGCGCTGTTTGAGCAGATCCGCCGCACCTCGCCTTACGCCTTTGACGATCTCGGAGAACGTCGATTGAAGAATATCGGCGAACCCGTCAAGGTTTATCGCCTCCGCGGCGAGATCGATCGCCACATCTACCAGATCACCCCAACTCTTAATCAGGTTGCACCGAGTAGAACAAAGCGACCTTTTTCGCTGGCCGTCCTGCCAATCGAGGCAACGTCAGATAACAAGGATCAGCAGTTCCTGGCCGATGGCATCACAGAAGAATTGATTTTTGAGTTGGGCCGTTTCAAGAAGCTCTTTGTTGCATCGCGATCGGCGACCCGCGTGATTGCCTTCGATGAAACCGGCCCGCAATCCGTCGGTGACCGGCTTGGAGTGCGCTATGTCCTCTCGGGGACAATCCGCAAAATGGGTTCGCAAATCCGCATGAACCTTTCGCTATCTGAGTCGGAGACTGGCAGCGTGGTTTGGAACGACCGCTGGAGCCAACCATTCAAAGAGCTTGCAGAGCGGATCGACGAAGTTGCCTCACGCGTGGCCTCGACCGTCCTTGGACGTATTGAGGAAAATGACATTGCCACCTCACGTCGTCTTAAGCCTGAGTCTATGACCGCTTATGAATTCTACCTGCGTGGCCTCGAATACCACCGCCTCGGCGGCATTACCGACGAGAACCTCAGTCAGGCGGTTTCCTGGTTTGGACGTGCCATCGATGCGGACCCGAACTTTTGCCGGCCCCAAGCGATGTGGGTTTGCGCCCGCTCCGGTCTGCCAGACTTCGACTGGGCTGACGGCGAGCGCCGGACGCAGCGAGCGCTGGAGCTGGACCCGAACGATCCGGAAGCAAACCGCATCATGGGTTCCATATTGATGCACCGGGGGGAGTTTGAGATGTCTCGCAAATACCACGAGAAAGCCATGGCCTTGAGCCCATCTGACGCTTACATAAAGGGCCGTTCAGCCGCCTTTTACAATTTTGCGGGCGAGCCGGAGCGGGCACTGGAATTGCTTGATGAGGCCGCAGGACTGGACCCCTTTCTGCATGTCTGGTGTGTCGAGGAGCGAACTGCAGCACTCTACAACCTTGGCCGATTCGAAGTAGCGATTGAGTCTGCGCGCTGCTTAACCTTCCAGACCCGGCGCTCGCGCGTCTACCGCGCTGCTTCTCGGATCGCTTTGGGTAAGATTGACCGCGCTCGCCAGATTATTGCCGAAGCGATTGCCAGCGTGCCAGATCTGACGGTTGGGTTCGTCAATGAGTATGAGATGTATCGCGATCCGCAGGTCAAAAAGACATTGATCGATCGGCTCATCGCCGCTGGCTTGCCGCAAGATACGTCGGTATTCGAAGCATAGCAGGACAAATTTTTAAATGTCCCTGCTGGGTCACGAGCTCCGGTTCGCGCAATGTCGGCTTTCGGGAAGGAGACTCGGTTCGGGAACGTCCGCATCGGGTCAACTCGGGCCATTGAAGAGAAGCAGGCCGAAACGCCGGAATGGTCGGGAGTCGAATTTCAAGCTGATTCCTCACCCTGGCAGGCGGGTACGGTTGACGCTGATCGCGCATTGCGCCTAACAACGAATGCAACGTGCCGCCCAAGGACCAGCATGAGTTCCAGCCAACCTGTCCCGCTGACCCCCCTCGTCGAAGCCCTGCCGTCGCTCGTTCCCTTCGTCGGGCCGGAAGCCCAGGAGCGCAACCGCGGGCGGGCGTTCAAGGCGCGCATCGGGGCCAACGAGAACGTCTTCGGCCCCTCGCCCAAGGCCGTCGAGGCCATGTGCGCGGCCGCGTCGGAAATCTGG
>DATKDU010000454.1:0-4828 GCA_035512595.1 Pirellulaceae bacterium
CGTGGAACTCTTGACGACCGACAACCCCAAGCGGGCCCAGGAGCTGGCCGAGTACATCCACCAGCTCAACGGCAGCCGCGACAGCCTGGAGCGGAGCATCCTTCTTGCCGCCAGCAAGCAGGTCAAGGAAGAGCTGCACGCGGAGGACGAGCCGGCGCTCGTGCTTGCCGGTCGCGGCTGGCACGCGGGGGTGATCGGCCTCGTCGCCGGGAAGCTGGCGGAGAAATATCACCGGCCCGTGGTGATGATCGCCCTCGATCCACACGGCATGAAGCCCGGCACCGGCTCGGCTCGCAGTTGCAACGGCTTCAACCTGCACGCGGCACTGGCGTCATGCAGCGAGCACCTGCTCGGATTCGGCGGCCATGCGGCGGCGGCCGGGCTGAGAATCGAAGAAAGCCGCGTCGAAGCGTTTCGCCACGCCTTCTGCGAGGTCGTCTCGGCGGAAACCGAAGGGGGACTGCCGCAAGCCGAGCTGCGGATCGACGGCGAAGGGCCTTTCAGCCAACTGACGCCGCAGACGGTGCATCAGATCGAGACCCTCGCGCCGTTTGGCTGCGGCAATCCGCGGCCGGTGCTGTGTGCGACCGGCGTGAAGCTGGCCGAGCCCCCCAAGCGGATCGGCGGCGGCGAGCGGCATTTGTCGCTCAAGCTGTCGCAGCATCGGGTCAACATGCGGTGCGTCGGCTTTGGCTTCGGCGATGCGGCCGACGAACTGGCCGGCAACGAAGCGCCGCTGGATATCGCGTATCGGCCGGTGATCAACGAGTTCCAAGGGCGGAGCCGGGTCGAGGTGCAGCTCGTCGATTGGCGGATTTCTGAGCTGGCCGCCAAAGCGTAACAAGCCCGACGCGCAAGCGAGGGAAACGGCCGTTTGGCGATTGGATGGCTTTCCCTCGCTTGCGCTTCGGGCTTGTGGCGGCGAACCGCCCCCGCTCCTCGCCCGTCTTGCCATATACCGGCCTTGGCGTTTGCCGGTAAAATCCGGGTTTTCGCCGTAGAACGGAATTTATTCCGTTCCGTCGATTAAGACGCCAACGCCTAACTTCGAACGGAATGAATTCCGTTCTACATCAGACCATATGCCCCGCTACAATCCCGCCGCGATCGAGCCCAAGTGGCAAAAACACTGGGAAGAGCACCAGACCTTTCGCACGCCCGAACTGCCCAGCGGCGAGAAGCTCTACGTGCTCGACATGTTTCCCTATCCCAGCGGATCGGGGCTGCACGTGGGCCATCCGGAAGGCTACACGGCGACCGACATCGTCTGCCGCTTCGAGCGGATGCGGGGCAAGAGCGTGCTGCATCCGATGGGGTTTGACGCCTTTGGCCTGCCGGCGGAAGAGCACGCCATCGCCACCGGCATTCATCCGCGGACGAACACTGAGCAGAACATCGTTACGTTCAAGCGGCAGCTCAAGAGCCTGGGCTTCAGCTACGACTGGAGCCGCGAGCTGGCCACGACCGACGTCGCGTACTTCCGCTGGACGCAGTGGATCTTCACGGTGTTATTCGACACCTGGTACGACCACCAGCAGCAAAAGGGGCGGCCGATTGCCGAGCTGCCGATTCCCATCGAGATCAGCGAGCAAGGCAAAGCGGCCGTGCGGCAGTACCAGGACGAGCATCGGCTGGCGTACCAATCCGACGCGCTGGTCAATTGGTGCGCCGCGCTGGGGACCGTGCTGGCCAATGAGGAAGTGATCGACGGCAAGAGCGAGCGGGGCGGCCATCCGGTCGTCCGCATTCCGCTGCGGCAGTGGATGCTGCGGATCACGGCGTATGCCGACCGGCTGGAGAAAGACTTGGAGCCGCTCGATTGGTCGGAAGGAATCAAGAAGCGCCAGCGGGACTGGATCGGGCGGAGCACGGGTCCGGAGGTGGATTTCTACGTAGGACAGGTTTTCAACCTGTCCAGGAGTCAAGGACAGGTTGAAAACCTGTCCTACGAATCCTGGAAGCAGTCTCGCTCGAAAACCGGCTTCCCCAAAAAACCCGCCGACGATTGTCTTCGCATCTACACGACCCGCCCCGACACGCTCTTCGGCGCGACTTACATGGTCATCGCGCCGGAGCATCCGTTCGTCGAGCGGTTGGCGACGCCCGAGCAAAAGGCCGCGGTTGAAGCCTACTGCGAGGCGGCTTCCCGGATGAGCGACCGCGAACGGCAGGAAGTCGGCAAGAAGAAGACCGGCGTCTTCACCGGCTCGCACGCCATCAATCCGGTCACCGGCAAGCCCGTGCCGATCTGGATTGCCGACTATGTGCTGATCAGCTACGGCACCGGGGCGATCATGGCGGTGCCGGCGCATGACGAGCGGGATTTTGAGTTCGCCAAGGTGTTTGGACTGCCGATCGTCCCGGTCGTCGATCCGGGATCGATGGTGATCGCCCCCATGCATGTGCTCCACCCATCGAGCGCCAGGCCTCAGGCCGCACCGGTCGATCTGCGGGACGAGATTTTGGCGGGGAAGGAATGTTTCGAGGGGCTGGGGATCGCCATCAACTCCGGGTCGTATAGCGGACTGCCGACGGATAAATTCAAAGGCAAGATTACCGCCGACCTGAATTCCGCCGGCCTGGGGCGCGAGGCGGTCAACTACAAGCTTCGCGACTGGCTCTTCTCGCGGCAGCGGTTCTGGGGAGAGCCGTTTCCCATCCTGCATGAGTTGGACGACGCCGGCCAGCCGACGGGCTTGATCCGCGCCGTCGATCCGGAGGATCTGCCGGTCGATCTGCCGCACCTGGACGACTTCAAGCCCCACGGCAACGTAGCAGGCACACTCCGTGTGCCGTCGCCGGTAGCTGGCGGCAAACAGGACGGCACACGGAGTGTGCCTACTACCAATCCGCTGGCCAAGGCCCCCGCATCGTGGCTGTACCCGATCATCGAAGGCAAAAAATACCGTCGCGAGACCAACACGATGCCGCAGTGGGCCGGATCGTGCTGGTACTACCTGCGGTTCATCGATCCGAAAAACGGCCAGGCGTTCGTCGATCAGGAGAAGGAGAAGGAATGGATGCCGGTCGATCTGTACGTGGGCGGGGCGGAGCACGCGGTGCTGCACCTCTTGTACTCGCGGTTCTGGCACAAGGTGCTGTATGACCGGGGCCACGTCAGCACGGCCGAGCCGTTCAAGAAGCTGGTCAACCAGGGGATGATCCTGGGGGAGATGGAGTACACCGGCTACCGCGGCGAGAGCGGCTGGGTCAGCGCCAGCGACGTGCATGATGACGAAGACGGCAACGCGGTGCTCAAGGCGACTGGCGAGAAGCTGAGCAGCGTCCATCTGGTTCCCGAGCAGATTCTCAAGAAGGGGGAGGGCTTCGTCCTCAAGGAGCGGCCGGAAATTCGCATCGAGAGCCGGGCTTACAAGATGAGCAAGAGCCGCGGCAATGTGATCAACCCCGACACGATCGTCCGCGAGCACGGGGCCGACAGCCTGCGGCTGTACGAGATGTTCATGGGGCCGCTGGAGCAGGTGAAGCCGTGGAGCATGGCGGGAGTCAGCGGCGTCCGCGGCTTTCTGGACCGGGTCTGGCGGCTGATCGTCGATGACAAGGCGGAAAGGCTGGTGCTCAATGCGTCGGTGCAGGAAGTCGAACCGAGCGAAGAGGCCTCCAAAGTGCTGCACAAGACGATCCGCCAAGTCACGCTGGACCTGACGCGGATGGAATTCAACACGGCCATCGCCCGGATGATGGAGTTCACGAACTACTTCACCAAGCAGTCGGTCCGGCCGCTGGCCGTGATGGAGCAGTTCGTGCTGCTCCTCTCCCCCTTTGCGCCGCACATTGCCGAGGAGCTGTGGCAGCTTTTGGGCAATCACCAGACGCTGGCCTACGAGCCGTGGCCAAGCTACGACGAGGCGCTGACCCGCGACGCCGAGATCGAAATCCCGGTGCAAATCCTCGGCAAGCTGCGGAGCAAGGTCACCGTCCCCGCCGACAGCGACCAGGAGACGATCGTCACCGCCGCCAAAGCCGACGCGCGGATTGCCGAGCTGCTGAGCGGCAAGGAGATTGTGAAGACGATCGTGGTGCCGGGGAAGCTGGTGAATTTTGTGGTGAAGTAGTCTGAGCTAAATCGCAAAGCCTCCCACGTCTCTGCTGCTCCGTGCCTTTGTGCCTCCGAGACTCTGTGGCGAGAACCAAAGCCGGATGAGAGAGGACAGATTATGAGCGACGAAACTTTGAAACTCCTGGAAACGGTTCTTGAACTTCCCGAAGATGAGCGAGCCGAGTTCGCAGAAGCGTTGATGGAGTCGTTGCAGCAGTCGCCGGAAGACGACGCAGAGTTCGCTGAGGAAATCAAACGCCGCATTGCTGAAGTTGAGAGCGGCGCGGTCAAGACGATCCCTTGGGAAGTGGTTCACAAGCGACTTCGGGAGAGGTTGTGATCGCCACCATGTCCGGCCTCACTGTCGATCACGTCGCCAAAGAGTTTCCCACGCGGGCGGAGCCGCTGGTTGTGCTGCGCGATGTGTCGCTATCTCTGGCAGCCGGGCAGAGTGCGGCCATTTTAGGGCCGAGCGGATCGGGCAAGAGCACGCTGCTGCACATCGTCGGCGCGCTGGATGAGCCCACCGGCGGCACGGTGACCCTGGACGGCGAAAACGCGTTCACGCTGGATGCGGCCGGCCTGGCGAAGTTCCGCAACCGGAACATCGGCTTTGTTTTCCAGGACCATTACCTGCTGCCGCAGCTTACCGTGCTGGAAAACGTCCTGATCCCCGCGCTGGCGGACGGGACGCCTACCGCCGAAATTCAGGCCCGGGCCAAGGAACTGCTCGCGCGGGTCGGCCTCGGCGAGCGGCTCGATCATCGG
>DATKDU010000455.1:0-11167 GCA_035512595.1 Pirellulaceae bacterium
GCTCAGGAGCTGTCGAAAATCACCGGCCGGCCGATTCTGGCCGTCGCCGGCACCAAGACGTGAGGCCCGTGCGTCGCCCTCATGGAGCGGCTCAGCACCGACCGCTCCATCGGGCCGCTGGTGGCACAGTTCGTGCCCCTCAAGATCGAGACCGACGGCGACAAATGGGGATCGTGGGCTCGCCAGTATTCCCACGAAGGGGAAGGCATTCCGATCGTCTTCGTGATCCGCGCCGACGGCCAGAAGATGTACGGCAAGAGCGGCGGGCTGGGGAACCAACTGCCACAGTTTCTGGCAACGCAGCTCGTGTCGGCCGGTAGGATCTTCACGCCGGCCCAGCTCACGCAGGTGCAAGGCGCTGTGGACGAAGCGAAGAATTCCCTCGCAGCCGGCGACTCCTTCACCGCCGTCAAACGGCTCGATGCGCTCAAGAAGCTCGGCCCCACCGGCAAGCTCGGCAGCTACGCTGGGCCAGCGCTGGAGGCCGACAAGCTCGTGGCCCAACTCGTGGAAGAAGGGAAAGCCGCGCTGACTGCCGCTAAGGATCAGTTGGCCGGCAACGAAAAATTCGCCGGAGCGCTCGGTATTCTCTCGGCCAACCGGATTTACGGCTCGCTGGCGGAACTGAAGAAGGACCTGGGGACCGCCGAGCGCGACCTGCGCAAGGATTTGTCTTTGAGGGAAATGGTCACGCAGGCCGAGGCGGTCGATAAGGCGCTGGCCCTCGTTTCCACCAAGAGCGGAAAGGCCGCGGCAGTCGATGCGCTGGCCCGCGTGGTCACGCGCTTCCCCGATACGCCGGCTGCTGCGCTGGCCCAGGAGAAGATTGCGGCACTTGGCGGCGATGCCGCGACGGCGGTTACAACGGTCACTTCAGCGGAGAGCAAGTACCGCACGTGGACCGACGTGACGGGAAAGTTTCAGGTCGAGGCGGAGTTGGTCGAGGCAACCGGCGCCGAAGTGAAGCTGCGGCTGAAGAAAGACGGCAGCATCGTTCCTGTCCCGCTGGAGAAGCTCAGCGAGCAGGACCGGGAGTTTTTGAAGCAGCAGTAGTCCGTGGGGCAGCTTTCCAACCTGCCCAGGGAGAAAGTTAGGGCAGGTTAAAAACCTGCCCCACGCTTAGGACTCCCCCTGCTCCCGCAGCATAAAAAGTTGAAAAAGCCAGCGGTTGTAGGCGTCGTATCCCCGCTCGTCGAACACATATGCCTTCTTCCCTTCGATCTCCCGCGGCTTCTCCCGCCGCTCGCTGAGAATCTGCCGCGTTTCGGGACTGATCTCCGCTTGCGTCGCGCCGGCCACGACGTCGTCGAGCAGAAGCAGGTACTTCTGAAAGCGTGAGGCCGCTGCGCCCCCCTGCGGCACTTGCTGAGCGTGCAGCCGCTGCGCCGCCAGGCGGAAGTGCAGCAGTTGGCCGGCGTCGCTGAGCCCGAGGATCTCCGTGATGTGGTGCGGCTCCTCCTTTCGCCGAGTGTCCCACCGCGTCTTGGTGGTTGGATCGCGACCGTGCCCCTCCCACACCTCCGTCGGCACGCGCTCTTCGACGACCGTCATCACCAGCCCGCTGGAGACGACAAACACGCTCGACCAGGGGACGACCCCGCCGCTGCCGTGGTAATCGGTGGGAACAAACAGCCCGCCGTCGCCAATGCCGAGCCAGTGGATGATCGGCGGCCGCGGCTGCGGCGCCACTTTCTCCGCCGGCAGAACGAAGGTCTCGACCTGTTGTCGGGCCAGGCTCGCACGGCACGCTTCCGCCTGCGCCTCGGTCAGCCGGTCGTCCAGAATGCCGCGGGCTTTCTGGCTGGCCCGCACGGCATCCACCTTGGGCATGCCAGCATCTTGCACGAGCACGTCGCGAAGGATCGCCGGGTCGATCCGCTGGTGGCGGGATTGCAGCAGGGCAAAAAGGGGTTCAGGCACGGTGCGGCTCCACGCGGCATCTTACTCTTACTCCTACTCGCAATCTTACTCCTCTTCAAAATCCTAATCTTAATCATTCTCTTGATCTTTCTCCCGCCGCCGCTCGGCCCGGCAAGGCAAGAGAAAGAGAAGGAGTAGGATTAAGAGTAGGAAGACGAGTAAGAGCGGAGAAAGAGTAGGATTAGGATTCCACATTCCTGCCGGGAACGAGCTTGCCCGCCGGCGACATAAGCATGGGGTATTGCAGCATATACTGGCGGCAGTCCGTTTATTTTAGCGAATGCATCATGCCCGACTCCCTTGACCCCAACCTGCCGCCGCTGCGCCGCCCCGTCTCCCGCGGCGCGTGGGCATTCGGCTGCTTGGGAACCTTCGTGCTGATCGTCGTGCTCGGAGGTTCCAGCGTCTGGCTTTACTTCCGCGGCCGGCATCAGCAGGCGGCCCGAGCGGTGCAGGCCGAGGTCGATCGCATCCACGCCGCGGGCGAGCCGATCACGACGGAGGACATGGTCAAGTTCCATCGCGTTTCGGAGGGGGTGTTTGACGCGACGCAGTTGTGGATCGATGCCATCCAGGCGGCGGCTGCGGTGGAAGATCCGAACGAAGCGACGCTTTGGGGACCGGGACAACTCGCGGACTTGTCGGCCGACTCTCCCGCATCGCTTCTGCCGGTAGCGGAAAAATTTCTCGCCGCCAATGCCGAGGCCATCGACAAGACACGCAAGGCCGCGGCAGCCGGCGGCCAATGCCGTTATCCGGTGGACTTTTCGCAGGGGATCAATTCCCTATTGCCGCACATTCAAGATGCCCGCGGTCTGGCCCGCGTGCTGTCGCTGCGGCTGGACGTGGCCGTCGAGAGGCAGGATGTCGCGGCGGCGCTGGAGTCGCTGGAGCTGGAGTTGGCTCTGGCCGCGACGATGGACCACGAGCCGACGCTCGTGGCACAGCTCGTGCGAATGGCGGACGTCGGCATCGCCTTCCAGGATTTGCGTGCGATGATCAGCGAACTGCCCCTCACCGACGCGCAGCTAGCCGGCCTGCAACGGCGGATTGAGGCGATCGATGCGAAGCAATCCGCCAAGGACGGCCTGCTGGGGGAGCGGGCGATGGGCTATCACACGTTCCATCACCTGTCGCAGCTTGAAGGACTGGAAATACTCGCGGGCGAGGACGGCACGCTCCAGCGGCCGGGCGACCTGTGCGTCTATCTGGGGCTGATGCGGGAGATGATCGAAGCGGCCGACGAGCCTCCCGCCCAGGCCCGCATTACCGGCCAGCGGGTTGAAGATAAGCTCCGAGTCCTCGTTGGTAAGCAGAACCCGCTCGAGCGGCTGGAGACGGTCGTGACCACTCAGCTCTTCCCCGCCACGAGCAGATTCTTCGACGCCGCCGCCCGCACCCAGGCGCTCCGCGACAGCGCCGTCGGCGGCATTGCCTTCCGCCGCCACCAGCTCAAGCACGGTAAAGCGCCCGATTCGCTGGCCGCGCTCGTTCCCGAGTACCTGCCGGCCGTTCCCCTCGATCCGTTCGCTCCCGTCGGCACGCCGCTGACGCTCGCCAGCGACGGCCAGCACTACGCCATCTACAGCGTCGGCCAGGACGGCCGCGACGACCGGGCGCTGCTCAGCGACGCCGACAGCGCCGACGACCATGGGTTCGTGGCGAAGCTGGCGGTGCCGGGGAAGAGCGATTCATCCGCTGCACCCGCCGGTGCGAATGAGTGATCGTCCTTCTTCGTTGGCTTATACTGGCGGCTGTCTTTCATCGTGGATTCGTGATGCCAAAACCCCGCGGCCAAACGAACGTTGATTCGCCGACGAAAGTGCATAGCATCTTCACCTCCAAATGGTTCCTGGGCTGCCTGGGAACGTTGACGCTCGTCCTGGCACTTGGGGTGCTGACTCCCTGGCTCTATTTTGCCGGCCGGCATCAGCGGGCGCTGGCAGCCGTGCAGGCGGAGGTTGCTCGTATCCAAAAAGCCGGCGAACCGATCACGACCGAGGACATGGTCGCCTTGCACCGCGTGCCCGAGGGGGTGTTTGATTCCACGCCGCTGTGGCTCGACGCGCTGGAGTCGGCCGAAAAAATCGAAACCGGCAATGAATCGCAGCTCCCCTTTGTTGGAGATGGTGAGTTGACGGATTTATCGGCCGACTCCCCAAAGTCGCTGCTACCGCTGGCCAAGGAGTTCCTGGCCGCCCACGCGGAAACCATTGAGAAATCGCGCAAGGCAGCAGCAGCCGGCGGCCAGTGCCGCTATCCAATGAAGTTCGCCGAGGGGCACCTCGACATTATTCAGCACACCATGGACGCCCGCGTACTGATGCGCGTCTTGTCAATGCGGCTGCACGTGGCGGTGGAAACGAGGGATATTCCGACGGCGATCGAGTCGCTGGAGCTTGAGCTGGCGCTGGCCGGGACGCTGGACCGCGAGCTGAACCTCATCTCGCAACTCGTGCAGATGAGCTTAAGCGGGTGGGCTGTTCAAGACGTGCGCTCGCTTGTCAGCGAATTGCCGCTGTCCGAGGACGAGCTGGCGGACTTGCAGCAGCGGATCGCCGCCATCGACTTCCAGCGGATGGTGAAGGACGGCATGATCGGCGAGCGGGTGGGGGGGTTTCACATGTTCCACTACCCGGATGAGCAGAAAATGCTCGCGGGGGAGAATAGAAGGCTGACGCGACCAGTGGACCTGCAAATCTACTTGGGTTTCATGCGGGAAATGATCGAGGCAGGCGATCAGCCCGTCGAGCTGGCCCACGTCACGGCCAAACAGCTTGAGGACAAGCTCAAGCGAGAGATTGCCGCGCGAGGGCCGCATGGCCCCCGGGACAGCGCCCTCACGCAGCAACTCACGCCAGCGTTAGGCGGTATCTTCGAAGCCAGTGCACGCAATCAGGCCATCCGCGACGCGGCCGCCGCCGGCATTGCCTTCCGCCGCTACCAGCTCAAGCACGGCAGCGCGCCGCAGTCGCTGGAGTCACTGGTTCCCGAATTTCTTCCCGCGGTCCCTCGTGATCCGTTCGCAACCGGCGGCGGACCCTTGAAATTGGTGATCCACGACGGCAAGTATTTCATCTACAGCATTGGCGCGAACCTCAAGGACGACCAAGCGCTGCTCCGCGACCCGACGAGCTTCGACGACGTCGGCTTCGTGGCGAAGCTGGCCGTGCCGGGCAAGGAATCGTCCCCGTCCGCGGCTCCGCCAGATTCGGAATGACAGAATCATAGGGGACAGAATCATGATGGGGGGAGTGAGGATCAAACGACCGCTCGTGCCATCCCTTTCCCCATGATTCTGTCCCCCATGGTTCTGTCCTCCGGCGCCGCAGGAGTTGTCGATCCGCCCCTGGATTCTCCGCCCGACCGCGATAGAATTCGTCCTGCACTGTCAAGATTCGGCGGACGCAGCGAATACCATTTCTTCCCTTGCAAGAATTAGGACGCAGATGTCGCAGATTGGCACAGATTAGAGCGGACGATGGACGAGCAAAGCCTCAATCTGTGCAAATCTGTTCCATCCGCGTCCTCTAACCACCTGACCAAGCCCATGGCCATTCCCACCAAACAAGAACTGCTGAAAGACACCGTCGAGCACATCGACATCAAGCGACATAACTGTGTGCCCGTTGTCGAGGCGATGCAAAAGATGGCCTTTTCGGCCCGCGATCTGGGCCGGGCGGCGGACATCTACGACCGCATGCTCCGCGACCATGACTGCGGCATTATCCTCTGCCTGGCGGGCTCGCTGATCTCGGCCGGCCTCAAACAGATCTTCATCGACATGGTCAGAAACCGGATGGTGGACGCCATCGTCAGCACCGGGGCCAACATGGTCGATCAGGATTTCTTCGAGGCGGTCGGCTTCAAGCACTACATGGCGGCCGAATACCTCAAGAGCGGCACCGAGGACGGCATGCTCCGCGACCACGCCATCGACCGCATCTACGACACGCTGATCGACGAGGATGAGCTGCGGATCTGCGACGAGACGGTCAAGAAGATTGCCGACGAGCTGCCGCCGCGGGCTTATTCGTCCCGCGAGCTGCTGGCGGAAATGGGCAAGCACCTCGTCGGCGGCGCGGCCAAGGCCGACAGCATCATCCAGGCCAGCTACGAATGCGGCGTGCCGATCTTTTGCCCGGCATTTTCCGACTGTTCGGCGGGGCTGGGGATCGTGGCCCACTATCACGAGCGGCTCAAGCGGGGCCAGGGGACGACCGCCTTCGACTCGGCCAAGGATTTTTACGAGCTGACGCAGATCAAGATGAACAATGCCGTCACCGGCCTGTTCATGATCGGCGGCGGCGTGCCGAAGAATTTTGCCCAGGACATCGTCGTCGCCGCCGACATCCTGGTCGGCATGGAGGCGGGGGAGCACGAGTACCCGCAGATGCACAAGTACGCCGTGCAGATCACCGTCGCCGACGAGCGGGACGGGGCCCTCTCCGGCAGTACGCTCAAGGAAGCATCGAGCTGGGGCAAAGTCGATACGGCCTGGGAGCAGATGGTCTACGCCGAAGCGACCCTCGCCCTGCCGCTGATTGCCGGCTATGCCTATCACAAAGGGGGCTGGAAGAATCGCCCGGCCAAGCAGTTCGCCAAGCTGTATGCCGAGGCGGAAGCGGTCGCGTAGGACAGGTTTTCTACCTGTCCACATGTCTGCTGACTATGGTTTTCCAGTTATCTTCCGCTGATACGCCTCGATGCCGGCTTTGATCGCGCTACGGGCAGGCTCGCGCGTGCAAACGTCAATGAGGCGTTTGATTTCGTAGGCCAGTGCCACGAACTCCTCGGCCAGCTTTCGCTGCCGAAAGCGAGTCGTGGCGAGGTCATAGTCCGCCTTGATCCGCTCTGCCTGTAAATCCGTTAGTAGCTTGCCCACTTCCCGAGCATTCACTTCGCCGCAAACCGTCAGCCACCGCAGGGGTATTGCATGGTTCCGACCGACGGAGAATCCCATGCCGGAAAGGAGGCCGCGAGCGAGGTGAAATGCGCCGTAATAGGCGCGGCTCACTGCCGTGCGATGGAAGGCTTCGCTCGAGTCGGGCCGCGCCGCTAGCGTTCTGGCGACGTCGAGAAAATCGTCACCCGTCATGGGTCGATGTCAGGCAAATTCGAAATTCGGTTGTCGCGCCGGGAACGAGCCGCCACACTTCGTCATACCACTGCGATCGGAGTTTCCGATAGGCGGCATACTCTTCCGGGACCGTGCACGCGAATTCGATCCAGGTATCCTCGGGGGAAGAATCGGGGTCGCTCTCCATGGACAACTCGACGGGCGCGCCGAACATCCGCTCGGTCATCTCCACGATTCGCCGAACCTCCGGCGAATCGAGCCCCTGGGACGGGATCGACAGAGGGAATCCGCTCGCGGCATTCCCCAGGCTGGAAAGGTCTGCGGCCGAATTGGGTGGAAGCATGGACGACATGAGTCTTTTCCGATCGTAAACCAGTTTACGTGGTTGAACCGCGCTGGTCAAACGGAACTGGTTCCTGAACCCTGAACCCTCCGCCCTGTACAATGCCGCCATGCTCGCCGCTCTCTCCCTCGTCGATTACGGCGTCATCGGCCTCTACCTGGCGCTGATGGTCGGGCTCGGCGTCTACTTTGCCGGCGAGCAGAAAACGACCAAGGATTTCTTCCTCGCCGGGCGGTCGATGAGCTGGTTTCCGCTCGGCGTGTCGCTGATGGCGACGCTGATCTCAGCACTCACGTATACCGGCTTGCCGGGGCAGGCGTACGAGCACGGCCTCAAGACGCTGCTGATTCCACTGTCGGTGTGGATCGTGCTGCCGGTGCTGGTCATGGTCGTGCTGCCGATCTATCGCGGGCTGGGGCTGTACACGCTGTACGAGTACCTGGAGCTGCGATTCGACGCGCGGGTGCGACTGCTCGGCAGCCTGGTGTTCATCGTCTGGCGGCTGTTGTGGCTCGGCGGCGTGATCTACGCCCCGTGCAAGGCGGTGATCATCGCCTCAGGGCTGAATATCCCCGAGTGGCCGCTACTCGTGGGCCTGGGGCTGGTGGCGACGATCTACACGTACCTCGGCGGCATGAAGGCGGTCATCTGGACCGACGTGATTCAGGGGCTGGCGATGCTCGGCGGGGTGGTGGTCGTGATTGCCGGCGTGTGGAGCGGCTTGTCGGGAGGCCCCGACCGCGTGACCCAGTTGGCGGATGGGATGGGGCGGCTGTCAGTCGCCGATTTCCAATTCGATTGGAAGTCGGCCTGGTCGCTGTGGGGCGCACTGCCGCATTGGGTGCTGGCCCATCTGTCGTTCTACATGGCCGACCAGATCACGGCGCAGCGATTCCTGTGTGCCAAGAGCGTCGATGCGGCCCGCACGTCGTTTCTGGCCAATTGCGTCGTCCTGTCGATCCTGCACCCGGCACTGATCTACATTGGCTTGTGCCTGCTCGCCTTTTATCACGACCGGCCGCAAGAGATGCAGCCGGAGTGGGTGGCCAACGTCGATAACATGACGCGCGGTCCCATGCGCGGGCCGGATGGCAAGCCGCTGATCGATCCGGCCGATCCGCTCTCGCCGCAGAACGTAGACGAGCTGGTGCGGCAGCGCAGGGTGCTCAAGCCCAACAGCAAGGAGCCGTTCACCGACGCTCGGGAGCTGATCGATCCGGAAACGGGCGAGCTCGTCATCGAAAAATTGGCCATGCGGCGGCCGACGCAGGGCAAAATCCGCGGCGAGTTCATCGTCGCCAAGGGGGCGCCCGAAGCAATGCTGCCGCGGTTCATTGCCGACCATCTCCCGTGGGGGGCGGCGGGGCTGATCCTGGCGGCACTCCTGGCGGCCTGCATGTCGTCGATCGATTCGGGGGTGAACTCGATCTGCAATCTCCTGGTGATGGACATTCACCGGCGGTACGGCGTCGGCAAGGCGTGGCTGGCGCGGCGGCTGAACAAAGAGGCCGTCGAATTGACCGAAGCCGATGAGCTATGGCTCGGCCGGCCGCTGACGCTCATCGTCGGCATTGCCGCCACACTGTTCTCACTGCTGGTGGCGCAGGTGCGGGACATTTTCGACATCATGGTCGGCGTGGCCAACACGTTCGGCGCGCCGCTGCTCGGAGTGTTTCTGCTGGGCATGTTCACGCGCCGCTGCACGTCAGCCGGCGCACTGGCGGCAATGATCGGCGGCGGACTGTGTACCGTCGGGCTGGCGGCCTACAACAAGCTGGCGGCGGCTGGAATGGTGCCCAGCAATTATGCTCCGCACGACATCTGGATCGTCACCATCGGCACCCTCGCCACCCTGGTGATCGGTTATGCCGTCAGCCTGTTCGTGGGCCAGCGCAAGACCAACCGCGAGCTGCGCGGGCTGGTCGTCGGCTGCGGCAGCCCGGGCGTTTTGGCCAGCGAGGAGGAGGTGACGGTAATTGGGGAAATTGAAGCTCACGACGATGCGGACGAGAGCGGGGTGCGGTGGAAATAGTTGCCGCGCGGATCGTCGCGGATGACGCGGATCGGCCCGGCAATGTCAAACGAGCCTCGCCTCAGCCCGACGAGTGGCGGCCCGCACTTCTTCCTCGACAAGCGACAGTAGCTCCGTCTTCTCATTCGGGGAAATCGCCCCGCTGCCATCGCGCGCTGCACGCCAACGAGTCATTAACTCATGCAGCCGCGCTTGCTGTTGCGCGGAAAAGAATTCGTCGGGTTGAAACGACGGCTCCACTAGTTCTCATCCCCCGCCTTGAACCAGTCGATCAGTGTCGGCGTGTAGGGAAGAACTTCGCTGGCCTGGAAGTAGAGGCCGATTTCGCGGGCCGCCGCTTCGGGGCCGTCGGAGGCGTGGACCAGGTTCATTTGCCGGCTGCTCGAGAAGTCGCCGCGGATCGTGCCGGCGGCAGCCTTGAGGCCGCTGGTCGCGCCGAGGATGTCGCGGACGACGCGGATCACCTCCAGCCCCTCGACCACCATCGCCACGATCGGCGAGGCGGTGATGAACTTCTCGAGGCCCGGATAGAACGGCTTGCTGACGTGCTCGGCATAGTGCTGCTTGGCCAGTTCCGGCGTGACCTGCATCATCTTCATGGCGATGATGTTCAGCCCCTTTTCCTCGAAGCGGCTGATCACGCGACCCATCAACCGGCGCTGGACACAATCGGGCTTGAGCAAAACGAGCGTGCGTTCCATGAGGCGAATCCTTGGCGTGGCGGAAGTTGTCAAAATAGGATTCTACGGAGCGGCGGTGAGTTGCGGGAGGCGGGCATTCGATTGCGGATTGGGGATTGCGGATTGCGGATTGGTGACCCACCAATCCCCAATCCGCAATCAGAGGTCTTTCGACATCACCAGCACGTTCGGCCGCGCGCGCCAGCCGGTCTGGCGCCAAAAGGCGGCGCCGCCGTCGTTGTCGGTAAAGAGATGGATGCTCACGCGGCGAATCCCTTCTTCGGCGAGCCGCGCCAGACATCGATCCACGAGCAGTCGAGCAATCCCTTGCTGGCGATATGCCGGTTCGACCGCCAGATGATAGAGAAAGCCGCGGTGGCCGTCGTGGCCGCAGAAGACGGCCCCGATCAGTTGGCCACCCGCCCGCACGCAAAAGCTCATCCCCGGATTGCGGGCCAGGATGCGGGCGAACTCTTCCGCCGTCTCATTGGCGTTCACTCCCGGCGAGGCGTTCCACAGTCGCATGGCGGCCTCATAGTCGTCCTGCGTCAGTTCTTCCAGTTGCCACTCCCGTTGCATGCTCTTCACCTCCTCTTTATTCGATCTTCACACGTTGCCGCCTAAACTGCCAGCGTACATGCCCCGCTCTTTGGGAGCCCTTTCATGCTGCGCTGGTTCACTGTCCTCCTGCTGGCGGTTGCCGCTTCTGCTGTCGGCTGCGGCATGACGGGCGAATCGACCCTGGACGCTATGAAGCGGCGGGCCCAGGCGCGGGCCGATTCCGCCAGGCAAGAGGAAGAACAGTCAAAACAGCGAATCGCCAAGGCGGCGGCCGCCTATGCCGCCCTCAAAGGGCAAAGCCTGACCGACGACGAGTCCGAGGTTGCCGTCGTCCCGGCAAATACGCCCCAGTCGCAAGCCAAGCCGGCCGCCGCGAAGTCGCCGGCCGGATCAGCAGCCGCCGGCGCAGAAAACACGGCCGCTAGCCCTGCGAAGTTCAAACTGGCCGCGATTCGCCCGCCGGTTCCCAGCAAGCCGGAAACTCCCTTGACCGACATCCAGCGGCGGAACAAGTCAGCCGCCAACCTCGACCAGATCATCAAGGCGCTCAA
>DATKDU010000456.1:0-29161 GCA_035512595.1 Pirellulaceae bacterium
ATGCCGCTGCCGATCGACGCGCGATATGAAGAGTCGCCGGCCGACGCGGTGCTGGTCATCGGCGACCGGGCGATTCACCCGGCCCGCGGCAATTGGGTGGCGCAGTGGGACCTCGGCGACGAGTGGAACCGCTGGTCGGAACTGCCGTTCGTGTTTGCGATGTGGGTGGCCCGCCCCGTAGGACAGGTTTCCAACCTGTCCAGTGAACTTGCAGAAGTCACTGCTGCCCTTTCCGCTGCCCGCGATGCCGGCGTGGCAAACCTGGAGCAAATCGCCCGCGACGAAACGGCCGCTGTCGGCCTGACCTACGACCAGACGTTGGTCTACCTGCGCGACAATCTGCATTTTTTCATGGGCCCGGGCGAGCGGGCGGGACTGAAGCTGTTATACGAGCACGCCTGCAAGCTGGGGCTGGTGCCGCGGGATCCGGCCCTTAGCCGGAGCCTAACAGGCTCCGGGGTCGACTCGTTCGCCACGCAATTCCCGGCGGCTGTTAGCCGCCGGCTAAGAACAACCTCATGATCCACCGCATCCTCGACAAAGCGATTGCCGGCCAGCGGCTCACGCCAGAGGAAGGACTTGCGCTTTTTGAATCGCGCGACCTGCCCGCGATCGGACGGGCGGCCGATGCGGTCACGCGGCGTTTGCACCCCCAGCCGATCCGCACGTACAACATCGACCGCAACATCAATTACACGAACATCTGCACGGCGGTTTGCGACTTCTGCGCGTTTTACCGCAAGCCCAAGAGCAACGAAGGTTATGTCCTACCGCGAGAGCAGCTCCTGGCGAAGATCCAGGAGACGGTCGATCTGGGGGGCGACCAGATTTTGATGCAGGGGGGCCTGCATCCCGACTTCGACCTGGCGTGGTACGAGGATTTGCTCCGCGACATCAAGCGGCACTTTCCGCAGGTCAACATTCACGGGTTCTCGCCGCCCGAACTGCACGCCTTCACCAAGATCAACAAGCTGCCGATCAAGACGGTCCTCGAGCGGCTGAAAGACGCCGGCCTCGGTAGCATCCCCGGCGGCGGAGCGGAGATTCTCGTCGATCGGGTCCGCAAGGAGATCACCCGCGGCAAAGTGCTGACCGACGACTGGCTGAACGTGATGCGCGTCTGGCACGAGCTGGGGGGCGTGTCGAGCGTGACGATGATGTTCGGCCACGTCGAAACGCTCGCCGAGCGGGTCGAGCACCTGGAGCGCGTCCGGCAATTGCAGGACGAGACGCACGGTTTCACGGCCTTCATCTGCTGGACGTTCCAGCCGGAGCACACCGACATGGCCCATGTGCCGCCGGCCGGCTCGTTCGACTACTTGAGGACCCAGGCGATCAGCCGCCTCTACCTCGACAACATCAAGAACATCCAGTCGAGCTGGGTGACGCAGGGGCTGAAGATCGGCCAGCTCGCCCTGCTGTACGGCGCCAACGACATGGGGAGCCTGATGATCGAGGAGAACGTCGTCGCCGAGGCCGGCACCATCCACTATCTGACCCTCGATGAAATTCGCTCGGCCATCGAGGAGCTGGGCTTCACCCCGCGGCAGCGGAACGTCCGCTACGAGTACGTGGGCCTGGAGCGAGAACGTTTTGCCATCGACGCCAACCGCCGCCCCCAGCAAGTGCCGCTGGTGCAGCTCGCTTCGTAGAACGGAATTTATTCCGTTCCGATCGCAATCATGTCATCGTCGTCTTGCCGGAACGGATTGAAATCCGTTCTACGAACTATGCCCCACGGCACTGTCTCACAAATCGTCCCGGCGGGCAGGACAGGTTGAAAACCTGTCCTACGAGATGCCCAGCACGCGGCAGGCTTCTTCGTAGCTTGGTTCCAAGTCGAGCATAATTCGCTGGTCATCGGTCAGCCAGATCGGCAGGCTTGGCAGTGTCTGGCCGACGATCAGCGGATACGCCCATGTTTGGAATTGCGACCCGACGTCCAATTGTCGCGACCGGCAAGTGACAGCATAGGTGGCTGGCGTCGTCGGCCTCAGCGACGGATCTGATTGCCCCAGCAGGTCGAGCACCTCGGCGTACAGATTGAACTTCCGAATGGTGACGAGATCGACAATCGAGACGCACACCTTCCTTTGCAACAGTGCTGCGCACTTGGCTACGAATTTGCGTCGGTTTTCTGACCGATCCTTGTTGGCTGGACTGACAATCTCAATCGCGGCCACGAGCTGCCGATTGCGATCTTGATCAAAGACCAGCACCTCATATTCGTATTGTTCGGTCGGGTCGAATTCAGCGACAAACGTGGGGAGCGGTGGGGCCTCAGTTGCCACGGCCAGCCCACCACCGGATTCCACGGAATGTGTCATCGAGCGGGCCTCAGCCTTATCGAGGGCGCATTCGTCAATTTCATAATACGCCCCCAAATGAACCCGTGGCTCCACGGCGAAACCGGCGGGCAGCTTGGGAAACAACTGCTGCGCAATGGTCATCGGCCAGCCGCCGTGCAGCCCTTCCCAGGAAGCCTGCTTCCAAATGGGGGGCCGGAAATGATCGCGTAGCGGCATACAGCACCTTTGAGGGTATTATAGCTGGTCGGAGCGGACCCGCGCGGGCTTTGGGACAGGTTGAAAACCTGTCCTACGGATTGCGGCCAAATCAGGCTATAATCTCACGATCCTGAATCCCCGTCCGATCGAGGTCGCCGTTTATGCGCAGACGTGTCGTCGTCACCGGTGTCGGTGCTGTCAATCCACTCGGGCACGATGTCGAGTCGATGTGGTCCGCCTGCAAGGAGGGGAAGTCGGGCGTGGCCTACACCACGATCTTCGACGCCAGCAAGTTCCCGACCAAGATCTCGTCGGAAGTCAAGAACTGGGACATCACCCAGCTCGGCGAAGACCCGGAGATCTGGAAGTACCGCGGCCGCCATACCAAATTCGCCTGCGGGGCGGCCAAGCAGGCGGTCGAGGCATCCGGAATCATGGACGCCAAGATCGATCCCACGCGGTTCGGCGTCTACCTCGGCTGCGGCGAAGGGAGCCAGGATTTCGAGAACTTCTCGCGGATGATGGTCGCCGCACTCACGCCCGACGGCCTGGACCTCGTCAAGTTCACCAAGGTCGGCCTGGAGACCCTCAACCCGCTGGTGGAGATCGAGCAGGAGCCGAATATGCCGGCCGGATACGTCGCCGGCATGTTCAACGCCCAGGGACCGAACGCCAATTGCCTGACGGCCTGTGCCGCATCGAGCCAGGCGATCGGCGAAGCGACCGAGATCATCCGCCGCGGCGATGCCGACGCGATGCTCTCCGGCGGGGCGCACAGCATGATCCATCCGTTCGGCGTGACCGGGTTCAACCTGCTGACGGCACTCTCCACCAATAACAGCGAGCCGACCAAAGCGTCGCGTCCGTTCGACCGGCTGCGGGACGGGTTTGTCCTGGGCGAAGGGGGGGCGATGATCGTCCTGGAAGAGCTGGAGCACGCCCAAAAACGCGGCGCGCCGATCTACGGCGAAATCCTCGGCTACGGCACGACGGCCGACGCCTACCGCATTACCGACATTCACCCCGAAGGGCGCGGCGCGATCGCCTGCATGAAGATGGCGATTGCCGACGCCGGCATCGACCCCTCGGCCATTGCCTACGTCAACGCTCACGGCACCAGCACGGCGGTCAACGACCGGGTCGAATCGCTGGCGTGCAAAGTGGTCTTCGGCGACCGGGCCGCACAGACGCCGGTTTCCAGCACCAAGAGCATGATGGGGCACCTGATTGCCGCGGCCGGCGTGACGGAGATGATCGTCTGCCTGATGGCGATTCGCGACAACGTGCTGCCGCCGACGATCAACTACGAGAATCCCGATCCGGATTGCGACCTGGATTACGTCCCCAATGTCGCCCGCGAAGCGAAGTGCGACTACGCCCTGAACAACAGCTTCGGCTTCGGCGGGCAGAATATCTCGGTGGTCGTGGGGCGATTCAAGGGGTAAACGGGTGCAGCGACCCAAGAAACGCCAACCGGCTCGCGCGGCATGAGCCGCACCAGCCGGCTGCGATTCCCCCCAAGACAGGCTCGTGTTCGGTTTGCTTGTAGGACGGCCCTTCCGGGCCGTCCAGATTTGCGACGGCCCGGAAGGGCCGTCCTACTCTTAATACCCGATGCTGGGCGGGTTGTTGATCAAGAAGTCGCGCGGGCCGCGGGTGGTGTAGTATGGATAGCCGACGTGGGCCGAGGGAGGTCCGCCGTAACCGGCGCCCATCCCCATGTCCGCCCCTCCGCGGCCAAAGTGTCCACCGCGTCCACCGAATCCGCCGCCGCCAAATCCACCGCCGCCAAATCCACCGCCGCCGCCGTATCCGCCCGGCCCGCCATATCCGCCGCCGACCATGCCCGGGTCGTACGGGCCGGGGGTGCCAGCCACAGCGCCCGGCGCGGCCGAGACTCCGGCGGGACCAGCGGAGGAAACGGCGCCGGCTGCTCCGGCACTGGCCACGCCCGAGCAGGCCATCTGGTCGCAGCCGCCGGCTTTCGCATTGCAGGAGCCGCAGCCGCGGCGGGCCAGGTTGATGTTCGCGCATCCCGTTGACAGGGCACACAGGACGACGGCCGACACCAGCATCAGGCTGGTCTTCATGGCATGTTTCCTTGGGTCAATGGATCGCGCCCGGCGGGGAGACGGGCCGGTGGACGGCAGAACCTGGGCGGACCTGCGCGATGCGGGCGGGAAGCGGAACAATCCACCTACCAAGTTTCATCGGCGGCACGACCGGAAAAATTCAGAGAATCGGAAGGCCAGGAATCGGCGCGTGGACTCGGGCACGCCCAATTGATACGCTTGAGGGAAAGCCATGGCCGCTAGCCCCCACATTGCGGAAGATACGATCGCACTCTGCCAGCAGGCGGCCGAGGCCAGCCGCCATTGTCCGTCGCGGCGGGGGAACGTCGTTCACCTCACCCCTGACGACGGCGATGAGGTCATGGTCGTCGCCGATCTGCACGGCAATTGGCTCAACTTCAATCGCCTCTTCGAGATTGCCGACCTGGCCGGCTATCCGCGCCGCCACCTGGTGATGCAGGAGGTCTGCCACGGCGGGCCGCAGTACCCCGATGGCGGCGGCTGCATGAGCCACCTCATGCTCGAGGAAATGGCCCGGCTCAAGGTCGAGTTCCCAGATCGCTTCCACTTCCTGCTCTCCAACCACGAGCTGTCCGAACTCGGCGAGTATCCCATCTGCAAGTCGCGGAAGATGCTCAACCTCCTGTTCCGCTGCGGCATTGGCGAAATGTACGGCCCGGCCGGAGACCGCGTGCGAGAGGCGTATCTGGACTTCATTGCCGCTTGCCCGCTGGCGGTCCGGCTGGCCAGCGGCGTGTTCATCAGCCACAGCCTGCCGGAGAAGTGCGACCGGGACGGCTTCGACGCCGGGGTGCTCGAGCGGCCGCTGACTTGCAGCGACTGGTGCGCCGGCAGCGACGTCTTCCGCCTGGTGTGGGGGCGCGATTTTCGCGCCGCCAATGCCGAGGCGTTCGCGAAGCTGGTCGGCGCGGAGCTGCTGGTCCACGGGCACGAGCCGTGCCGCGCTGGTTATAGCGTCCCCAACGAGCGGCAGGTGATTCTCGACGGCTGCGGCTGCCACGCCAGCTACCTGCTCTTGCCGATTGCCGCGAAGCTTTCGCAGCAGGAAGTGCTGACGCGGATCAGCCGGTTGCACCCCTCGCCGCAGCCGAAGCTAGCATGTGCGACGGAGGGAATCGCGTAGCGTCAGCTTCGAATGACCAATGACCAAGCCCCAATGACCAATGAATCCACGAATCATTGGTCATTGGGGCTTGGTCATTGGGGCTTGGTCATTGGTCATTTTTTGAACCATTCAAGTTCATGAGTTGATGCTCCCTTCCTAGTGGGGGTTGCCCCCAGGCCGCCCGCCGGTTGACAATCAAGGTCAGAAAGCAACCAGATCGCCAGGGCTGCATTGCCGGTCGGATTGCCGGCCACACTGGCTGGTCTGCCATGGGAGAAAACGATGCTCGTTGTCTCGCGCTCCAAAGGTGAATCGCTGATGATCGGCGACGAAATCGAAGTGCAGGTCGTCGAGATTCGCGGCGACAAGATCCGGCTGGGGATCACCTGCCCGGCCGATACGTCCGTACACAGGCGGGAAGTCCTGGACGCCATCCAGCGTTTGAACCAGGAGCCTTCCGCCCCCCCGCAAAACCCCGAGCCCTGACGGCAATCTTCAACCTCGCTCGCCCGTTAGCCGATAACAGGCGAGTCTGGCAGTGCCCAGCATTGCGGCAGGCAGCCTGACTGGCAAAATGGCAGTCGGCCTGGGCAAACGAAATCGGCCCCTTTGGGCGGGAAAGTTCTGGCGAACCCGCACGGGGCGGCTGTGTCTGGAGTTACGTTCGCTTCCGGCAGACCCTGCGGAGTGCCGCCAAGGCGCCGGCACATGCCTTGCGTTCCCCGCGGGTGAACTTTGTCCCGCCGCTGCGGGACGAATGCAGGCGAGATCGGATCTCGCCTCCCCCCGAACGAAAGTCGCCATGATCAAGGAAGAAATCATCATGAATGAACAAATAAAAAAAGCCATTCGCCAGCGAGCCAGAGCGGCCCGCAACAACAACGAGCTGGTCCGCGCGGTCTTCGACACCTTCAAGATCTCGCGGATCGACGTCCGCCAGGTTTCGCTGGAGGACATGAAGATCGCCGTCGTGGAGGCCGCCCGCGCGGCGCGGGCGTCGCAAGACGAGGCGCGGCAATTGCCGGCGTGAGGGGGCTATATAACCAAACGGTTTGCCCAGGGGAGTAGAAATCCAAACTTTCTTCAGCGCACAATGGCTCCAGCCTGGTTCGGTACCGGCTGGAGCTGTGGATGATGAAATCTGCTGACGAAGAGGAGCCGGCGCCGCCCGGTCGTCCACGAGTTCGCTTTGCGCTCCGTCACCTCTTGGGCCTCATCACGATTGGGTGCCTGCTCGGTGGACTGTGCTTGTGGCCGCATTGGTGGTTCGAAGAGCGCGTCCTTTTGCTGACCTGGGGGATCAGCCTGACGTTGGGCGAATACGCTGCGCGGCGGTTCGGCAAAGGAATCTGGTGGCCGCTGCTGGGCACTTTGATTGCGACGGGGCTCGCCTACTTTGTCTTGCGTAGCACAGACGATCATTGGGACGGTAATGGTCGCTGGACGTGGAGCGAGTATGCCTGGAATGTATGGCGACTGTGGGCGGTTCTGCTCGTGGCGGCGGTGTTCGCCAGCCTGGTCGTGTTGTTGGTCGTGCGAGCCTTATCACGCGCTCCTGCGGCCGCGCGAACCTTCGCCATTCGGCTACGCTCATCGGGGCGTCTTCGTTGGTCGGCGATTTCTGTCTCTGCAATTGCAGTAGTGAGTTTCGCCGCGTATTGGGGCCTTGGAGCAACTCGTTGGTCGCCCTACGGTGCCGCGCGCTGGCGCGATTCGACGAGTCCTCAGATCCTCTTCTGTTCTGACGGTCGTCAGTTTGTGACGGTGGATGACACGGGCCACGTGACGCTTTGGGACTGGGACTCCGCCCGGCCCATGAAACGCTTTCGCGCCGAGGTGCCCAAATCCGACGAACCGCCTCAATTCCACGCCGCCATGCTATCGGGAAATCGGCTCGCTTTGGCATCGTCCCTCCGTGACTCCGTCACCGTATACCGCTTGCCCGACTGGACGTTGGAACGCAAATTCTCGCATGAAGAGATCCGGGGCCATCCGATTCGGGGACTCTATTCGTTGGATGACGGTGCGCAACTCTTGATCGTCTACCGTACGAGCGATGGACTGATCCATTTTACATTTTGGGACGAGGTGAATCAGAAGTTTCTGCAGGATGTATCTCATGACGGTGGTTCCGCTGTCGTATTCGGCGTAAGTGCTTCCGGCCGATATTGCGGAATAGTCAAGAGAGTCGAGTTCGAGGAAGCGACTTTGACGATCATAGACTTCGAAACGGCAAGCGTGATCTTGAATATGGAATATGGGCGCGGCTCCGGCCCAGTAGTCTTCTTCGACGACGATCGCAGAATCGGTCATGTGACGCAAATGTTTAACCTCGACGGTTCGCGTGAACAGGAATTGCCGGGGGTCGTTCTCGATGTCATTCCAGGCACAAATCGGCTCGTCCTCGTCGAGTTTCAGTCGCTCTTTCCCATGTGGCTCGACCAATTGCTTGAGCAAGTGCCGATCGTTAGTCACATCATCTACCTTGATGGCGTACGACTTGTCGTTACTGGATCGGATTCGGTTCAGCCAGAGTGGAAATCCTGCTGGCTCTACGGTTACGGAACAACCGTCAATGGCACGCTCTCGCCGGACGGCAAACGCCTTGTCTGGGCGGATGACCAGGGCCGGTTATTGCTGTGGAATCTTCCCACCGCCAGCCCTTCCTCTCGCTGAGGCTGACTCTCATCCGCTTGCCAATCCCCCCGGAAAGCGATAGTTTCGATGGTTTGCCTGCGCTTTCCGCGGCTCGGATTGCCGAGATGTCCATACACAGCCCCGCCAACCTCCCGCCCAACCAGCGGATCGTCATTACCGGCGTGGGACTCACTGCGCCCAATGGCAACAGCCTGGCCGAGTACCGCTCGGCACTCCTGGCGGGCAAGAGCGGGGTCACCAAGTATGAAATCCGCTACGTCGGCGAAACCCTGGCCGGCGTTTGCAAATTCGACCCCCTCCGCTATCAATCCAAAAAAGACGTCCGCCGCGGCACCCGGGCCGGCAGCGTCGGCATCTACTGTGCCGGCGAAGCTCTCAAGGACGCGGCCATCGAGAACGCCAAGCTGGATAAGCCGCGGGTCGGCATTTACCTGGGGGTCACCGAGCACGGCAACGTCGAGACCGAGAACGAAATCTTCCTGCTCAAGGGGTACGACTACGACACGCAGTTCTGGTCGCACCACCACAACCCGCGGACCGTGGCCAACAACCCGGCCGGCGAGGTGGCCCTGAACCTGGGCATCACCGGCCCGCACTACACGATCGGGGCCGCTTGTGCCGCCGGAAATGCCGGGCTGATCCAGGGGGCGCAAATGCTGCGGATTGGCGACTGCGACCTGGCGCTGGCCGGCGGCGTGTCGGAGAGCATCCACACATTCGGCATCTTTGCCAGCTTCAAGAGCCAAGGAGCGCTGGCCAGCCACGAAGACCCGGCCAAAGCCTCGCGGCCGTTCGACAAGCAGCGCAACGGCATCGTGGTTGCCGAGGGGGGCTGCATCTTCGTCCTGGAGCGGCTGGACGATGCGCTAGGCCGCGGGGCGAAGATCTACGGCGAGTTGGCGGGGTACGCCATTAACACCGACGCCACCGATTTCGTGCTTCCCAATCCTGAAAGGCAGGCGGAGTGCATGCACCTCGCCCTGTCGCGCGGCGGGCTGAAGGCGCACGAGATCGACATCGTCAGCACGCACGCCACCGGCACCGGCCAAGGGGACGAGCAGGAGTGCGACGCCCTGCGGCGCGTCTTCGCCGGCAGCCCCAAGACCTATTTCAACAACACCAAGAGCTTCATTGGCCACGCGATGGGGGCGGCGGGGGCGCTGGAGCTGGCGGGGAACCTGCCGGCTTTTGACGATGGGCTGTGCCACGCGACGATCAACGTGGACGACCTCGATCCCGAGTGCGCCCTCGAAACCCTCGTGACGAACGAGCCGCGAAAGATCGGGCTCGTCCGGTACATCCTGAACAACTCTTTCGGTATGCTGGGGATTAACTCGGTTGTCATCATTAAAAGGTTTGCGTAGCCTCCGACCTCTGACCTCAGCTAACCATGACCCGTGCTGAAATTCGCGACGAGATCCTCGACATCCTCTCGGACATCGCGCCCGACGAGGACCTCTCGCAGCTCGTGGACGAGAAACCGTTCCGCGAGCAGCTCGAGCTCGACAGCATGGATTTTCTCGACATCGTGATGGAGCTTCGCAAGCGGCACCGGATTCAGGTTCCCGAGGGGGATTACCAGCAACTTGCCAGCATGGAGAGCACGGTCACCTACCTGGAGCCGAAGCTGGCGGGGGTCACCAAATAAGTAGTCGGCACACTCCGTGTGCCGTCCCGAGATGTAGTAGGCATATTCCGTGTGCCGTCCCGCCGGCCACGGCACACTGAGTGTGCCTCCTACTTATTGCCATGTACGACACGCTCATCATCGGCGCTGGCATGTCGGGACTGGCCGCCGGCATTCGCCTGGCCTACTTCGATCAGAAGGTGGCGATCCTCGAGCGGCACTACACGATCGGCGGCCTCAACTCGTTCTATCGCCTCCGCGGCCGCGATTACGACGTCGGCCTGCACGCGGTCACCAACTTTACCCCCAAGGGCGCCAAAAAGGGCCCCCTCGCCCGGCTGCTCAGGCAACTGCGCTTCCGCTGGGAAGATTTCGCACTGGCCCCGCAACTCGGTTCGGCCATCGCCTTCCCCGGCATCGAGCTCAACTTTAGCAACGACCCGACGCTGTTTGAATCGGAAGTCGCCCGGCTCTTTCCCGCTCAAAAGGACAACTACCAGCGGCTGCTCGGCCGGATGGTCGAGTACGACGATCTCAACCAGGAGGCGTTCAGCATCTCGGCCCGAGAGGTGCTTTCCGAAACGATCAGCGATCCCTTGCTTGTGGAAATGCTCCTCTGCCCGACCATGTGGTACGGCAACGCCCGCGAAAACGACATGGACTGGGGGCAGTTCTGCATCATCTTCCGCAGCATCTTCGAGGAAGGGATGGGGCGGCCGTTTGCCGGCGTGCGGCTGATCCTCAAGAACCTCGTGCGGCGGTTTCGCGAGCTGGGGGGCGATCTGAAACTGCGGGCCGGCGTCGATCGCATCCAGATCGACGGCAACCGGGCGGTCGGCGTCGTCCTCGAAGACGGGCAGGAGATTGCCGCGAGGAACATCCTCTCCAGTGCCGGGGCGGCGGAGACGCTCCGCCTGTGCGGGAATCAGGGTACCGCACCGATCGGCAACCGGCTGTCGTTTGCCGAGACGATTTCCGTCCTCGACAAGCCGCCCCGCACGCTCGGCCACGAGCGGACCGCCATCTTCTTCAACGATTCGGAGAAGCTGCACTGGCGCAGGCCGCAAGACAAGTTGTGCGATGCGCGGACCGGCGTGATCTGCTCGCCGAACAACTTTGCCTACGCACCCGACGACGGCGAGCTGACTGACGGGATGGTCCGCGTCACCTGCCTGGCTGACTACGACCGCTGGAAGGGGCTGGGCGAAGAGCAATATCGCCTGGAAAAGCTGCGCTGGTATGACCGGGTCACCGCCTCGGCCGTCCGCTTCATGCCCGACTTCCGCAGCCGGGTGATCGACACCGACATGTTCACGCCGACCACCATCGGCCGCTACACCGGCCACCTCGGCGGCGCGATCTACGGCTCCCCCGACAAGCGGCTCGACGGCACCACCCCGTATGAGCACCTCTACCTCTGCGGCACCGACCAGGGCTTCTGCGGCATCGTCGGCGCCATCTTCAGCGGCATTTCGATGGCCAACAAGCACTGCCTCCGCGAGGGGCTGGCGGCTGCGGACTAGGGAACCGGACTGCGAAAAGCTTGAAAGGGTCTGACAGCATGGGAAGGGCGCGCAAAAGAGGCAGTTTGGGGTGTGTGCGGGACTGGTTGCGGACGCTCGTTTCGCTGGAAATGCGAGCAAGAATAGTGCCGGGATTTGGAGGGTCCTCCGCATTCGCACTGGTAAGCCAAAAGTCCTGCCCGGTACACTGCGAGCCTGCCCCCGCGAAACGGTGATCGGGATCGGGCCGATTCCAATTTGGAGCCCTCGTAATGGAACGCTATGGCCTCGTCGTAATCGGTTTTGTCCTGGCTCTTTTCGTGCATGACGGCCGTCGTTCAGGGCACTCGGCACTTGGCGAGGAGACGCAGCAAAGGGAAGGCGCGGAAAAACGTGCTGACACCTCTGCGGCCTCCCGAATCGAGCAGCTTTGGGGCGAAAGCTTTGGATATTTCAAGGCGGGACTTTATCAATTGGCACTGGACCGGAAGAACGCGGAGTTCGAAGCGGTAAGCGAGGCGTTCCCGGAGGGCTCATGGCAGCGTAGTGCCACGGCGGCAGAACTGAATGATTTCCGTAAAGCAGCAGCGTTGGGGGCAGAAGAGCGCGCGAAGCTATCGGTGGCCACGAAGAATTTTCTTGCAATGTTGTCGCTGGTGCGCGAAGGGCGAAGGGCAGAGAGCGTGGAAACCGGAACCAAGGCGGTTGAGGGTTTCACGGAGGTCCTAGGTGAAGATTCTGCCCTGGCGGTTCGTACCATGGGGGTTGTTATCCGCACTTGCCTGGTTGTGGACAATCGACCGTTGGCCGAGGAGATGGTCGCGCGCAGACTCAAGGCTTGCGAACGAACGCGAGCATCGGGAGACCCCGAATGGCTAAGCGCAAAGCTCATTGTTGCCGAATGGGACTTAGCGAATGCCGACCGGTTTTGGGAGGCTGGTCCGCGAGTGAAGGGTTACCTATCACAATGTCCCAAGGACGCCGAGTTCTTTACGCACCGCACATCGGCCCTTTTTTTACTCAGCAAATACTACTTGGATCTTGGCGACAGCAATACTGCTCTCCAATTCGCGGACGAAGTTCTCGCTGCCATTTCGCATGACCGCACGCTCAAGGATTGGCAAACGATTGAAACTGAATTTCATCGGCTGCTCTGTCTGGTCACCGCCGGTCACACCGAACTGGCCAGTGAAGAATGTGCCCGACTCGACCGGTTTATGTCCGAGTTTGCCAATAAGCCGGAGAATATGTTAGGCGCAAGTACAAGCGTGAAGTGGCATGTTCTGCGAGCGAAGGTTATGGTCCGCCTCGGACGATACGCGGATGCGGAGGCGAGTCTAGAGAAAGTAAAGCCGACGGAGCACGCAGGGAGCGCGGCCGTCTTATTCATCGAAGGTGAGCTTGCGTGTCGGCAGAGGGACTTTCTGACTGCGGAACTAAAGTTGGAAGCCAGCATCAAGAAAATTATCGAATCTAGAAATGGCGACCACCCCTGTATCTTGACGCGGCTGCAGCACTTGGCTGAGGCCAAGCGTCAACTCGGCAAACCGGAAGAGGCGTCGCAACTCGACGAAAGAGTCTCTCGCCTGAAGGCAAAGATCGCCGAGGTTCGGCGGTAGTCGTCGATGCTACCGCCGATCATTGAGATCGCGCAAATCGCCGTCAACGGCGCTATTTCGCCTTCGGATCCGCCACGTCGTAGCACCACAGCATTCCCTGATCGCGAAAGTAGAGCCGCCCGTTGGATACCACCGGGTAGGCCCAGGCCTTCATGCGGGGGCCCCGATCGGGCTGGTTCGGCGGGGTGAAGCGCCCCTGCTCGCGATAGCCCTCGCCAGACACCTCCACCAGTGCCACGTCCCCATCTTCGCCATGGACGTACAACCGCCCGTCGGCATAGCAGACCGAACCTGCGCCCACACCAAGTTCCTGCCACTTGATGTCGCCAGTGGCGAAGTCAACGCACATCAGACCTTTGGTGTTCGTGCCGTACAGGTTGCCGTCCAAGAGGACGGAGCCGCCAATGCTCGTGGGGAGCTGCGCGTCGAAGTACACCTGCTCGGCCGTGACCGCTGTGCCATCGGCCTTCAGCTCCACGAGCCCGCCGCCGCCGCGGCCGGTCGAGCTGTAGACGAAGCTGCCGCTCGCGACCGGCGTGGGAATGTTGGCCGGACTCGTCTGGACCGTCTTTTCGTAGCGCCACAAGAACTTGCCGCTCTTGGCGTCCACCCCCACGAGCCCCTTCTCGAGGAACTGCACGTACTGCTTGGTGCCGCCGACCTCGACCGCGATGACCGAGGCGTAGGCCGCCTGGTCTCCCTCGGGAATTTTCGACGCCCAGATCGTTTCGCCGCTGGTCTTATCGAGCGCAACGATCGTCGCCTTGGCGCCCCCCGGCGTGCAGACCAGCACGTCCCCATCGACCAGCGGCGACTCGGCATAGGCCCATTTCCCCGGCTGGCCGGCGAAGTCGCTGCGGAGACTCTTCTTCCACCGCTCTTTGCCGCTTTCAATTTCGAGGCAGGCCAGGTCGCCGTCGGAGCCGAGCGCATAGAGCAGTTCGCCGTCCACGGTCGGCGTCGAGCGCGAGCCGGGATATTGCGGCCCTTCATTCTTGCCGACGTTGCCGATCCGCACCGACCAGATCTCCTTGCCATCGGCCACGGAAAGGCACTGGACGCGTTCATCGTCCATTCCCTTGTTGCTGATCACGTACAGCCGATCCCCCACGACGGCTGGCGTGGAGTAGCCGTCCCCCAGGTCCTTCACCTGCCACAGGAGTTTGGGTCCCTCCTGCGGCCACTCCTGGAGCAGCCCTTTTTCCTGCGAAATGCCGTCGCGATTGGGGCCGCGCCATTGAGGCCAGTCGGCAGCCACGGCAAGCGAGGTTAGCACGCAGGAACAAACAAGGCAGAGAGCGATGGTGCGCATGAGGGCTGCTCCGAAAGATGGCGATGAAGCGGATTCGACGCCCCCCAGTTTCCCGCCTAGGCGGAGGAAAAGCAATTCGGCGGCTATGCCACTAATCCACCAGCGGGCCGATCGGCGGGCTTTGCTCCGCGAACTGATTGATGGCCCGCGGCACTCCGGAGTCGAGCCGCATTTTGCCGACGTCGAAGAGGACGTGCATGAGCGTGCCGAGCAAATGCCGCGGATGATACGGCTCGGTGGCGGGACGGGACGCCTGACGATCCGACTGGCCGATGACCTGCCCCATCTTCAATCCGCCGCCGGCAATCAAGAGGGGCGTCAGCTCGCCGTAATGATCGCGGCCGCCGTTCTTGTTTAGCTTCGGCGTCCGCCCCATCTCGCCGGTGACGACGAGCAGCACCTTATCGCTCAGGCCGCGTTCGTCGAGATCTTCCAGAAAGGCGGCGACCGCGTGATCGACCTGGCGCGTCAGCGGCGTCATGTTGGCCATCCGCTTGGGGCTGTTGCCGTTGGCGTGCATGTCCCAGCCGCAATCGGAAACGGTCACGAAGCCGCAGCCGTGCTCCACCAGCCGCCGGGCCAGGAGCATCTGCCGCCCGAGTAGGTTGGTCGAGCGGGCCATGTCGTACCAGCGGTTGACATCGTGCATGTCGAACAGCCCTCTGGTGTCGTATTTTTCGATCGTCCGCGGATCTTCGTCCGCCAGGTTGAACGCCTTGGAAACGCCGCCGACGATCACGTCGAAGGCCTGCTGCTGGTACTTGTCCACGCCGCCCAGCGCCTCGCTCTGGTCGAGACGGCGGCGGACTGAATCCAGCTCGGCCAGCAGGCTGCGGCGGTCCCCCAGCCGCTGGGCCGGCAGCTTGATCTCCATATCCGCACGCAGCGAGCCGCCGCCGGACGGATTGAACGCCTCGCAGTTCGGTCCCAGGTCGCCCGGCGCGGTCAGCGTCGGCAGTGCGCCCGTTTCAAAGTTGCGCTTCAGGGTCAGCCCGTCTTGCACCGCCTCCGGCAGAACCAGCACGTTCCGTGGCATTCCGGTGGCCGGGTGGTTGGTGCCCGCGACGCGGGCGTAGATTGCCCCGAGCGTCGCCTTCGTAGGATTGCGGGCGCTCATGACGTCCAAGTACTCGTGCCCGGAATTCTGCGAGCCGTAGGAGCGGACGATCGAGAAGCGGTCGGTCATTGCCGCCAGCCGCGTGAACGTCCCGCCGAAGGTGATGCCGGGGGTTCGCGTCTGCACCTCCCCCGTGATGCTGTGGATGTCGCTGGGGGCTGACATCTTGGGATCGAAGAACTCGATGTGCGACGGCCCGCCTTGGAGGAACAGGAACACGACCGCCTTGTCGCGGATGTAACTGCCGCCTGCAGTGGATCCAGCCAGCGCCTTGGCGGCCAGCAGCTCCGGCAAGGCCAGGCCGGCAAAGCCGAGCGCCCCGACTCGCAAGAACTCGCGGCGACGCCAGCCCGCGCAATCGCGTGCGGGACGCGGATCGAAGAGCGACAGCATGGGAAATCTCCAGCGGCTGCGGATCGTGGGCAGTCAGTGAGCTATGGCGAGGATGCTCCACCGGTTAGGGGCTTCCCGTAAGCATATCAAATAATGGTTTACGCGGAGCGTGCCGGCTACGGTTACGGCAGATCGCCGATGACTTCGTTGGCGTGGCGGGTGACCAGGCGGCCCACCAGTCGCATGGGGGTGGTTTGGGGAAGGAGCCGCACCGACGCGTCCCCCATGATGACGTGGGCGCCTTGCGGGTGGAACGCATAGATCTCGTTGGCGTTGGTGCAATTGAGCGGGCAGGGGCCGGTCGAGGTGATCCCGTCGTTGGTGAAGCCGTGGATGATGTACTCGTTCTCGCGGTCGGCCCAGCCGGCCCCGCTGACCGTGCCGGCAACCTTGATGCGGCCGGTGCGGTACCGCTGCGGCCGGCCGGCGCATTCCGCCACCCAGAACGTGTTCGTCAGGCCATCGGTACACTCGGCAAAGGTGTTGAGTTCATTGACCCGCATCATTCCCTGGCGGCGGCTGTTCGTCTGCGAGTCGATCAATCCCAGGGCGAACAGAGGTCCGCCGTCAATGCCGTTGCAGACGGCGTAATCGGTGGCGGCGGCTCGGACCTGGCCGTATCTGGTGACGGTGAACGTTCGCCAGCGGCGTCCTTCCGGGGAAGAGGGGCAGAGGAACGTAGGGATGAGGACTTCCCGTGCTTCTCGGTTGTCGGCGTGCCGCCAGTCGCGCCCCAGGTTGTACTTGTTCCAAAGCTGTTCTTGCTCCATGTAGGGCATGAGGAAGATGGCCCAGCCGTGCTCGGCCCCCTGTGCGGCACTGTAACGCACGTAGGCGTCGTTCATGGTCGCCGAATCGAGCGCACCCGGCGGTAAATGACGCCATGTGTCGTGGTGCAGGTGCAGGGCGGTGCCGATTTGCCGCAGGTTGTTGGCGCAGGAGGTGCGGCGAGCCGACTCGCGGGCGAACTGCACGGCGGGGAGCAGGAGCGCCACCAGAATGCCGATGATGGCGATGACGACCAGGAGTTCCACCAGGGTGAAGGCTCGGCGGGACGAACGTGCGGGCGTGGCTGTCATAGGAAGGGATCCGGATGAAAGGACTAGCGGACGCGGCGTGCGACGGAGGTCATTTCAGCTCGTAGCGCCCCAGTTCGGTTGGCTTGGCTTCGACCTTGGCTTTCAGCGGCGACGATTCGCAAGTGGCATAGCGCCCGCGAAGGCGATCGACGGTTTCGGCTTCTTCGCTGTGCTCCGCGCCGGGTAAAATCGCGGGCCAGGTCACGAGCACCGTGTAATCCCCCGCCGGGCAGCCATCGGCCTGCTCGTAGGTTTCGACGACGAACTTTCCCGCATCATCCACGACCGCGCGCGGATAACCCGCCGGCCATCGCTGGGTCGATTCGCCTCCCTCCGGCCGGAAGGCGAGCCGCGCTCCGACCGCCGGTTGCCCGTCGATGAACAACTCGCCAGTCGTCCGAAAGAGCTGCGTCTCGCCGGAACGTTGGCAAGACGAAAGCGCCGTCACGGACGCCAGCAAACAGCAGATGGAACAGGTACGGGCCGCACTCAGCCGCATAGACCAACCCCGTGTACGACCGACCGATGGAACGCCTCCAGCCGCGACGGTTCGATCGGACCGTTCAAGCCGGAAGGAAAGACGGCATTAAGATAGCAGCTTGTGGGGAGGCGATCCAAGGGTTTTTTGGGGAATTATCGAAGAATCGTTGGCCGTGGGAAATCGTCCGAAAAGTCGCTAGGATCAGCCCTGCCAAATCGATCGATCTAGGAATGCCGGCTCCTGCGGGCAACGATCGTGTGAAAATGGCCCCTGTGGAGGCGCAGAAATGCAGCATCGTCGGAGCTATCGGAGCTATGCGTCCGCGTTCCTGGCAGTCGTCGCGGCAATTGGCTGTTACACCCCGGCCGTGGCTGAGGATCGCCGACCCAACGTCGTCGTCCTCGTTGCCGACGATCTGCGTGCCGATTCGATCGGCGCGTACGGCAGCAAACAGTGCCGCACGCCGAACCTTGACCAGTTGGCGGCAGAGGGGCTCGTTTTCACGCGGGCCGTCTGCCCGTTTCCGCTGTGCGTTCCCAGCCGGGCGGAGATCCTCACCGGCTGCTCGAGCCTGCGAATCCCGGCACTGGCCACCGGCAAGCTCGACCCGGCACTCGTCACCTGGCCGGGGGCGATGAAAAGTGGCGGGTACAAAACCTGTTACGTCGGCAAATGGCACACTGGCGGCCGGCCGCCGCAACATGGCTACGACGAAACGCGCGGCCTGTATGCGGGCGGCGGCGGGCACCTTTGGAAAGAGCAGACCGATCACAACGGTCGCCCAGTCACCGGCTACCGCGGCTGGGTCTTTCAATCCCAGGATGGCAAGACGATCGAGCCCGAGCACGGCATCGGCCTGACGCCGGATATCAGCCGCCGGTTTGCCGACGCGGCCATCAGCCTGATTCGCGAGCCGGCCGGCAAGCCGTTCTTCCTGGACGTCAACTTCACCGCCCCGCACGATCCGCTCTTCATGCCGCCGGGATACGAGAAAAAGTACGACCCGCGGCAGATCGCGCTGCCAAAGAACTTCGCGGCCGAGCATCCGTTCGATCACGGCAACCTGAAAGGGCGCGACGAGCTGCTCTTGCCGTTTCCGCGAACGAAGACCGACGTGCAAGACGAGTTGGCGGTTTACTATGCCGTCGTCGAGCACCTCGATGAGCAGATCGGCCGCGTGATCGCTTCGCTGAAGGAGAGCGGCCAGTGGGAAAACACGATCCTCATCTTCACCGCCGACCACGGCCTGGCGATCGGCAGCCACGGCCTCCGCGGCAAGCAAAACATGTACGAGCACACGACCTGTGTGCCGCTGATCGTCTGCGGCCCGGGGATTCCGGCCGGCAAACGGCTGGCCGCGCCGATCTATTTGCGCGACCTTTATCCCACCGTTTGCGACCTGGCCGGAGTGCCCATTCCCCGTTCGGTCGAGGCCAAGAGCCAGGCCGCCGTGATTCGCGGCACTGCCGAGCGCGTTCACGACGAGGTTTACACGTATTTCACGAAGTTTCAGCGGGCGGTCCGCACCGACCGCTGGAAGCTGAATCACTACCCGCACCTGAAGCGCGATCAGCTTTTCGATCTGGTTGCCGATCCGGATGAGCTGAGCGACCTGTCGGCCGATCCCCAGCACGCCGCTGTGCTCGCCGAGTTGCGGCAGAAGCTCGCTGGATGGCGGAGGAGCGTGAGCGATCCGGCGTTGGAACAATCGCCCTGATCGGAGACGCTCGTTTAGCGGCAGAACCGCTACGAAGCCTTCGCGGAATTGCGGTTGCCCACAACCAGCCCTGCCACCCGCGTATACCACTTACCGCGCTCATACACCCAGCGCTCGCGAAAGAGGTGATACTCTTGGCGCGAATCTTTCCAAACGACATAGGCGTGTGCAAAAGGACGCGAATCTGGGGCAGCTCGGGACACATCCATGTGCAAGTTGATGTCCACGAATCGCATGTCGATCGATCCATAGGCATCCTGGAAACGCCGCAGCGAATCGACGTAGGCGCGTTCCTCGACCCTTCCGGCGCTGCTCAGCCGCGGGTCCACAAGTGCGTAGCACGACTCCCATCGTGCGGCATTGAAGTGCGAATAAAACTGCCGCAACCGTCGCCGAAGCGCGCTCCGAGCCGTTTGTTCGCTTCGCTTGCGCTTTGTTTTGCCCATCTTCAAACCTCTCCAGACGACGGATGCGGATTGAACCACTTTCCAGATTGTGGATCTTTGTCCGCGCTGATTTTCAGGTTCGTACAAACGGGCTGATGGTACACGAAATACCATCTCACCCAGCCCGGCCTTGCATCAGGCGGGGTCTTCGTTATGCCATTTTCCTCCTCGCTGACCAAATCCCACTCCCAAGCGGCGTCCTCTTCAGGCAGTCCTTCCCAGGGCTCGTCCCATAGCTCGTGAGGCCCGAAGTCCAAAGTGACGATTCTCCTGTCGTTATCTTACCACGTGCCGCTACGGCCGATTGGCAATTTCCGCCACCACCGGCACAATCAGTCGGGCCATTTCCTCGTGCCCCCGCGGATTGGGATGGCACTGATCGGTCGTCCATGCACCCAGGTCCTGACCCTCCTTTTCCTGCTGCGACCAATGGGCGTAGTGATCGACCAGCGGCACGCGGAGTTCCTTCGCCACCTCGCGGCACTCCTTCATGTACTTCTCCAGCCGCAGGTTGGGGTGCTCGCCTGCGCCGTTGGCCTTGGCGGCCGCTCCCCACCGCGGCTCGGTCATGAGCACGGGCTGAATGCCGGCCCGGCGGAGCCGCTCGACGAGTTGCACCAGGTTGTCGCGGTACTGGTGGGCCGTGATTCGCGAGACGCTTGTGCCCTGATCGACATAGCTGTCGTTGGTGCCGTACATGATCGTCGCCACGCGCGGCTTCTTGGCGATGACGTCTTTTTCCAGCCGCAATAGGGCTTGATCGGTCCGCTCGCCGCCAATGCCGACGTTGGTTACTTCGGCGGCCAGCCCTTCTTTCCGCAGTCCCGCCTGCACGAGGGCTGCGAAGGTCTCCTCGGCAGTCACGCCGCTGCGGACTCCTTTGGTGATCGAGTCGCCGAGCGTGATAACTTTTACCGGCGCCGTGACGTCGTGAGCGGCAAACCAGGCCAGCGTGCGCTTCAGCACATCCACCTGGTGCTTGGGCTGGCGAATGCCGTGCCCTTCATCCGGGTAGATGACCATCTGCGTCGGCACGCCGCGAACCAAGAGCGCCTGGTGAAACATCTTCCCCATGGGAAGCGGGCAGCGGCGGTCGTCCCGCGAATGCAGGATCAGCGTCGGCGTGCGGATCTTGTCCGCGTGGGCAAACGGACTGTGCTTGCGCATTTTGTCGGCGACTTCCCACGGCAGTCCGGATAGCTCGTGCTGCGTCCAGCTTTGGATGTCCGACAGCCCCCACATGACGTTCATCTCGGTCACCGCGTTCTGGGCAACCGCAGCGCGGAACTGCGTCGTGTGCCCCACCAGCCACGTCGTCATGAATCCGCCGTAGCTGACGCCGTAGACAAACTGACGCTGCGCGTCGATCAGCTTCTCCTTCGCCAGCGCGTCGATGCCCGCGAGGATGTCGCGCATATCGCCGCCGCCGAGATCATTCCGATCGGCATCGAGGAATCTTTTGCCGTAGCCGGCCGAGCCGCGGAAGTTGGGCTGAAAGACGGCATATCCGGCGTGGGCCAGTACGTGGGCGGTGGCGTTGAAACCCTTGGCGGAGCGGCTGTGCGGCCCGCCGTGCGGATAGAGGACCAGCGGGTACGGCGCCTGGGCGACTTCCGCCGGCGGCAGCGTCAGCACCCCTTCCAATTCGAAGCCCTCGTTCTGCCACTTCACCACTCGGTCTTCCGCCTGGAGCCGCTCTTCAAGGATCTTGTTGGCCGGCGGCGAAAGCCGGTGCTGGAGAGCCAGTTGGCGCAGGACTGGCGACAGGCGGGCTGTGTTCGCCTTGGCCTCGATGATGACCTCGCTCCCTTGGCCGGTGGCCACTTCGACGCGATAGATTTTGTTCTCGAGCCCCGCGTAGGACGTGTAAACGATGGCTCCTTCCCCCTCCCAGCACGCGTCCGGCAGAGGAAACGACGGGATAGGATGCGGCGGTGCCCCGCTGCTTTTCGAGTGATGATCGAAGAGGATTTTCGATTGCGGCTGTTGGCCCGGATCGCCATCGAGCGGCACGACCAGCAGATTGTAGATGTCGGCATGCGGCCCCTTGCGCGGCGAGCTGAGGCAGACGAGCCGGCTGCCGTCGGGTGCGATACGCGGTGAGACCTCCGGGCCGGGTCCGAACGTCAGCCGCCGCTGCGAGCCCGTGTCAACGTCGATGGCCCACAGGTCGTAGTTTTTGTTGATGCTGTAGCGGACCGCCTCGGTGTCGCTCGACTTGTTGGCGTGGACGATGAGCGTCTTGCCATCGGGGGTCCACTGCGGATCGCCATACCAGACGTCGTCGTTCGTCAGCCGGCGGATGCTGTTCGCAGCAAACTTGTCCGGCGATTCTGCCAGCTCCGCGATCCACACCTGCGCCGTCCCGTAACCCGTGTAGCCTTCTCCCTGATCCGGCCGCACGATGAACACGTCGGTCTCGCGCTCTTCGTCCGTCCGCGGATCGACGCCGTCGTCGGCAATGAACGCCAGATGCTTTCCGTCGGGAGAAAAAGCGACGCGGCCGTAGAACGAATCGTTGAAGACGCGGCCGTATGGTTTGTCGGGTCCGGCCAGCGGCACCGTTTGCTTGCCGTCGGGCGACACGAGCCAGATGTCGGTGGCGGCATCGGAGTAGGGCGGCACCGGCGGCGTTTGCTCCCACCCTTCCGGCCGCGGTCGCGTCGAGCGAATCGCCAGCCACTTGGCGGCGGGCTGAAAGCTGACGCTCCGCGCATCGGGCTCGCCCGCCTCGAGGGCCCGGCAGCCGGCGGCATCTCCCCACCAGAGGGCCAGCCGCTCCTGCCTGGTGGCCGGATCGATCCAGCGGCGAATGATGGCTGCCGCTTCGATCTGCGGTGCAGCGACCACCGACTGCGGCCCCTCCAGCCGGTAGAGATCGTCGGGGGTCAGCTTCCCAAGCGGATCGGCCCCCCAGCTTGCGTAGGACAAGAGAGCGATGAAGAGGGGGGTCAGGAGGGAACGATGTCGCATGGCAAATGTTCCGCAGGAGCAAAGGCAGTGGGTGGCAATGGGAAATAATGTCGCACGCTGGCCGCCACGGCACAACTCGACGCGCGACGTTCCGGATTCGATTCCGCGCTTGCTGACTGCTGCCAGCCGTCATAGAGTAGCAGTGGACTCTGCCCGCCCTCAGACCCACCGGTGCCATGATCCCTTCCGGCTTTCGCTGCACGTCGATGTGTGCCTTGTTGCTCGGTTTCGTATTCGCCGAGGCAGGCGCCGACGATCCGGCAGCGCCGAAGCGGCCGCAGTATGAATGCCGCTTCACCGACGGGCCGATCACGATCGACGGCAAAATCGACGAAGTCGCCTGGAAGCATGCGCAGGTGATCGACAAGTTCACCGTGGCGTGGCTGGCGGAGCCGCGGCCGGCGAAGACGGCGACGAAAGCGCGGCTCTTGTGGGATCGCGAGTGGCTCTACTTTGCGGCCGAGATGGAGGACGGCGACCTGTTTGCCAACGTACTGGAGCGCGACGGCAAGACGTGGCTCGGCGACGTGTTCGAGCTGTTCTTCAAACCGGCAGCCGACAAGCCGGGCTACTACGAGTTCCAGGTGAATGCCGCGGGGACCGAGATGGACATGTTCATCCCGCAGCGGGAAGCGGGAGCTTATGAGAAGTACATCGGCAAGGACGAGTTCGACTTCGACTCGCAGGTCGTGCGCCGCGGCACGCTTGAGCGACGCGACGACAAGGACGAGGGCTGGACCGTCGAAGGGCGGATCAAGTGGAGCGGCTTTATGATGACCGGCGGCAGGCCGGCAGTCGATGAGACGTGGCGGTTTGCCCTCTGTCGGTACGACTACAACAAGGCGTACGGCGAGCCGGATCTTTCAACCTGTGCCCTGCTCACTAAACCGAGCTTCCATCAGCACGAGGATTATGCCGACTTGAAGTTCACCGGGCCGAAGGAAGGGGCCGGCGCGCGGCCCCTGGGGATCAAGGCCAGGGTGCCGCTGACGACATCGCGGGTCGTCGGCAGTCCCGACCCGCCGCTGCCATACCGGCCGCGAAAGGCGTTTCCGGAGTTGAAGCTGACCTATCCGATTGCCGTCGATCGCCTACCTGGCAGCGAAGAGCTGATCGCGATCGTGCAGGACTTGTCCTCGGGGCCGACGGAGCTGGTGCTGGTGGCGGATGATCCGGCAGTGAAGGAAACGACGCCCCTGTTGAAAATACCCAGCGGCGGGCTGGCCTACGGCCTGGCCTTCCATCCGCGGTTCCAGGAGAACGGATACCTCTACGTCGGCTGGAACGGGAAGCTTCCCCCGGAGGAAAAGAAGCGGTGCCGCGTCACGCGGTACACGCTTGTCTGCGAAGCGCCGATCACGATCGATCCTGCGTCGGCACTCGAGATCATCTCCTGGGAGAGCGACGGCCACAACGGCGCGGACGTGACGTTCGGCCTCGATGGCATGCTCTACGTCACCAGCGGCGACGGCACCAGCGACTCTGACACCAACGTGATGGGGCAGCGGCTGGATAATCTGCTCTCGAAGGTGCTGCGGATCGACGTCGATCATCCGGCGGACGGCAAGCCGTATTCGATTCCCAAAGACAATCCGTTTCTCGGTCAGGAAGGGGTCGCACCGGAGACCTATGCGTATGGCCTTCGCAACCCCTGGCGGATCACGACCGATGAGAAGACGGGGCACATCTGGGTCGGCAACAACGGCCAGGATTTGTGGGAGCAGATCTACTTCGTACGTCCCGGCGACAACTACGGCTGGAGCGTCTACGAGGGGAGCCATCCGTTTTATCTCGAGCGAAAACTCGGTCCGCATCCGCACGTGAAACCCGCGGCCGAGCATCCGCACAGCGACGCCCGCTCGCTGACCGGCGGCGTCGTGTACTACGGTTCCAAGCTGCCTGACCTGATCGGCGCCTACATCTACGGCGACCACTCCACCGGCCGCATCTGGGGGATTCGCCACGATGGAAAACAGGTCACCTGGCACAAGCTGCTGGCCGACACGCCCTTCAACATCAGCGGCTTTGGGATAGACAGCGACGGCGAGCTGCTGGTGATCGACCACCAGGCGGGCGGCAAAGGGGGGCTGTACCACTTGGAGCCGACGCCCATCGAAAAGGATGCCCCGGAGTTTCCCCGCAAGCTGAGCGAGAGCGGCCTGTTTGCCGACGTTGCCCGGCACGTGATGGCGCCAGGAGTCATTCCGTACTCCGTCAACTCGCCGCTGTGGTCCGACGGCGCCCACAAGGAACGGTTCCTCGCCATCCCGCACAAGGAAGGCCAGGACATGCGGATCGGCATTTCCACCAACCGCGGCTGGTTCTTCCCGGACGATGCCGTGCTGGTCAAGTCGTTCGCCCTTGAAGAACAGCCGGGCAATCCTGCGACGCGGAAATGGGTCGAGACGCGGTTTCTCATCAAGCAGCAGAACGAGTGGGTCGGCTACTCCTACGCCTGGAACGAAGAGCAGACCGATGCGGTCCTGGTCGATGGGGCCGGCCTGGATCGCGAGTATTCAGTCGGCGGCAAGAAGCAGGTCTGGCACTATCCCAGCCGCGTCGAGTGCATGGTCTGCCACAGCCGGGCCGCCAACTACGTCCTGGGGCTTACCGACCTCCAGATGAACAAGGAGCACGACTACGGCGGCATCGTGGACAACCAGCTCCGCATGCTCGAATCGCTGGGCATGCTTAAGGTCGATTACCGCGGCGAATCGATTGCCGCCATGACGGAAGAACTGAAGGCCGCCGGCAAAAACGACAAGGAAATCGAGCAGATCGTCGCCCAGCGGACGAAATCAGCCGGCCAGCGGCAAGCCCCCGGCGATTCGACGATGCTCAGCCGCTCGCCAGAAAAATACCGCAAGCTGGTCGATCCGTATGATGCCAACGAGCCGCTGGAGCGGCGCGCCAAGTCGTACTTGCATGCCAACTGCGCCCACTGCCACGTGGAGGCCGGGGGCGGCAATGCCCAGATGGAACTCGAATTCACAACCGCGACCGACAAGATGCGGCTGATCGACGTGCCGCCGGTCCATCAGAAGTTCGGCATCCAGGAGGCTCGACTCGTCGCCCCCGGCCATCCCGAGCGGTCGGTCCTCCTGCACCGCATCTCTCACCGCGGCCTCAACTCAGGTGGAATGCCGCAGGTGGGGACGAACCTGGTCGATGAGGCGGCGGTGCAGATGCTGCGGGAGTGGATTGCGGGACTGCGCCAACCCTCCGGCGAATAAGCTATCTCGGTACATCGACTGTCATCACGGCGCCGTCCAATCTTCGATGGTCAAGCCAGGGACAGCGCCGAAATCCGCAACGTTGCGAGTAAGGACTGTCAACTGCTTCGCAATTGCAACGGCCGCGATTCGCAAATCCATGGTGCCGATTCTCAGTTTCTGCCGACGTAGCGATTGGAATACGTCCGCGGCCGCATCGTCAAATGGCAAGACCTGATAATCGCGAAATGCCTCCAAGACCAGATCGAACAATTGATAGCCCTTGACGATGGACGGTAGATTCTTCGCTTTGGAAAGGTAGGTATGAGGTATGAGCACCGAGCGCCTGTTCGTGAAACGAAATCACGCACAAGTAGAACTCGTTGCGCGCAAGCACTAACAGGCGTGAGCGGATGACGTCGTAGGCAGGCCGTGAGCGCCTTTGAATGATGCCGATGTAATCCGTGTCCAGAAGGTACATCGTCGTTGCTACGGTTTCGGCTTACCCTGTTTACGAAACTGGCGGCCGAGACGGAGCACTTCGTCGAATTCCGGACAGTCAGCGGCGATGCCGTCGAGATGCTCCCACCCCGGCAAGGCATCGGGCCTTTGGCGCTGCCGTTTGAGCGCGGCAAGCTCCTTCTCGACGATTTCCAATCGCTGCCGGATCTGTTCAAGTTCGGACATGGAAACGGCCCAACGGCAAGAGACGATTCGCCAGGGGTAAATTCTATGCTGCCGAGTGTCGTCCACCTAGATCAGTCGTGGAATGACATACCCATTTCCTCACCGCTTCCTCTTCCGAATCCCCAGCGCGTCCTCGATGTCCTTGCGTATCACCGCCGACTCGTACTTCTCCACCACCGGCACCTTGAGCAGCGGCAGTCCGGCGGCGGCCAGGGCCGTGCTGACGAAGCGGTCCCGTTTGGCCCGCCCGGGGCGGCGCGACGAAGCGTCGTCGAGCTCGATGGCCAGCTTCACCTCCAGCGTCTCCTGGTCGCAGAGCACGAAGTCGATGTGCTTGGCCTGGATGCGGCTGTGCCAGATCTGCTGCTGCCGCGTCCGCGGCCGGACCTGGAGCACGTCCGACAGCCGGACCATCGAGAACACGAGCCAGTCTTCTCGCACGGCCGATCGCAGCGTGCGGAGGAAGTGGATCTCCGGCGGCGAGAGGAGCATCCCCCGCCGCTCGTACGGCAGCGGCCCGTCACGCAGCGCTACGAGCGCAACGACGACCATCACCGCCCCAATGCCGACGGCCAGCGTCAGTTGCCAGTTTTCCAGCAATAGCTCGTTCATGGGGAGTGTGAATCGTCGCCAGTCAAACGCTGCCCGCACGTGCCCCTCATGTATCGGTGACTGGGCGGCCCCCCTTGAACGCCCGGCACGCAGGGAGCGCTTGTAGCCGTTGGGTGGGCTGCGGAATCATCGGTTGTGCCCCGCCGGCCGCGCCAAACCAGCCGCGCGGAACGACCGTCACATCGCCGCCAGCCCGCACATCCGGCCTGCCGTGGGCCACGCGGCAGTCGCGTCACCCGGCGGCAGGCCGCACTCCATCCCGCCGGCGTTGCTCCCCGCGCCGCGTAACCTACTCTTGCCGAGGAATCACGATCCTGCGGCGCTAGCGGCGACCAAGTCCCCTCACGCCGCGACCTGGGGCCCTTTCATGTCGGCTGCCGTCAAAATCCCGTTTCGCGCCGTCACTCCGGTTCCCACCGTGGACCTGACGCGCGAGCTGACTCCGCTGGCCGACGCCCTCCGCTCGGCATTCGGCGTGACGTTCTCGTTCTGGTGCGCGGAGTCCGGCGAGCTGTTGCTCCCGACGCTCCAGCAGCCGGGCATCAACGACCCGCTGCGGGGCGAGTTGGCGCGGGGAGTCACCGGTCCGGACGCACAGTTCGTGGCGGATGAGGATTCGGTCCTGCTCTTGGCGATTCCTTTCGCCATCCATCCGGGCATCACAGCCATCGCCATGTCGGCCTTCGTGGTCCGCCAGCCCGAGCCGCAGGAAAGCCTGGCCGGCCTTGCGCAGCTCCTGGGAATCGACGAAGTCCGCGTCGCAAGCTGGATCCAGCGGCAGACGATCTGGTCGCCGGAGTCGCTGCTGCGGCTGGCAAGTGCCGTGCAGCGCGCGATCCAGGCCGAAGCCAAGGTTCACAACCTCCAGCGGGAGGTGGAGAAGCTGTCCGACAACCTGGCCTCGACCTACGAAGAGATCTGCCTCTTGCACGGCGTGACGCAGAACCTGCGGATCAGTGCCGACGACGAGCAGCTCGGCTCGCTGGTGCTCAACTGGCTCCTGGACTGCACGCCCGCCCAGTCGCTGGCGATTCAACTCCTGCCGGTGGCCAGCGCCGGCAAAACGACCTACAAAGCCCGCACTCAAAACACGCTCCTCTCCGCCGGCAAGTGCCTGCTGACCAGCGACCAGTTCAGCCAGCTCGTCGAGCACCTTCAGCTCACCGCCGGCTGCGGGCCGGTGGTCATGAACGAAACTAGCACGGGCGCCCCGGACTGGCCGGTGCCGCAAGTCCGGCAGCTCATTATCGTCTCGCTTTCGGAAGGGGACCGCGTCTTCGGCTGGCTGGCGGCCTTCAACCACGTGGACGACGGCGAGTTCGGCACCGTCGAGGCCAGCCTGCTCAACTCCGTCGCCGCCATGATCGGCATCCACGCCGGCAACCGCGACCTGTACCGCCAGCAGCAGGAATTTTTGGCCAGCGTCGTGCGGGCGATGACCAGCGCCATCGACGCCAAGGACCCGTACACTTGCGGTCACAGCGACCGCGTGGCCCGCATCTCCGTCCGCCTGGCCAAGGAGCTGGGCTGCGATGCCGAGATGCTCCACACGCTCTACATGGCGGGGCTCCTCCACGACATCGGCAAGATCGGCATCGACGACGCCGTGCTCCGCAAGCCGGGGAAGCTGACGCCGGAGGAGTTCGACCACATCAAGGAGCACCCGGCACTGGGATACCGCATCCTGGCCGACATCCAGCAGCTCGCCACGGTGCTGCCGGCCGTGCTCCACCACCACGAGCAATGGGACGGCAAAGGCTATCCGCACAGTCTGACTGCCGAGAGCATCCCGCGGATCGCGCGGATCGTGGCGGTGGCGGACGCTTACGACGCGATGACCAGCGACCGCCCCTACCGCAAGGGGATCGAGGCCGAAACGGTCGAACAGATCTTCCGCGATGGGGCCGGCAAGCAGTGGGACCCCGAGGTGATTGCCGCGTTCTTTGCCGCCAAGCCGGACGTGCTGGAGATCTGCTCCGAGGAGCGGGCGAACCTGACGCTGGACGTGGGGCAGTGGGTGT
>DATKDU010000457.1:0-32146 GCA_035512595.1 Pirellulaceae bacterium
TGCCGCGGGAAAGGATGCCACGCGATGAGCCTGACGCTTGCCCAGATCGCTCAGTTGATCGAAGGTCAGCTCGTGGGCGATGGGGAACTTTCGATCAGCGGCGCGGCCACGCTGTCCACCGCCCGGCCGGGAGAAATCACCCTCTGCGACAATCCCAAGCTGGCCCCCCAACTGGCCCGCAGCCAGGCCGCGGCCGTCATTGTCCCCACAGGTTTTGAGCCCGCCGGATTGCCGGGAGTCGCGGTCGCCGACGTACATGCAGCATTCGCGAAGGTCGTCGCCCAGTTCCGACCGCAAAAAGCTCCGCGGCACGTCGGCATCCATCCGCAGGCGGTCGTCAGCCTGTCGGCTCGGATCGGCGAAGGGACGCAGGTTCACGCGCTGGCCGTCATCGGCGACAACGCCCTAATCGGCGACGGCACGATCATCCACAGCGGCGTCAAGATTGCCGACGGCTGCCGGATCGGCAGCGGCACGATCCTGTTTCCCAACGTGGTGCTGTACGAGAACACGATCGTCGGCAATCGAGTCGTCATTCACGGCAACGCGGTCGTCGGCGCGTACGGCTTCGGCTACAGCCTGGTCAAGGGGCAGCATCAATTGTCGGCGCAGCTTGGATATGTGGAGATCGAAGACGACGTGGAAGTCGGCGCCTGCACGACGATCGACCGCGGCACCTACGGGGCGACGATCGTCGGGGCCGGGACGAAGCTCGACAACCACGTGATGATCGCCCACAACGCCCGCATCGGCCGGCACAACCTGATCTGCTCGCAAGCGGGGGTGGCCGGCAGCTCGACGACGGGGGATTACGTGGTGATTGCCGGGCAAGTCGGCGTGCGGGACCACGTTCACGTCGGCGAGCGGGCGATGATCGGAGGTCAGAGCGGCGTGATGAACGACGTGCCGGCCGGACAGCGGGTGCTCGGCTCTCCGGCAATCGACGAAAAGGATCAGCGTCACATTTTTGCCGCCAGCTTCAAGCTCCCCGAGATGCGGAAGGAGCTGAAGAAGCTGCAGCGCGAGGTGCAGCGGCTGGTAGCGATCGACGTCGCCCGCCGGCTGGCCGACGGCATCGAGATCGACCCGCAACAGGACGCGGCATAACGTAGGACAGGTTTTCAACCTGTCCAATCCTGACATGAGCGACATCGAAGGCTGCGACTCGGGAAAGAGCGCTCACGGAGTGAGTGCACCACATTGTCGCATCGGCCTCGTCGCCGGCTGGGGCCGCTTCCCCGTGCTGGTAGCCCAGGCTCTCAAGGCCGCCGGGCGCGAAGTCTACTGCGTGGCCCTTCGCGACCACGCCGACCCGGCACTGGCGGAAATCTGTGATGAGTATTATCCCTCCGGCGTCGCTCGCCTCGGCTGGCACATCCGCTACTTCCAGCGCCGCGGCATTACCCAGGCGACGCTGGCGGGGAAAATCTTCAAGCACAAGCTGCTGTTTCGCAAGCTGGGCTGGCTGTCGCTCATTCCCGACCTGACGACGATCCGCACTTTTTTCCCCCTGTTTGTCACGCGGCAAAAAAATCGCAATGATGATTCGCTGCTGTCGGTCGTCGTGGAGGAATACGCCCGCAGCGGCATTACCCTCGCCCCCGCCACCGATTTTGCCCCGGAGCTGCTCGTGAAACTCGGCACGCTGACCCGCCGCCAGGTGACTAGCGCCGAGCGCGATGATATCGCCTTCGGGTGGCAGATCGCCAAGGAAATGGGGAGGCTCGATGTCGGCCAGAGCGTCGTCGTGAAGGGGCGGGCCGTCATCGCCGTGGAAGCGGTCGAAGGGACCGACGAGTGCATCCGCCGCGCGGGAGAGCTCTGCCCACAAGGGGGATTCACGGTGGTGAAAGTCGCCAAGCCGCAGCAGGATATGCGGTTCGATGTGCCGACGATTGGAGTGTTCACGATCCAGACCTTGGCTGCCGCCGGCGGCAAGGTGCTGGCGATCGAAGCGGAGAAAACGATCGTGGTCGATCGGGCCGATGTCATTCGCCTGGCGGACGAGCGCGGGCTGTCGATCGTGGCGCTGGAGGATGATGCCATGGGTGCTGAACACTAACCCGAAGCGTCAGCGAGGGTCAATTTCCGCTATACTGCCGATGATTCGTTCCCTCGCTGACGCGTCGGGTTAGGGTGCGGATTGCTTCTGGCGGATCGGTCGGTTAGGATCGGAGCGGTAATTCGTACGCCACATCCCGCCGCATTTTCATCCCGCCTCGCAGAGATTTCCATGCGCCATTCCCGTCTGTGCCTTGCGCTGATTCCCCTGTTGTTCTGCGTGCTTTCGTCCGCCTCGGCCCAGGAATGGACCCGCTTCCGCGGTCCCAACGGCACGGGCGAAAGCGAGACGCCGATTCCCGCCCAGTGGGGGGAGAAAGAGATTCAGTGGAAGGCCGAATTGCCCGGGTTCGGCCATGGCTCGCCGGTCGTGTGGGGGGATCGGATCTTTTTGCTCAGTGCCGACAAGGCGACCGCCACGCGCTTCGTGCTGGGGCTCGATGCCAAAACCGGGGAGAAACTGTGGCAGCGTGATTATCCGTCGAAGGTCCACAAGCTCCATCCGCAGTACAGCAGCTACGCGTGCAGCACGCCGGCCGTCGATGCCGACGCGGTCTATGTCGTCTGGTCGGATTGGGAGCACCTCTTGATCACGGCCTTCGATCACTCCGGCAACGACCTGTGGCAGCGGGATCTCGGCGGCTTCGTCAACCAGCACGGCTTCGGCTCCTCGCCGGTGATCTACCAGGATCTGGTGATCGTGAACTGCTCGCAGGAGCCGGCCAAGGACCCGATGGGCAAGGCCCCCGAGCCGACCGAATCGTTCGTCGTCGCCTTCGAAAAGAGCACCGGCAAGGAACGCTGGCGACTGCCGCGGCAAACCGACACGGCGTCATACTCGGTGCCGTGCGTTCGCCAGACGGCCGAGGGCGAAGAGCTCCTCTGCTGCTCGACCAAGGAAGGCATTTTTGGTCTCGACCCGAAGACCGGGAAGGAAAACTGGTCGCTGGCTGACGCGTTCAGCATGCGGACGGTCAGCTCGCCGGTGATGGCCGGCGGACTCGTCTTCGGCTCGACCGGCTCCGGCGGCGGCGGCAATTACGTCGTGGCCTGCAAACCGGGGAAAAACCCGGCGATGATTTACGAAATCCGGCGCGAGGCGAACTACGTGCCGACGCCGGTCGCCAAAGGGGATCTGATCTTCTTCTGGTCCGATGCGGGGGTTGTCCGCTGCGTCGAGGCGTCCACCGGCAACGAACTGTGGAAGAAGCGGGCGCCGGGACGTGCCTATTTCGGCTCGCCGGTCCGCGCCGCGGATAAGATCTTCTGCGTCGATGACACGGGACTGGTCGTCTGCCTGGCGGCCGATCGCACATACACGGAGCTGGGCAAATCCAACCTCCAGGAGGAATGCCGCAGCACGCCGGCGATTGCGGGGGGAAAGATGTACGTGCGGACGGTGGGGCATTTGTACTGCATTGGCGGCGAGTAGATTTTGGTAGGACGGCCCTTCCGGGCCGTCTCGAACCGGGACGGCCTGGAAAGGCCGTCCTACGAATCGCTCATGAACTCTGACCGCTGGCAATTCTGGCTCGACGTCGGCGGGACGTTCACCGACTGCCTGGCGCGGCGGCCCGATGGGACGCTCCTGCGGCGGAAGGTTCTTTCCAGCGCCACGGTCAAGGGACGCGCCGCAAACGGCTCGACGCGGCAGGTCATCATCAATCCGGCCCGTGGGAGCGAACCTGCCAACTTCTGGGCCGGCTACACGTTGCGGCTGCTCGATGCGAGCGGCGCGGTTCTCGATGCGGCGATTGTAACGTCGTCCGATCGCCGGCTGGTGCTCGATCGGCCGCTGAAGACGACGCCAGTATCGGGGCAGTCGCTGGAGCTGGCTTCGCCCGAAGATGCGCCGATTCTGGCCATTCGTCAGTTCCTCGCGCTAAAGCTCGATGAGCCGATCCCGCCTTGCGCCGTGCGGCTGGGGACCACGAAGGGGACCAACGCGCTGCTCACCCGCCGCGGCGCTCGCTGCGCGCTTGTTACGACGCGCGGCTTCGGCGACATCCTCTCGATTGGCTACCAGAACCGGCCGCGGCTGTTCGATCTGGCGATCAAGAAGCCGGCGCCGCTGTTTGAAACGGCGATCGAAGTCCAGGAACGCATCGCCCGCGACGGCAGCGTCCTGGCGCCGCTGGACGAAGACGACGCACGGCGGCAATTGGCCGTGCTGCGAGCGGCTGGAATCGAGTCGCTGGCGATCTGCGTCATGAACAGTTACGTCAATCCGGCTCACGAGCAGCAATTGGAAGCTCTGGCCCGCCAGGTCGGCTTCACGGAGATCAGCCTCGCCAGCCGTGCCGCGCCGCTGATGAAGATCGTCCCCCGCGGCGATACGACGGTCGTGGACGCGTACCTCAATCCGCTCCTGCGGCAGTACGTCGAGCGGCTGCGCTTGGCGCTCCCAGGCAGCGACGTGCGGCTGATGACCTCTAGCGGCGGCCTGGTCTCGGGCGAAACCTTCACGGGGAAGGACAGCATCCTCTCCGGTCCGGCCGGCGGCGTGGTCGGCTTCTCGCGGGCGGCTCAGGCGGCCGGGTTCGCCAAGGCGATCGGCTTCGACATGGGAGGCACCAGCACCGACGTGGCCCGGTTCGACGGCCGCTTCGAATACGAGCAGGAAACGGAGAAGGCCGGCGTACGGATCGTCGCGCCTATGCTGGCCATCGAGACGGTCGCGGCAGGCGGCGGCTCAATCTGCCGCTTTGACGGCGTCAAGCTGACCGTCGGTCCGGCCAGTGCCGGGGCCGACCCTGGCCCGGCCTGTTACGGCCGCGGCGGGCCGCTGACCGTGACGGACTGCAACCTGTTCCTCGGGCGGCTGATCGAGGAGCATTTTCCGTTTGCTCTGTCGCGGAGCGCGGTCGAGCAGCGGTTGGCGGAAATCGCTCTCGAAGTTGCTGCCGCAGGAAATCCTCTTTCGGCAATCGAGCTGGCGGAAGGATTTCTCGCCATCGCCAATGCCAACATGGCGCAGGCGATCCGCTCGATTTCGCTGGCCAAGGGATATCAGCCGGCCGACTACGTGCTCGTCGCGTTCGGTTCCGCGGGGCCGCAACATGCCTGCGCGGTCGCCCGCCAACTCGGCATTCGCCAGGTGCTGATTCACCCGGATGCGGGGGTGCTCAGTGCGCTCGGCATCGGCGTGGCCGACGTTGTACGCCATGAGGTCGCCGGCATTTACGAGCCGCTGTCTCCCGAAAGCCTGGCGCGGCTGAAATCCAAGTTCGACGAGCTGGCGGCAGCCGCAGTTGGCCAGGTGGAGGGTGAAGGAGTGCCGCGAGAGCGCACCCAAGTGCGTCGCTCGCTCGACCTGCGTTACCGCGGCGTCGATGCGTTCATCACGGTCGCCGAGCCGGCCGATGGCGGCTATGCGGCGGCATTTTCGGCGGAGCACCAGCGGCTCTACGGCTATCTGCACGAGGGACGGCCGCTGGAGATCGTGGCGGCGCGAGTTGAAGCGGTCGGCAACGTAGGACAGGTTTTCAACCTGTCCAGTCACTCCCTCGACGAGCGGCCACGTCCAAGGGGTCGGGAGTCGATTTCGGCCGACGATTGTCCCACTGGCAATAAGGACCGGCCGAAATCGACTCCCGACCCCCTCTGGCCCGTCTTTCGTCGCGACGATTTGCCCGCTGGCACGTCCCTCGTCGGTTCGGCTCTCATCGTTGAGCCGCTAACGACTACGGTGATCGATGCCGGCTGGCGCGGAGAGATGTTGACCGGCGGCGAGCTGCTGCTCACTGACGACGCCGGTTTTGCTTCGACAGCGGCGGCCGCGACGACGGATGCCGACCCCATTCAGCTCGAACTGTTCAACGGCCGGTTCACGGCAATCGCCACGCAGATGGGAATCACGCTCAAGAACACGGCCGGCAGCGTCAACGTCAAGGAGCGGCTCGACTTCTCGTGTGCAATCTTCACGGCTGACGGCGACCTGGTCGTCAACGCGCCGCACATTCCCGTACACCTCGGCGCAATGAGCCAGACGGTCAAGCAGATCCTGGCCGACAACCCCCAGATGCAGCCGGGGGACGTCTTCGTCACGAACGATCCGTACCGCGGCGGGTCTCATCTTCCGGACGTGACGGTGGTCACGCCGGTGTTTGAAAGTGGTCCACTCGCTCCGCGAGTGGACGGCACACGGAGTGTGCCTACTACTTGTTTGCGCTTCTTCGTCGCCAGCCGCGCCCATCACGCCGAAATCGGCGGCATCACCCCCGGCTCAATGCCTCCGTTTTCGAAAAACCTGGCGGAAGAAGGGGTGCTATTGGCAAACTTCAAGCTGGCCGATGCGGAAAAGCTGCGGCTGGATGAACTGCGGCAAGCTCTCCTGGACGGACCCTATCCAACGCGCGCCGTGGAAGACAATCTGGCCGACATCACCGCGCAAATGGCGGCCAACCATCAGGGGGTCCGCGATCTGTCGGCATTCGTCGCCGAGCAGACGTGGCCGGTGGTCGAAGCCTACATGCGGCATGTCCAGGATGCAGCGGAGCGGAAGATGCGCGCGGCACTCGCCAAGCTGCCGCCGGGAAGGCGCGAGTTCGTCGATCATCTGGATGATGGGACGCCGATTGCAGTGGCGGTCACGGTGGAGGGGGATGGAGCCACGATCGACTTCACCGGCACCGGGCCAGTGCTCGCTGGAAATCTCAATGCCAATCGGGCGATCGTTACCGCCGCGGTGATGTACTGCCTGCGGCTGTTGGTCGGCGAGGACATTCCGCTCAACCAGGGGCTGCTCAAGCCGGTTCAGATCGTGCTCCCCGAGTGCCTGCTCAATCCGCCGCTGCGCGAGCGTCCGGAAGATTGTGCCGCCATCGCCTGTGGCAACGTCGAGACGAGCCAGCGCGTCGTCGATGTGCTGCTGGGCGCCTTCGATCTAGCCGCCGCCAGCCAGGGGACGATGAACAACCTGCTCTTCGGGGACGCCACGTTCGGCTACTACGAAACGATCTGTGGCGGCAGCGGCGCGACGGCCCAGGCCGACGGCGCCGATGCGGTTCACACGCACATGACCAACACGCGGCTGACCGACCCGGAGGTGCTGGAGCGGCGGTTCCCCGTGCGGCTCTTGGAATTCTCGATCCGCCGCGGCTCGGGGGGCCGCGGGGAGCATCGCGGCGGCGACGGTGCCCTGCGCCGGATCGAATTCCTGAAAGAGCTGACGGTCTCGATCCTCTCGCAGCGCCGCGGGCCCTATCCCCCCTACGGCCTGTACGGCGGCGAGCCGGGATCGCTTGGCCAAAACAGTCTGCGCCGCGCTGACGGACGGGTCGAGCAGTTGCCAGCGCTCGCCCAATTCACCGTGCGGCCGGGGGATGTGCTCACGATCGAAACGCCAGGGGGGGGCGGCTGGAAGAAGCCCGCGACGGAATGACCCGCTAGATGTTTTCCGCTCCGCTGGCGTCGAAGCCGTCGATAAAGTCGAAGTGGCAGGCGTTGGCCCACTGGTCTTCGCGGGCGACGATGTCCGGCAGCGTGGTCCCCAGGCGGGCCAGGTTCCGCCAGTCGTTGCTGGCCGCCAGGCCGCCGGGGCGGGAGCGGCCCGTTTCCATATTGAACCCGAGGAAGCCCAGCTTGGGGATCAGCCGCCCTTCGTGATTGAACTTGCCGATCTCGTCGTCCCAGCCCTTGCCCACCGCCAGCGTCACCACCAGGTGCGGCCGCGGACGGAACTTCGTGCCGTCGGTCTTGACCCGCACCTGGATGTGGCCGTGCTGGTAAAAAATCTGCCGGCTGGAAGCCCGCGTCGGCTCCTGCTGGTTATCGACCCGCGTGAACGGATGCTGCACAGTCGTGTAGTCATGAAAGGCGTCGATCGTGGGAAAGTTCACGCGACTTTGCGCATTGAGCAGCCCGGCCAGGTACTTGACGACGACCTGCCGCTGCAATTGGGCATCCTGCGCCTCGAAGGCTTCCATGGCGCGGGAAAAGTTGGAGCGGGTCATGGCACGAGACCTTGTATCGAAAGCGTCGCCGGCGCGGAGCTATTCCCCTTTGAACTGGCCAGGTCCATCGACAAGAAACATTGGCCCAACGGTCGAAGAAACACCGGCCCCTACGGTGAGGCCAGTCTGGAAATACTCGATATAGACGCCATTCACACCGGGTGGCGTTCCGCACATATTGAGAAAGTTGATCGAGTAAGGTCCGGCGCCTCCCGTTGTGAATCGGGTGAATCCGCCGAACTGCGCCGAGGAGATCGGCGCCGAGGTCTGAAAGTCATTCCAGGGCCCTACGTGGGTTGTCGAGACCCAGTAAAAGCCCGCGCCCCCTCCGCCGCCCGTATAGACGTAGATCGATGACAGGTTATTCGTCGTATCCCATATCTGGAACGCGATCACATCCACGGCGACGCCCGCACTGGGCTTCAGCTTGAGCACCTTGCTCGGTTTGCTGAACGCCCCGCCCCCTAGCATCCGCACCTTGAAGCGCTGGCTCACCAAGGGCTTTGAAGGCACCTCGGGCGGCGGAGGTTGATCCCCGGGAACCTTCGGCAGTACGATAAACGCGACAGATCGGTCGCGCTCGTCGTCAACTTTGGTCTTGGAAGCAAACTGCTCCCCGACGGCTTCGAGCTGCATCTGAGATGGATTGACGCCTCGTCCGGCAAGAAAATGTGCTACCCGCTCGACTCGCTTCTTCGACAGGACCTGATTGTACTTCGCAGCGCCAATCTGGCTTGCCGATCCGCGAAGCCAGATGTGACCCAGATCGTCCCGCAGCAGCGGCGCGACATGATCCGACAGGAAAAGCGCGTGCTCGGCCTTGACCTGCTCGCTGCGCATGTCATCAAAATCGAAGTTGTACAACAGCGCTTTGAGCATCCCGGGGCTGGAATACTTGGAGTCAATTTCGATCTTGCCGGGTCCAGTTGCTTTGAACATGGTTCCGATCCTCACCCAGTTGGACGTTCGCTAGAAGGCCCACTTGCGGAGCGATGTCGCCTGTCAGCCGATCATCACCTGCGGAAACCCCATGGCGATCGTGCCGCCGTGGCTGTTCATGTCGCCGATGCGGGCGGCGGGCATGCCGCCGATGAAGACGGTGGCCGATCCCATTGCGATCATGTCCGGCGGGCCGGCGCAGGTCACCATGTCGGCGACGCGAGCCGCCGGAATGAAGCCGATCAGCACCTGCGGGCAGCCGACGGCGACCGGGCCGCCGACGTGCGGCACCAGGCCGGTGACCATCGGGCAAACGTGCATGTCGGTGATGCGGGCGGCAAGCATGGTCAAATCTCCCAAATATCATCCCACCGTCGTCGCGGGCGACAATCCCAGCGACTGAAGCTGCTCCTCCAGCGACGTCGTCGAGTACAACTGCCAGCGATCGGCCAGGTTCGGGTCTTCGATCAGCACGGCGGCAAACGGCTCCATCAGCTTCCGCACGTAGTCGGGCTGATAGTGGCTCAGGACGTACGATAAAATCTTTGGCCAGCAAATTCCCATCACGCGGTCGTCGCCGACGCGGGCCCCGGCTCGCAGCGACTTGACCGCCGCCTCGCTCTCCTCCTTGGCGAAGAAGCAGCCGACGGCGTCGCGATTCCACCCCTGAGCGACGATGTCTCCGATGTCGGGCACTTCGCCCGGCGAAACGACCAGCGGCGAACAGTGTACGGCCGCCTCGCCGAGCCAGTTGAACAAGTAATTCGGCTCCTTGATCGCCGCCAGCGCCGGATGCGCCAAGCGGCGGCTATCGACCAGCAAGTACGGCGGCGACTGGGCGGCCAGTGCCGCGGCCAGTTCGGCGGGGGGAAAGGAACGCACGTCCCCTTCGTACCGCGTCAGCCCCGTATCACAGACGATCGACTTGTACGCCGCTTCACCGGGCTTGCGCGACGGACGGCGTGCCGCTGCCGGTGCCGCCTTGGCCGGCACGCGCTCGGCCGGGGCGCTGGCCACGTCGCCTTCCACATGGACGATGAACCGCGAGCCGCCGGCGCGAATTTCGTCCCCTTCGCGGACGACCGCACTCTCCACCGGCTGGCCGTTCACCATCGTCGTTCCTTGCCGGCCCAAATCCTGCACGCGGCAGACTTGCTGGTCGGTCTCCAGCGCGAACTGCTGCGGGGCGAGGCTGCTATCGCCGCGGATGCAAACTTCCGCGCGGGCCGTGCTGCCGACTTCCAGTCGCTGGTTCCGCATCAGGTGGAACCGGCGGCCCGTCAAAGGACCGGCGACAACTTCCAGGACAACTCGCATGGCGGCCCGCAATCGAAAACAAAGGGACAGTCAGGTGGATCGGAATCAGGACGCAGACTTACTTCCGGTCTTGGCGGTCTTATCGCACTCGATCGGCTTTTTCGGATCGGCTTTCTTGGCGGAATCGGGATCTTCGGGCGAGCATCCGTCTCCGGAGCCAGCGGCGCCGCCGCTGTTGAGCAGCAGCATCGTGCCGTTGACCGCCACGCCAGCCAATGACACATCGACGAAGTTTCCCCCCACCTTCAGCGACAGCTTGACGTCGGCGTCGATGACGATCGACGACCCCTTGATGTGAATCTTCTGGGCTTCCAGCGCCAAAGAGGACTCGGCTTTGGCGTTGATTTTCTTGGTTTTCAGCGACCAGGAATTGGTGACGTTCTGCTTCACCGATCCGCCGACCTTCAAATGCTGGTCCTTGCCGATATCTTCGGCGAGGTTCTTCTCAATCTTCACGTGCTGCTCGCCCTCGATCGACACCGTGACGTCCTTGCTCACCGACTCGGTGTGGTTGCCGCCGATCGTGACGTGCTTGTCCTTGCCCACGCTCTCCAGGCAGTCGTTGCCGATGGTCACGCTCTGATCGTGCTCGATGTTGATCCGCTGGTCGTTGAGGACCAGCATGTCCATGTCCTTCTGGGCGTGCATGTAGAATTGCTCTTTGCCGCCGCTGTCCTCGAAACGGATCTCGTTGAACCCCGCGCCGCCTGGCGAGCTGTTCGACTTGAAGCCGGTCTTCGTCTTCTCGTCCGGAAGACCATACGCCGGCATTTGTGAATCGTTATAGACGCAGCCGGTAATGAGCGGGCGGTCGGGGTCTCCTTCGAGATACGTGACCACGACCTCCTGGCCGATGCGGGGGAGCATCATCATGCCCCAGCCCTTGCCGGCCGCCGTCTGAGCGCAGCGGATCCAGCAGGAGCTCTTGTCGTCCTTCTTTCCCTCGCGGTCCCAGTGAAACTGCACCTTCACGCGGCCGTACTTGTCGCAGTAAATCTCTTCTCCGCTCGGCCCCGTCACTACCGCCGTGTGAACTCCGTGCACCACCGGCTTCATCGACAACCGCTCCGGCCGGAAGGGGACCGAGCTGGGGATGCACAAAAACGAGTTGTTGTACATCGAGGCGTCGGCGCCGCTGCCGCCGACATACGTACCGCCGACCCGCGCCTCATGGCGGACTGCCGTCAGCACGTATGACTTGCCCGCTTCCCCCTTGTTGGCGTGCTTCTTGATCGTGAACTTCCCGCCAGGCGAGAACGAGCGGCAGTAGCTTTCACCGTGGACCACGTCGTATCCGGCTTCCTCCTGCTCCATGCGCAGTTTGACGTTGTTGGTGCTGTCCGCCTTTTCCTCGATGTCGGCCGGAAAATCAAAGAACTCGAATTTGGAGCTGTCGGACAGGGCGCTCATCCCCTTCGTATCGGCCAGCAGGCTGGTCGTCGGCTTGGTGAAGTTGTAGTCCGTATGCACCCACTTTCCGCTCCGGAACTCGTACTGGTGTTCCCAACTGCGAATCTGGTCGGTGGACTCGGGCGCGGAAGCAACCGCCGCGAACTGCACCTCCTTGTCCTGGCAGTCCTCGTACGCCGAGACGGCATCGCCCAGTACCAACGTGTGCTTCCCCTTCTCGTGCTTGAAGAAGTAGAAGATTCCTTCTTCCTCCATCAGCCGCGAGACGAAGTTGAAGTCGGTCTCGCGGTACTGCACGCAGTATTCCCACGGAGTATGCGTTCCCTTGAGATCCGGCTTGAAATCGGTGAATCCCAGATCCTTGAAGACCTGCTGGATGATGTCCGGCACCGACTTGTTCTGAAAGATGCGGCAGTCGCTCGTCCGGGTCAGAAACCAGAGCCAAGGGACGACCTCGGCCCGGTAGGTGCTCAGGCGGTCCCCCGTTCCGCAGTACACAAACCGCTTCACGAAGCCGTTGAAGTGGCGGTGCTGGCCATCGGGAAAATCCACCCAGAAATCGATCTTCTTGCCCACGATGTCCTTGGGTGCAATCGATTCCTTCTCGCTGACCATCTCCAACTCGTAGTGGAACAGCCGCGACATTTCCTCCGCACCGGAGAATGCCGTCAGCAATAGCGCGTCTTTCCCCAGCGGCGTTTCCACCGCAATCGGTCGCGTGTCTTGCGTGTAAGTCGGCATGGCAGCTCTCCCGGACGTGCGTCCGCCCCGCGCGGGGTGACGCAAATTAGCCTTGAACGAAGCAGGAATGTAGCGGGCACGACGAGGGGCCAGCGGTGCGATGGCGGCGGCGAAATCGGGCCACGGCTGCCTACAGGGCAATGCCGTGGCCCGGTGAATTCCACCACCAGCCGCCACTCTTGGCCGCGTGCCGAGCGGCGACTAGCTCTTCCCTTCGCCGGGGCTGAACTTGGCGGGGACGTTCCCCTTGTTCTCGCCGGTCTTGGGATCGATGGTGACGTAGGTCCACTCCGCACCGGTGCAGTTGATCGAAATCGACTCCGTGGGGAGCGGATTTCCCGACTCCTGACCGGACATGCTGTAGGAGGTCACGATGCAGTCGCTGAGCTTGTACTTGAGGTACGGCTCCTGCTTGTTCTTGACCTGGCTGCAGAAGTGGATTTCGACCTCTTTGAAGTACGTGCCGTTGGCACAAGCTTCCTGGAGCTTGACGGACGACTTGTCGAGCTGGCGGACGACGTTCACGTCGCTGAGCACGGTATGACCGCGGGAACGCTGCTGGTCCTTGGCCCCATCCGGCACCGTGCGGTGCAGGGATGCGGACATCGATTCGATCAGAATCCACTCCTTGTGACCTTGGTCCGTGCTTTCTCCCTTGATGTCTCCCAGTTTCAAGTAAGCGGCCATCTGTGTTTCTCCCTGTAACAAAAGTGATTGTGGTGGTGCGGGTTGGTTCCAGGTGACTGCCTGGTTTCCATCCGCCGACGGAGAGAGTATCGAGGCAGATCGCCGGCGGTTGCACGGATTCGCGAAAAGTTCGCCAAGTTTTTTTGGCGGCTAGAGACGCGTGCCACTAACCCCTTGTGCGATAAAGGTTTGCAGTCGCTATCCGGGTCGGGCCCACCGCACGACAAACAGATTCTCGTCGCGGCAGCGAGGTGTTGATGTTGGATTGGGACACGGAGAACACACAGCGCGGCCTGGCCGCAACCAAAAGGTGAGGGATCGAGCGGCGTCCTGCTCACGTCTTCCAGGCTCCCTTTGAAGGGGAGCGGCTCGCCGGCCATTGCGGAACCGGCAAGCCCAAGGACGGCCGAGATTGCCAGCGCAAAGCTGGCTGCAAAACTACGGCGTAACATGAGACCATTCCTTCTTGGTCCGCGGTACAATGAAAAGACATCGCTCCCAGCGCGCAAACCGAGCGCCGGGGCGGTGCCGGGCCGGTGAGGAACTTTCTTGACGGTCAGGGCCTCACCGGCCGCTTTTTGTGAATTGGCCACTCAACTTGTCCTCAGGGGATGGTTCATTCCATTGCGTGACATCACTTCCTGGCCGGTCAGCGCGTCCCAGAATTGAACGCGGGCGGTTCGCTCGGCGGAGGTCGCCGCCACAGCAAGGCGCCGGCCATCGGGGCTGAACGCCAGTTGCCGCAGCCAGCTTCCGTAATTCGTCATACAGCAAGGGAAGCGGTTGCTCGGCCGCCGACGGATCACCGGATTCGATTTACGACAGAATGCGAGTGACGTCGCACATGTTCGGTGGCTCGGCAATCAACTGCCCTGGAGCCGAATAGACTGTACGCGCCGTTCACTCGCTCAGCTTACCCAGCGGTTCCGCTTCCCATCGACCGTCACCCCAGAGCCGTGAAATTCGGCTGCCGCGCTTCCCCGCCGGGCGGCCGCTGGCTACAACGGAGTCAACTTGCCGGCGGCTGGTTCGCACTCCTTTCCTGACGGACGACCGAGCGTGGAAAAAATTCAGATCATTGGCATTGGCGACGATGGCCTGGAAGGGTTGACCGCGGCGGCGCGGCAACTCGTCGGGCAGGCGGATCTGCTCCTGGGGGCCCAGCAAGCCTTGGCGGCGGTCGGTGGTTCGCAGGCGGAACGAGTCGAGATCGGAGCCAGCCTGGAGGCGATCGTCAAAAGGATCGAGCAGGCCAAGAACAAGCGGATCGTCGTCCTGGCCACCGGCGACCCGCTGTTTTACGGCACCGCCCGCTATCTGTGCGACCGGCTCGGCAAAGAACAATTCGACGTCACGCCGCACGTATCGAGCATGCAGCTTGCCTTTGCCCGCGTGAAGGAAAGCTGGGACGATGCTTACCTGACCAGCCTGGCGACCCAGCCGCTGGAGCGCGTGGTCGAGAAGACGCGGACCGCCGCCAAGGTCGGCCTGTTCACGAGCGAGCAGTCGCCGCCGAATGCCGTCGCCAAGGCGCTGCTGGAGCGAAAGATCGATTATTTCACAGCATACGTCTGTGAGAATCTGGGCTCGCCGGATGAGCGAGTCACACAAGGGGAACTGGCCGATATCGCCGGGCAGGAGTTTTCAACGCTCAACGTCATGGTCCTCGTCCGCAAGCCGGGCGTTCCCGACCGGCCGGCGGCCATGGCCGGCAAGCGATTGTTCGGCAATCCCGATGAGGAGTTTTTGCAGTCGCAGCCCAAGCGAGGGCTGCTCACGCCGGCCGAAGTGCGGGCGATTGCTCTGGCGGAATTGGATCTCGGGGTAATGAGCACCGTGTGGGACGTCGGCGCCGGCAGCGGCAGCGTCGCCATCGAGGCGGCGCAGCTCGCCTCCGGCGGTCAGGTCTTTGCGATCGAGATGGATCCCGAGGATTACCAGCTCATCGCTTCGAATGCCGAGCGGTTTGGGGTCACCAACTTGACGCCCGTGCTGGGCAAAGCGCCCGAGGCGTGGGAAAGCTTGCCGCCGCCGGACGCGATCTTCGTCGGTGGCACGGGGCGGCACGTCAGCCGGATCGTCGAACTGGCGTTTGACAAACTGCGCAGCGGCGGCCGCCTGATGGCAAACGTCGGCAGCGTGGAAAATCTGGCGGCCGTCCGCGACATACTTCAGAAGAAAAGCGGCGACTGCCAGGTGTGGATGATCAACATCAGCCGCGGCACCGACCAGATGGACCGCCTGCGGTTCGAGGCGATGAACCCGACGTTTTTGGTGGGGGCGAAGAAGAAGTAACTCGTTCCCACGCTCCGCGTGGGACCAGAAGCGGGGACGCTCCGCGTCCTGGAATACGCGACGCAGAGCGTCGCCGAGTGAGTTCCCACGCAGAGCGTGGGAACAAGGAATTCGGCATGCAAGTGCCTGACGGCAGCCAGGAGCCGATTCATGACTTCACAGCAGCAAGCGCCTCCGGCCGTTGATCCTTCGACGAATCTTCATCAGGCCGATTGGTCGCTGCCGCTGGCTGTAGTCGGGACGGTGGCAGGCGCCGCGCTGGGCGTACTGGCGTTTTGGGGACTGTACGCGAACGGACTTTACAGCATCATGCTCCCGGGAGCCCTTGCTGGTTTGGGTGGCGGCTACCCGTTGAGAAGGAAATCGATAGGGATGGGAGTTCTTGCGGCAATCGTAGGTCTGGTTGCGATGCTACTTACCGAATGGCGGTTTTTTCCCGGGAAACACGGCCAAACACTGGGCGGTTTTTTGCTGCACTTACCCGATGCAGGAAGGATCACGCTGATCATGCTGGTCCTTGGCGTACTCTTCGCCTATTGGTTCGGCACTGGCCGCGACGCCAAAGCCTGATCCAGCGGCATTTCCCGACATTGCCCAAAACGGCTCGATGCTGTTTACTGGCAGTTCCGCCGTTTTCGCGTTTCGCAGAACGTCGCGCCAGCGGTTGGTGTCGATAAAAGGGGCGTTTGTCGGCCAGCCGCACAATCAGGGGGCTGACGCCCCCCGCTCGCCGTACTGACCCTCTGCTCTCTGACCTCTGCTCTTCCCCATGTTCCAGCCCGTCCCAAACAACCCCAACTTCCCGCAGCTCGAAGAGACCGTCCTCGCCTTCTGGAGAGAGCGGAAGATTTTCGATCAGTCGTTGGCCGCACGGGCCGGGGCGCCGCGGTTTGTGTTCTACGAAGGGCCGCCGACGGCCAACGGAATGCCGCACCCGGGGCACACCTTGCGGGCGATCAAGGACCTCTTCCCCCGCTACAAGACGATGCGGGGCTACCTCTGCGAGCGGAAGGCGGGCTGGGACACCCACGGACTGCCGGTCGAGGTCGAGGTCTGCAAGGAGCTCGGCATTCACGCCAAGGAGGAGATCGAGGCCTACGGCATCGAGCCGTTCATCCACAAGTGCCAGGCGTCGGTCTGGCGGTACATGAAGGAGTGGGAGCGGCTGACCGAGCGGATCGGCTTCTGGATCCACCTCGACGAGGCGTACGTTACCTATCACCAGAGCTACGTCGAGAGCGTCTGGTGGTCGCTGAAGAATCTCTTCGACCGCGGCCTGCTCTATCAGGGGCACAAGATTGTCTGGTGGTGGGCCCAAGGCGGAACCGCGCTCTCCAGCGGCGAAGTGGGGCAAGGGTATCGGGAAGTGGCGGACCCGAGCGTGTATGTGAAGTTTCCGCTGGTGGAGGGTTCGGAGGAGAGAGGTCAGAGGTCAGAGGTCAGAGGTCAGAGTGCGGACATAGTAACCCGAAGCGTAAGCGAGGGAACGCCTCCCACGTCGCTGCTTGTCTGGACGACAACCCCCTGGACGCTGCCAAGCAACCAGTTCGCGGCAGTGCATCCGGAACTCGACTATGCAACGGTCGTCGATAGCGAGACGGGCGAGCGGTTGATCATGGCGGCGGCGCTTGTCGAGACGATTGCCGGCAAGATGAAGCGCGAGCTGAAGGTGGAATCGACTTGTAAAGGGAAGGAGCTGCTTGGAAGACGTTATGTGCCGCCCTTCAACTACTACCACAAGTCGATGGGCGATCAAAAGGCGAAGACTTCAAACACGCCGTTTGTAAGAAAATTGCGCGCGCAATACTTCAAAGACCAAGGTATCAATGAGGATCCAGCGGCTCACTTGCTTGACCGCGAGGAAGAGTTTGTCGCTTGGCGCATTGTTGCTGCTCCATTCGTTACGACTGACAGCGGCTCGGGCGTCGTTCATCTTGCGCCGGCCTTTGGCGAAGTGGACTTCATCGTATTGCAGTTAGAGAATGGATCGTTCGCGATCGAGGATGGTCCTAGACTGATCAATGCTGTCGCTCCCGACGGCAAATTCACCGACGAAGGCCCCGACTACTGCCGCGGCCGCTGGGTCAAGGACTGCGACAAGGACATCATGCGCGATCTGAAGTCGCGCGGCCTCTTGTACCACCAGGAGCAATACGTCCACGACTACCCCTTCTGCTGGCGGGCGGAGGAGGACCCGCTGATCCAGTATCCCCGCAAAAGCTGGTTCATCCGCACGACGGCATTCAAGGACCAGATGCTGGCCAACAACGAGCGAATCAACTGGCTGCCGGACCACATCCAGCACGGCCGGTTCGGCAATTTTCTCGAGACCAACGTCGATTGGGCATTGTCGCGCGAGCGCTACTGGGGCACGCCGCTGCCGATCTGGGTCTGCGAGCAGACCGGCCAGATGGAGGCGGTCGCCAGCTATGACGAGCTGCTGAAAAAGCCGGGCGTGAGCGGCACCGAAGTCTGGGATGCCGCCAAGAAAGCCAACCCCTCGATCAGCGACGATCTGAAGGTCCACAAGCCGTACATCGACGCGGTCTCGTACGACTCGCCGTTTGCATCCGGGTCGAGGATGAAGCGCGTCAGCGAAGTCATCGACTGCTGGTACGACAGCGGCGCCATGCCGTTTGCCCAGTGGGGCTATCGGGGCGACGATGGCCCTCCGGAGGCGCGCCAGAAGTTTCGGGAGCAATTCCCGGCCGATTTCATCGCCGAGGGTCTCGACCAGACGCGAGGGTGGTTCTACAGCCAACTGGCGATCAGCACGATGCTGTTCGGACAAAGTCCGAATGCCGCCACTCCGCAATCCCCAATCCGCAATCCGCAATCCGAATATCCCCATCCCTTCAAGAACTGCATCGTCTGGGGCCTGATGCTCGGCGAATGGTGGGAAAGCCCGGACGGCAAGCACGTCTTTTTGACCGAAGCGGAAGCAAAGCAAAAGCTCGGCGACAAGTACGCCAAGCGAGTGGGCAAGCTCTCCAAGAGCAAGCGGAACTATCGCGAGCCGCAGACCATCTTCGACACCTACGGGGCCGACTCGCTGCGCTGGTATCTGTTTGCCAATCAGCCACCGTGGAGCTCGATCCTGTATGCCGAGCGGGCGATCAAGGACACGATCCCCGAGTTCATCCTGCGGCTGTGGAACTGCTATTCGTTCTTCGTGATCTACGCGAACATCGACGGGTTCGACCCGGCGCATCCGGCGAGCGGGGGGCGTCAGCCCCCTGATTCGTCGCGCTCGAGCGGTGGGGGCCATCAGGGGGCTGACGCCCCCCGCTCGCCAAGAGAGCGCAGCGAGCTCGACCGCTGGATCACGAGCGAACTCAACCGCACGTGTGCCGCGGTCGTCGAGCGGATGGACGCCTACGACAACTACGAGGCGTGCAAGCGGATCAACGCCTTCGTGGACGGCCTGTCCAACTGGTATGTCCGGCGCAGCCGCGATCGATTTTGGGCCAAGATGGACAGCGAGCACCAGGCCGACAAGCTTGACGCTTACTGGACGCTCTACGAATGCCTGATCACGACGTGCAAGCTGATCGCGCCGTTTACGCCCTTCATCGCCGAAACGATGTATCGGAATCTGGCCAGTCCTTCGGCGAGCGGGGGGCGTCAGCCCCCTGATGGCGCCGCGAGTCCCGCAGATCAGGGGGCTGACGCCCCCCGCTCGCCAATTGCCGAATCCGTCCATCTCTGCGAGTTTCCGACCGGGGATGCGACCGTCGTTGACGAAACTCTTTCCGCCCGCATGCAGCTTCTGCGCGAGATTGCCTCGCTCGGACTCTCGGCCCGCATGGCCAACAAATTGAAAGTCCGCCAGCCGCTGGCCAAGGTCGAGGTCATCCTTTCCGCAACCACGCACCAGAAGTGGCTTGAAGAGCACGACGAACTGCTCACGGACGAGCTGAACGTCAAGAGAATCGAGTACACCACGAAAGCCGACCAGTACATCACCTACCAGGTGCAGCCGAACTTCAAAAAGCTCGGCCCACGGCTGGGAAAACTGCTCCCCGCTTGCAAGCAGGCGCTCACGACGGCGGATGGCGGCAAGCTGCTGGCCGAAATGACCGCCAGCGGCAAAGTGACGCTCAACCTCGGCGGCGAATCCATCGAGCTCGATAGCGAGGACATCCAGGTCCGCCTCCAGGCCAAGCCCGGCTGGGCCGCGGCCCAAGGGGCCGGCTGCGTCGTCGTACTGGCTACGGAATTGACACCTGAGCTGATCGACGAAGGCAAAGCTCGCGACCTGGTCCGCATCATCCAGGACCGCCGCAAAGAGCTGAACCTCCAGTTCACCGACCGCATCGAGGTCGGCATCGTCGGCGCCTCGGCAGAGCTGCAAAGGGCCATCGAAGCCAACCGCGAATCCATCTGTAGCGAGACGCTGGCGGTGAAGCTGGTCTTTGAGGCACTTCCTGGGGTCGAAGGGATCGAGGTCGAGATCGGGGACGAGAAGATCACGCTATACTTGAAGAAAGCATCCGTTTGAGGAGCGTGCGATGACCATCGACAGAATTCGATCGTTGTACCTGGCCGAATCGTTTCAACCCTTCGTCATCCACCTGGCTGACGGCCGAAATATCCCTGTTATCTCCCGCGAGTTCATCAGCACCGTGCCGAGCGGGAGAACGGTCGTCGTCTCCGATTCCGATGACCACGTACACATCATCGACCTGCTGCTCGTCACGGACTTGGAAGTGAAGCCGAAGTCCAACGGCAAGACGAAGCGGCGCGGCTAGTTCAGACCACTACCTCTCGCCGCAACTATGTCTACGCACTTCCCCACTGCCGTCCTCATCTCCGGTGGCGGCACCACGCTGCGCAATCTGATCGAGAAGGAGAGGGCAGGGGAGTTGCCGGTGGAGTTCAAGCTGGTGATCTCGAGCAATCCGCAGGCGCGGGGGCTCGCGTTCGCGGCAGAGGCGAACATTCCCTCGCTCGTCGTCGAGAAGAAGGGAAACACCGACGACGAGTTTTGCGGCGCAATCTTCGCTCCCATTCGCGCAGCCGGCGCGGAGCTGGTCGTCATGGGAGGCTTCCTCAAGCACGTGCCCATTCCGCCCGACTTCGAAAACCGCGTGATCAACATCCATCCGGCACTCATCCCCGCCTTCTGCGGCAAAGGGCTCTACGGTCTGAAGGTGCATGAGGCCGCACTTGAGTACGGCGTAAAGGTCAGCGGCTGCACCGTCCACTTCGTGGACAGCGAGTACGACCACGGGCCGATCATCCTGCAACACACGGTCCCCGTTCTCGACGGCGACACCCCCGAACTCCTCCAGGCCCGCGTCTTTGAGCAGGAATGCCACGCCCTTCCCGAGGCAATTCGCCTGATTGCCGCCCGCCGCATATCGGTCGAAGGGCGGCTGGTTCGCATCCGGCCGGTCATGTAGGCGATAGAATTCTTCCATTTCTATCCGGACCTATCCTCGTCTGCGCCACAAAACTCGACCCACTCTACGCATTTTCCAATGCAAGTCGTTTGCTAGCATGTATTTGCGTGAATATAGCCGTAATCAAGACGTAAAATTGTCGATGAGTGCTTGTTATGTGGAAAATATCTGTCATACTTGTGCAGGCAATGCGGAGTTTTCCGGCAGTGATCAAGCAGGCGGTTCCCGACGATCGACGCTCCAGGCTGCTGGAATTGATCCGGCTGCGGGGGTTTGCCGCCTTGCCCGATCTGGCCGGCGAGCTTCAGGTTTCCGAATCGACCGTCCGCCGCGACCTAGATTTCCTGGAGCAGTCGGGCTCGGCCAAGCGAACGCACGGCGGCGTGTTTTACACCGGCCCGTCGCCGAAGCTGGCCCATTTCGACACGCGGCAGTCGCTGAACTGGGACAAGAAGCGACAGATCGCGCTGGCGGCCAGCCGGTTGATCGAGGACAACGATACCGTGTTGCTCGATGGCGGTAGCACGACCTACGAATTGGCGCGGCTGCTCGTGGGCCGGCCGCTGCAGGTGGTGACCAACTCGCTCCCCGTGGCGAGCCTGTTTACGACCAGCGAGGTGGACCTGGTGCTGATTGGCGGTTACGTCCACAGCAAAACGGGCGTGTCGCTGGGGCCGTATGCCAACCGGATGCTCGAGAGTTTGAACGTACGGCGAGCCATCCTGTCGGTTGCCGGGATCAACGAGCGCGGCGGTTACAACAGCAACCTGCTTTTGGTAGAGACCGAGCGGGCGATGATGAATGCCGCCGAGGAAGTGATCGTCGTTGCCGACAGTACGAAGTTCGGACACACGAGCCTGGCCCATTCGTTCGACCTGGCAGACATCGACATTTTGGTGACCGACCACGAGATTGCCGGCAATTGGAAACAGCGGCTGGCAGATGCCGGCGTGAACCTGGTGATTGCCCCGCCTGCCAGCACGACCGACAACGACCCGCCGGATATGTAACCCATCATGAGTGCAGCCCCTCCCCTCGACCGCTCCCTCGTCGAACAGATCGTTCGGCAGATCGTGCTCGCGCAGGTCGGCAATGGCAAACCGGCCGTAGACGGCAGCTACAAGCCGAACCTGGTCGTGAGCATCTCGGCCCGCCACTGCCACCTGACCGACGAGCACGTGGAGATCCTGTTTGGCCCCGGCGCCAAGCTGACGCCGGACAAGCCCCTGTATCAGGACGGCTTTTATGCCGCCGCCGAGCAGGTGATGGTCGTCGGCCCGCGGCGAAGAATGCTGCCGACGGTGCGGGTGCTTGGTCCCACCCGCCCCAAGAGCCAGGTTGAGCTGGCGTTCACTGACTCAATCTCGCTCGGAATTGACGCCCCGGTCCGTCATAGCGGCCACACGGGCGGCACTCCCGGCTGCGTCCTCGTTGGCCCCAAAGGTGTCGTCGAGCTGCCAGAAGGGGTGATCCGCGCCGCCCGCCACGTCCACATGAGCTTCAAGGACGCCGAGCATTTCGGCGTCAAGAACGGCGACACCATGAAGCTCCGCATCGAGTCCCCCTACAGCACGACGGTCTTTGAGGACCTGCTCGTGCGGGCGGACGCCACGAGCAAGCTGGAAGTCCACATCGACACCGATGAAGGGAACGCCTGCTACCTCGACGGCGCGACGAAAGTCGCCTTGCTCAAGCAGGAGGGCGACTGCAAATGCAAACACTGAAGTCGAATCGTTCGACCCACAGACCCGCGTAAGTGAAATTTCATTTTCGGAGAAGCAAAATGGCAAAAGTAAACGAAGCGCTCGGCATGATCGAGACCAAGGGCTTCATCGCCCTGGTCGAAGCGACCGACGCCATGCTGAAGGCTGCCAACGTGCAGCTCGTCGGCTGGGACAAGGTCGGTTCGGGACTAGTTTCCGCGTTCGTCACCGGCGACGTCGCCGCGGTGAAGAGCGCCACCGACGCGGGGGCCGCCGCCGCCGGCCGCATCGGCGAAGTGGTCAGCGTGCAGGTGATTCCGCGTCCGCACGACGACCTGGGAATCGTTCTGCCGCCCCCGCTGAAAAAAGCAGCCAAGGCGTAACCCTGTAACCCGAAGCGTCAGCGAGGGACGACCACGCCGCGCTGCGAACTACACTCATCGACCCCACAGCAACACAAAGGTATTTCCATGCAAGCCATCGGACTGATTGAAACCAAGGGCCTCGTCGGCCTCGTCGAAGCCACCGACGCCATGGCCAAAGCCGCCAACGTGCAGATCGTCAAGCGCGTCGGCATCGGCGGCGCGCTCGTGACCACGATCGTCAGCGGCGACGTCGGCAGCGTGCGGGCCGCGGTCGAAGCCGGCGCTCAGGCCGCTCAGCAGGTCGGCGAGCTCGTGGGCAGCCACATCATTCCGCGTCCGGCGGAAGGGCTCGTCGAAGCGTTCCTGTAGGCGAACGCTCGCACGGACGCCAACACGGAGTGGTGCGATGAAAGTCCTGGTTGCCAACCTCGGCTCGACAAGCTTCAAGTACCGGCTGTTTGACATGGCCGGCGAGAAGCAGCTTGCGCGCGGCGGCGTCGAGCGGATCGGCTCGGCGGAAAGCCCGTGCTTTGTCGAAATCGCTGGTAAGCGGCAGGAACTCAAGGCGCCCGTGCCCAATCATGCGGTCGCGGTCAAGCAATGCCTCGCGCAACTGACCGACGACAAAACCGGTTGCCTCAAGGACGCGTCGGAAGTCGCGGCCATCGGCTTCAAGGCCGTCCACGGCGGCGGCATCAGCGGCGTGCAGCGCGTGACGCCCAAGGTACTCGCGGCCATGGAAAAGATGAGCCAGGTCGCCCCGGCCCACAACCCGCCGTATATCAAGGCCATGCGGCTCCTTGCGGAGAAAATGCCGCAGATTCCGCTGGTGGCGGCATTCGAGACCGGCTTTCACGCCACGGTGCCCGATCGGCTGCGATTTTATCCAGCTCCGTACGAGTGGGGGGAAAAACTCCACATCAAGCGGTGGGGGTTCCACGGCGCGAGCCATCGCTACATCGCAGGGCGAACGACGCAGCTTCTCGGCAAGACTGACGCACGGATCATTTCCTGCCACCTCGGCGGCTCCAACAGCCTGTGCGCGATCAAGGACGGCAAAAGCGTCGCCACGACGATGGGAATGAGCCCGCAGTCGGGTCTGCCGCACAACAACCGCGTCGGCGACTTCGACCCGTTTGCGATTCCCGTCATCATGCGGGCAGAAGGGAAGACGCTCGAGCAGGTGCTGGACACGCTGGCCGAGAAGAGCGGACTGTTGGGCCTGTCCGGTGTCAGTGGCGACATCCGCGATCTGGAGGAAGCGGCCGCCAAAGGACACACCCTGGCAAGACTCGCCCTGGATGTGTTCGCCGCGGAGATTCGCCGGCATTTGGGCGGCCTGTTCTTCGAGCTCGGCGGCGCAGACGCGATCGTCTTCACCGGCGGGATCGGCGAGAACGGGGTTAACATTCGCACTGCGGTTTGCTCGGGACTCGAAGGAATCGGCCTCGTCCTTGACCCAACGCTGAACGCGTCAGCGAACGGCGAGTGCCGCATCAGCGCCGAGAGCAGCCGCACGCAACTGTGGATTGTGCCGACCAACGAGGAGTTGATCGTCGCCCGCCAGACCAAGGAACTCCTCGGAGGTTAGTCATGTTCGTCGCCAAAGTCACCGGTTCGCTCGTCTCGACGCAAAAGGTCTCGTCGATGGTCGGCTTCAAGCTGCTCGTCGTTGAGCCGTACCGCGTCGAAGCCACCAAGCGCGACAGCCTCGTGACTACCGGCCGCACGTTCGTCGCCGTCGATACGCTCGGCGCGGGCGTCGGCGACTTCGTCCTGCTTACGCAAGGCTCGAGCGCCCGGATGACGCCCGAGACCAAGAACATGCCCATCGACGCTGTCGTCATCGGCATCGTCGATACGGTGCATATCGATCAGGGATGCGTGTACTCGCGCGAGGAAACAAAGTCGTAACGAAGTAGGAGGGTTCAGGGTTCAGGGTTCAGAACGGCAAGTTCGCCGTTGGCCTCACCACGGCCGTGAATTCCGGACCTCAGCACCTGAACCCTGAACCCCGAACCCTGAACCCTAAAATGCAAATCAACGAGGCCCTCATCCGCAGCGTCGTCGCCCAAGTGCTCTCCGAAGTCGGCCGCGCGCCGGCTGCCAGCAATGGAAAATCCCACAGCGGCCGACACGGCATTTTCACCTGCGTCGATGAAGCGGTAGTCGCGGCTCGCACCGCCTTCGAGCAGCTCTCCGAGCGGGGCCTGGAAGACCGCAAGCGGATCATCAGCCACATCCGCCGGATCTCCATCGACCAGTGCGTCGAGCTCGGCACGATGGAGATGAACGAGACGAAGATCGGCCGCCTCGAGCACAAGATCGAGAAGCTCAAGACGCTCGGCGAGCGCACCCCCGGCGTCGAATTCATGCGGAGCGAAGTCTTCAGCGGCGACCACGGACTGGCAGTCATCGAGCACGCTCCGTTCGGCGTCATCGGCGCGATCACGCCGGTCACGCACTCGCTGCCCACGATCACCGGCAATGCGGTCAGCATGATTGCTGCGGGCAACACCGTCGTCGTCAATCCGCATCCGGCCGGCAAGAAGGTGGCCGCCGAAGGGGTCCGCCGGTTCAACGAGGCGATTCACAAGGACCTCGGCATCGACAACCTGATCTGCCTGATTGCCGAGCCGACCCTCGAATCGGCCACTCAGCTCTTCCATCACCGCGGCATTAGCCTGATCTGCGTCACCGGCGGGCCGGCTGTCGCGCGGGCGGCAATGAAATGCGGCAAGCGGGCGGTTGTCGCCGGGCCGGGGAACCCGCCAGTCGTCGTCGATGAGACGGCCGATCTCGACCGGGCCGCCAGGTGCGTCATCCAAGGAGGCGCGTACGACAACAACCTCTTGTGCATTGCCGAAAAGGAAGTCTTCGTCGTCGCTTCGGCATTCGACGCGATGATGGCGGCCATGGAGCGGGCCGGGGCAGTGCGGCTCAACGCGAAAGAAGTCGATGCCCTGACTAAGGTCGCGATCATCCAGGTCGGCGAAGAGGGGCACAAGCACGACGCCCCCGCGAAGGATTTCCTCGGACAAGACGCGGCAGTCCTGGCCAAAGGCGCGGGCAAGAGCATCCCGGCCAAGACCGAGCTGATCTTCGGCGAGACCGATTTCAACCACCCGTTCGTCCAGGTCGAGCAAATGATGCCGTTCATTCCGTTCGTCCGCTGCCGCGACGTGGACGAGGCAATCGCGCGGGCGAGAGAGGCCGAGCACGGCTTTCGGCATACGAGCATCATTCATAGCAACAACGTCCGGAACATGACCAAGATGGGCCGCGCCTTGGATACGACGCTGTTTGTGAAGAACGGGCCGTGCATGGCGTCGCTGGGGCTGGGCGGCGAAGGGTACCTGTCGTTCTCGATTGCCGGCCCGACCGGCGAGGGAGTGACGACGCCGCTGACGTTCACCCGCGAGCGGCGCTGCTCGCTGATCGATGATTTGTGGATTTTGGGCAAATCGTAGGACAGGCTTTCAACCTGTCCGGAACCTGCTTGACCTGACACCTTGAAATGTCTGGACAGGTTGAAAACCTGTCCTACGAAATATGCAAACCGCACTCGTCGTCGGCACCGCGACCTCGACCGTCAAGCACGCGTCGATGTACGGGCAAAAGCTGCTGGTGGTCCAGCCGCTCTTGGCCGACGGCAAGAGCCCCGATGCCGACCCGCAGATCGCGGTGGACGCGGTCGGGGCCGGCAAGGGACAGAAGGTGATCATCACCAGCGACGGCAAGTTCATGCGAGAGATTTTGAATACCGAGGTGACGCCGGTCCGTTGGTCCGTGATCGGGATTTGCGACGAATGACATTTACCGAGGCCGATGTCGAACGAATCGTGGCGGAGGTGATCCGCCGGCTGCGGGCGATGCCCGGCGCGGACGCCGGGGTTAACCGCCGCGACCACGCGGCGCCGGTTGGTCACGACCTGGTCCTGACCGAACGTGTGATCACGATGCGGACGATTGACGGGCGTCTCGGCGGCGTTCAGCGGCTGCTGGTCCCTGCCAAGGCGGTAGTCACGCCCGCGGTGAAGGACGAATTGAAAAAACAAAAGATCGAACTCGTTCGATAACACCAAGCGCTTTAGAAGGCGGATGGGGAACACTAATCGACACTAATTCTCACTAATTAGTGAAGATTAGCGCAGATTAGTGTTCCAAACAAATTGCCATGCGTATCGCCAAAGTTGTCGGCACTGTGACCCTGAGCCGCGTCCATCCGTCGTTCGTCGGCGCGCGGCTGCGGCTGGTGGTGCCGCTGTCGCTGTCGGACCTAAGGGGGCAGACGCAGCCGAGTGCCGACGAGATGGTCGCCTGGGACGAGAACGGCGCTGGGCTCGGCTCGCTGGTGGCAATGAGCGAAGGAGCCGAGGCGACCCAGCCGTTTCGGCCGGAACTGAAACCCGTCGATGCGTATGCGTCGGCGATCCTCGATGAAATCGACCTGGATTGACATACCAACCCGAAGCGCAAGCGAGGGCGCATGGCGATTCACCCTCGCTTACGCATCGGGTTAGTAAGACCTCACACCTGAAAAAACCTTCAATGGCTAACGTCCACAAAATCAAGCAAGACATGTGCGAGATCGGCCGCCGCATCTACAACAAGGGCTTCGCCGCCGCCAACGACGGCAATATCACCGTCCGCACCGGCGAAAACGAAGTCCTCTGCACGCCCACGATGCACTCCAAGGGCTTCCTCAAGCCCGAGGACATCTGCACGATCGACATGACCGGCAAGCAGCTCGCCGGCATCAAGAAGCGGTCGAGCGAGGCCCTCCTGCACCTGGAAATCTACAAGGCGCGGCCCGACATCAAGAGCGTCGTCCACTGCCACCCGCCGCACGCCACCGCCTTCGCCATCGCCCGCGAGCCGATCCCGCAGTGCGTGCTGCCGGAGGTCGAAGTGTTCCTGGGCGACGTGCCGATCACCAAATACGAAACGCCCGGCGGCAAGCAGTTCGCCGAAACGATCCTGCCATTCGTCACCAAGACCAACGTCATCATCCTGGCCAACCACGGCACGGTGAGCTACGGCACGGACGTGGAGCGGGCCTACTGGTGGACCGAGATTCTGGACGCTTACTGCCGCATGCTGATGCTGGCCCGCGATCTGGGGCGCGTGCATTACTTCAACGAGCAGAAGGAGCGGGAACTGCTCGAGCTGAAGCAGAACTGGGGCTGGTCCGACCCGCGGAACACGAAGGAATACGAGAACTGCGACATTTGCGCCAACGACATCTTTCGCGAGAGCTGGCAAGCGGCCGGCGTGGAGCGCAAAGCGTTCCCTGCACCGCCGGCGATGGGACCGGCAGCCAAGGCGGCCACTCCCGCTGCGGCAAACGGCTCAGCCGGCGACAGCGAGCGGCTGGTGCAGATGATCACGCAGCGGGTCATGGAAGAATTAGCAAAATCGTAGGACAGGTTTTCAACCTGTCCAAAGTGACGTATCAACATATCCTAAGGGTTTTATTAGGACAGGTTGAAAACCTGTCCTACGTAATATGAAAGTCTCCATCATCGGCGGCGCTGGTCTCGTTGGCTCTTCGGCGGCATTTGCGCTGCAATGCGGCGGCATTGTGCGGGAGATCGCGCTCTTGGACCTCAATCTCGAGATGGCCGGCGGCCATGCGCTGGATCTCCTGCACGGCACGCCGAGCGTTGCCGACCAGGTGATCAGTGCCGGCGGCTACGAGCATGTGCCGTCAAGCGACGTGATCTGCATCACGGCCGGGCTGCGGCGCAAGCCGGATGAAAGCCGGCTCGATCTGATCAATCGCAACACCGATCTGTTCGTCTCGATCCTGGCCGACGTCGCCAAGGCGGGAATGAAGAAGGATGCGATCGTCCTGGTCGTCTCCAATCCCGTCGATATCCTCACCTACGTTGCCGCGGACCGGCTCGATCTGCCGCCCAACCAGGTCCTGGGCCTGGGAACGCAACTTGACACGATCCGCTTCCGCAGCCTGATAGCCGAGCAGCTCAAGGCCGCTCCGACGCAAGTCACCGCCCTGATCCTCGGCGAGCATGGCGACAGCATGGTGCCGATCTGGTCGAGCGCGGCGATCGCCGGTCTGCCGCTGGAGAAATACCCCGGCTGGAACCTACGATTGGCCGATGAAATCTTCACCCGCACCAAGGGGAGCGGTGCGGAAGTCATCAAGAAGAAGACCGGCGCCGGCTTTGCCGTCGGCATCGCCATTCGCGACGTGATCCACGCCGTCGCTCTCGACCAGCGCCGCGTCCTGCCCGTCTCGACGGTGCAAAATGGCTGCTACGACATTCGCGACGTGGCCCTCAGCGTTCCTACCGTCGTCGGCCGCGGCGGCTGCCTGGCCCGCCATCAGATCGACCTCTGGCCCAAGGAAGTTCAGGCCCTTCGCAAGAGCGGCCTGGTGTTGCGGCAGACGCTGGAGACGGTCCTGTCGCGGATTGGACGGGTGAAGAAGTAGCGGCAGCCAATTGCCGTTGTTGCTAGCGGCCGAAGTGCGCTAGACTGCCGCCGTAGGTCCCGTCTGCCGGATGGGACCTCTGCTGACGCAAGGATTCCGCGCCGTTCCAGGTCCGCCTCGGCAAGGCGGACCTACTTGCCACGGACGACACATGAAGCATTGGCTCTTGATTCTGGCCCTTTCTGCCACCGTGATGCTCACGGGACTGGGCAGCTCGCGCCTCTGGGACGACGACGAGCCGCGGAATGCCGGCTGCGCGCGGGAGATGCTGGCGCGGTGGGATTGGATCGTGCCGTGGTTCAATAACGAGCTGCGGGCCCACAAGCCGGTGCTGACGTACTGGTGCATCATGGCGTCGTACCTCGTGCTGGGGGAGAGCGAATTCTCCGCCCGGCTCCCCTCGGCACTGGCGGCAATCGGCACGACGCTGCTGACGTACGCCATCGGCCGGCGGCTCTTTTCGCCACAAGCTGCGCTGTGGGCCGCGCTGATCCTGCCTACGACGATGCTCTTTGCCATGGCCGGGCGAATCGCGACCCCCGATTCGCTCCTTATCTTTTGCGTCACGCTTTCGATGGCGGTGTATGTCTGGACGGCGTGGCCGAGGCGAGAAGGCTCGGGGGAGAAGAACCACGAAACACACGAAGAACACGAAAGGGGAAAGGGCGAGACGACGCAGTATTTCCCACGGCAATGGTGGCAGGCAGTGGCCATCTATGCCGCGATGGGACTAGCGGTCCTCGCGAAGGGGCCGGTCGGTTTAGTGCTCCCGACGGCGATCATTGGCATGTTTCTGCTGATCGCCCGCTTGCAGCCGGATATAGTAACCCGAAGCGTAAGCGAGGGAGAATCACCATGCGGCCCTCGCTTACGCTTCGGGTTACTATGGGCAAGCCAAACCGTCGCGCACTTCTTCCGCACCGCCTGGTCGATGCGCCCGCTGACCGCGCTGGCGGTGGTCGCCGCGGTCGCCGGGCCGTGGTATCTGGCAGTCGGGTACCAGACCGACTGGCAATTCCTGGAAGAGTTCTTCGTCAAGCACAACGTCGAGCGGGCCGCCGGCGCCATGGAAGGGCACCGCGGCGGCATTTGGTTCTATCCGGCCATGCTGCTGGTGGGATTCTTCCCGTGGTCGATCTTTGCCATTCCGCTGGCGCTCGACCTATTTGCAGAGATGAAGCAGCCATCGAGAGAGCGTACCGCACAAATCTTCCTGCTCTGCTGGATCGGCGTCTGGCTGGGAGCCTTTACGATCGCCCGCACGAAGCTTCCCAGCTACGCGACCCCCTGCTTTCCCGCGGTCGCGCTGCTGACCGGCCATTTCATCGAGCGGCTGCTCGCCGGCAACGTCGCCATCGGGCGTTACTGGCTGGCGGTAGCGTTCGGCTGCCTGGCCGTCGCCGGCGTTGGTGCTGCCGTTGCCATTCCGCTCGTCGCCCAGCGCTATCTCCCCGGCGAACAGTGGCTGGGAATCCTGGGCCTCGCACCGCTGGCCGGCGGCGTCATCGGCCTGATTCTCTGGAGCCAAAGCCGCCTGCGGGCGGCTATGGCGGGCCTTGTGCTCAGTGCCGCTGCGCTCGTGCTGGGAGTGTTCGGACTTGGTGCGCACGTCGCCAGCCGCCATCAGCAGGCAGACAATTTACTGGCGGCTGCTGCGGCTGCATCGGACGCTCCCGAAATGGGGTCGTACAAGATTCTGGAGCCCAGTTGGGTTTATTACGGCCGCCGGCCGATTCGCGAGATTCATGGCCCCCGCGCCGAGGCGGCCGAGTTTTTGGCGGCGAGCCCCGACCGGTTCCTGATAACGACCGAAAAGCGTTGGAAAGCGATGAGCAGAGACCCTGGTGGGGAGGAGCTGACCGTCCTGGCCAAAGCGGACCATTTCCTCAAGGAGGAGCGGCTGGTGCTGATCGGCCGCCCCGCGGCTCGCCTGGTTCAGCGGCCCTCCTCAAGGCGGCCGCCGCGACCCTAACCGGGGGTGTTTCGGCCGCAAAATTGGCTGCGGCGCTGGTAATGCAAGTGTCGATGTGGCAGGATTTTGCGTTAGATCGCCTGCCAGCGGCCCGCGACGGAACCTTGCTCCCCGAGAGGGGTTTAAGGAATACGGGGATACGGGCCAGGTCTTGGCCCGGTTCTGAGAGTGGCGCGGGGATCCAACAATTCATCGGTCTTTGTCTCAGGAGATGTGGGTTATGAAGCGGACGACATTGAGCGTGACGGCAGTGGGGCTGGTGTTGTGTTTGTCCTGTGCCGTACTGGCGCAGCAGCCGGGGGGCCGCGGTCGCGGCGGTTTTGGTGGTGGCGGTTTCGGCGGTTTTGGCGGGGGGGGCGGGCTGATGCTGCTGGGGGACGAGAACGTCCGTAAGGAGATCGGGCTGTCGGACGACAAGTACGAAGATCTCCAGGCAGCGCAGCGGGAGAGCTTCCAGCAGATGGGAAACCTATTCCAGGGACTTCAGGACCTGTCGGATGATCAGCGTCAAGCGCGGATCGAAGAGGGCCGCAAGAAGATGGCCGATGCGCAGAAAAAGATCGAGGAGAAGTATCTCACCGCGTCGCAGCGCACGCGGCTGAAGGAGCTCAACGTGCAGTCGCGCCTCAGTCGCGGCGGCGTGGGCGAAGGCATCGCCAGCGACGAGATCGCCAGCGAGCTCGGTCTGTCCGACGCGGACAAGGAAAAGATTCGCAAGGCGGCGGAAGAGGCCCAGGAAAAGATGCGGGCAGAGATTCAAAGGCTCCAGGAAAAAGCTCGCGAGGAGGTGATTGCCTCGCTGTCGGCGTCGCAGCAAATCAAGCTGAAGTCGATGATGGG
>DATKDU010000458.1:0-9979 GCA_035512595.1 Pirellulaceae bacterium
CGTTTTGGCCCGCGGCGGCGTCATCGGCGGCTCGAGTGCCGGGGCCTCGATCCAGGCCCAATACATGGTCCGCGGCAGTCCATTGGGCAACGAGGAGATGATGGCGGAGGGATACGAGCGGGGGCTGGGATTCTTGCCGGGGGCCGCAGTCGATCAGCATTTTTCCCAGCGGAAGCGGTTTCTCGACCTGACGAGCGTCGTGCGGCGGCATCCGGCGCTGTTGGGCATCGGCATCGACGAAGCGACGGCCCTGGTCGTCCGCGGGCAGAAGGGAGAAGTGATCGGCCGCGGCAACGTCCATTTCTACGACCATCGCGGCGGTCCACCGACGGAGGAGCGCGACTATCAGTCGGTCGCCGCGGGGGGAACGTACGATCTGGTCGAGCGGCGGGTGGTGGGGCCGTAGTGCGGACTTGCCGCGTTGGCAAAACGCCAAAGACTGTCTGGCAAATCCCTAGCGCTGTTGCGCTTGACGTGCGCCCAAGCTACCTGGGCTCTCCATCTGGGAGCTGCTTCTCGACCAGGTCTGCCAGTTGTTCCGGCGAGTGAATCAACCCCCGCTGCGCCAGGTAGATGCTCTCGGCAATGCCGCAGCGCCTGGGATCGTGGCTGAGCCCGCGATGGACGAGGGTCACCAGCGCATCGACGATCAATCCCGGCGGCACGCCCCGCAGCCGCATCCCCAGAAGCTGCACGACCGAGATCGGCGCTCCGCTGGTAAAGGCCCGCAGCCAGGGTCCCAGGACCATCACTCCCAAGACCGCCATGGCCAGCAGCATCACCAACACCACGACGACGATGGCCAGCGCGAACGCCTGATTGAAAGGTATGTCGTTCATGAAATGCTCACCTCGTCGTCGTCCATCGCCAAGACGCTAGCTGTTAATACTGTATTCTTGCAGCTACAAATCCGAGGCGTTCTCGCCGCCGGGATGCCCACTGCTGGGCGCGTCTTCATGCCACAATCTGCCGGATCACCCTGCCCCCCACGTCGGTCAGGCTCTCGTCGCGTCCCTGATGGAACCAGGTCAACAGCTCGTGGTCGAGCCCCAGCAGGTGCAGGATCGTGGCGTGGATGTCGTGCAGATGGGCCTTGTTCTCCACGGCCTCGAAGCCCAGCTCGTCGGTCGCCCCGTACTTCATTCCCCCTTGCACGTTCCCGCCCGCCAGCCACATTGAGAAGCCGTACGGATTGTGGTTCCGCCCCGGTTCTCCCTGTCCCTCGCTGAACGGCATTCGCCCGAACTCGCCCCCCCAGACGACGAGCGTGCTGTCGAGAAGGCCGCGCTGGGAGAGGTCGGTGAGCAGTGCCGCGATCGGTCGATCGGCTTCCGCCGCGTGCTGGCCGTGGTTGGTCTCGATGCTCTTGTGGGCGTCCCAAGTGTCCTCCAGGTGGCCGCCGCCGGAATAGAGCTGTACGAAGCGGACGCCCCGCTCGACGAGCCGCCGGGCGACGAGACAGTTCCGGCCGAACTCGTCGGTCGGCTGCTGGCCAATGCCGTACAGATCGAGCGTCTGCTGCGATTCCTGGGCGAGATCGACCGCTTCGGGCGCTTCGGCCTGCATCCGGAAGGCCAGTTCGTAGCTGTTGATCCGTGCGGCCAACTCCTGTCCACCGGGTCGCGCATCGAGATGTTCCTGGTTGAGCTGGGCGAGCAAGTCGAGCTGCCGCCGCTGGGCGGTGCGGTCGAGATGGGCCGGTCCGCGGAGATCGAGGATCGGATCGCCGGTTGGGCGAAAGAGGGTCCCTTGATAGGCGGCCGACATGAAGCCGCTTGACCAGTTGGGCTGGCCGCTGATTGGGCCGCCGCGCTTGTCGAGAATGACGACGTAACCAGGCAGGCTCTGGTTCTCGGTCCCCATGCCGTAGACGGCCCAGCTCCCCAGTGACGGCCGGCCGATGAACGTCTTGCCGGTGTTCATCGCCACGAGTGCCGAGCCGTGAGCATGGCTGTCGGTGTGGCAGGAATTGATCACCGCCAGCTTGTCGGCATGCTGGCGGACGTTTTCGAAGAAATCGGAGATGAGCAGCCCGCTTTGGCCGCCGGGGCGGAACTTGCGAAACGACGGCGTCAGATAGCCGATCTTGCGTCCGCCGGAGTTGATGAACTTCTTTCCTTCTGGGAGTGGCTGGCCGGCGTGCTTTTCCAGCTCGGGCTTGTAGTCGAACGTATCGACCTGGCTCGGCGCGCCGTTCATCATCAGGAAGATGACGCTCTTGGCCTGCATGGGAAAGTGCGTCTTCTTCACCGCCAGCGGACCGGCAGGCAGCGGCGGGCTTTCGCTGGCGCTGACCGAGCGCGGCTGGAATCCATCGCCGCCGAGCATGGCCGCCAGCGCGAGGCCCGCAAAGCCGCCTCCCATTTCCCACACCAGCTCGCGGCGGGTGAGGCCGCAGGGGAACAGTAGACCACTCGCTCCGCGAGTGGTTTTGTGCACTCGCGGAGCGAGTGCACTACATTTAGTCCACATAGATGAACTCATTGGTATTCAGGAGCACGTGGCACAGCGAGGCCAGGGCTAGCTCGGCTGGCGTCGGCGGGACCGGCGGCTCGACGAGTTGGTACCGGCCCATCAAATATCGTTCGACCCCCGCCAATTCTTCGGCATTCAAGGCCCGGTTGTAAACGACCAACTCAGCGATATCGCCCGTGAAATATTCGCCGTCGATGTTCCCTTGCTGGCCGATCACGTAGGCGGTCGTGAGATTGCGGCGCGGAAGGGGGGAGCCTTTGCGGGCCAGCTCCTGGCCGTTGATTCCGATTGCCGCGTCGCTGGCGTCCGAAACGGCCGTGACGAAAAACGGCCTAGCGCGCGGCCACGCACCGGCTGCCGCAAAATCATCCGAGAGTCGGACGCTGCTTTCGCCCGTCAGTCCGAGGAATGCCGAGGTGACCGAGTTGCCGGCAGTGCCGTTCCAATTGGAAAAAATCGCCCGATGACTCTCGTTCCCTGCCGCATCGCTGACGACGGCGAGGATCGTGAACTGCTGCGACGTAAGGACCTGGCCGGCGAGCTTTAAGAACCGCTTCTGGCCGTCGAAGCGAATGACGGGATGGCCGCTGGCTGCGTTGCTCACCAGCACTGGACGTGCCGCTTCCAGCGGCTGGCTGGCATGATGCGCCTGCGGCGACTGATCTTGCCACTGGCTGACGCGGCCGGAATCATCGGCCGTCACCCCCGCATCCCCGCGCAGGTGCAGCGCCAGCCCGGAAGCGACAGGAAGGCTATCCGGCAGTGGCTCTGGCACTCGCTTGGGCAGCGCGGCAAAGTGTTTTTCTTGCTCCGCGAGGTGCGCTAGTGCGGCGGCTCGCTCGCGGTCGCTGGGAAGCCGGCCGAAGACGCGGCGCCAGAGGTGCTCGATGATTTGTCCGCGAGCATCAGGGGGCTGACGCCCCCCGCTCGCCGTTAGCTGACGCCCCCCGCTCGCCAGGCGCGCGAGCATCGTGCTCTGCTCGTGGACGAACGAGTTGTTGAGCAGCGCCAGTGCCTGCGGCGCGACGGTCGTCACGTCCCGCTGGCCGCAGGGGAGCGTCGTGTCCGAGAAGTCAAACGTCGTCATCAGCGGCATCAGCAAGCTCCGCTGCGAAACCATGTAAATGCTGCGGCGAAGCTGTTCCCGCGGCGGGGATGGCTGCCAGGCGGCACTCTTTCGCGACAGCCCCTCCAAAGCCTCGGCACTCAGCGTCGGGCGGAAGCTCTTGCCCCCCATCCGCAAATCGAGCTGCCCGCTGGCCGCCAGCATCGCATCCCGCAGCGACTCGGCATCGAGCCGCCGCCGCTCGGCATGCCACCAGAGTTGATTGCCGGCATCGCGCTGAGCGTACTCCGCTTGCTGCGGATGGAGCGACGCCTGGCGATACGTCGCCGAATTGAGCATCAGGCGGTGGAGGCGCTTCAAATCCCACCCGCCAACCGCCGATGGTATGCGGGTATGCGGGTGTGAGCGTGTGAGAGTGTTTGACCGATCGTCATTCCCCGATACCCTCACACCCTCATACCCCGCCACCTGACTCCATTCGAGTGGTCCCGAAATCAGCTCGCTGGCCAGCCAATCGAGCAACTCCGGATGCGTCGGCTTCTCTCCCGAGTAGCCAAAATCATTCGTGGTGCGGACGAGCCCCTGGCCGAAGTGGTGCAGCCACAGCCGGTTGACGATCACCCGCGGAGTAAGCGGGTTCTGTGCGTTGGCAATCCACCTGGCCAGTTGCAGCCGCCGCTGCGACGTTTTCGCTTCTGCGGTCGGCTCAACGAAGGGCCGCTCGAGCGAAGGCACAAACGATAGGCTGGCCGGTATCACCTCATCGGCCGGGTGCCGCGGATCCCCCTTCTTGAGCAAATGCAGCGGCGGCGGATCGCGCGACAAGTCGGTCCAGCCGAGCACGTCATAACCGAGTTCGTCCTTGCTGGGGCCGCCGAGCAATTCCCGCTCGCGCGGCTCGATGGGGCCGGCCCAGAATGCCGCCGCCATCCGGTAATAATCGGTCTGCCAGATCGGATCGAACTTGTGGTCGTGACAGCGGGCGCACTTCACCGTCAGGCCGAGAAACGCACTGCTCGTGGCGTGTACCAGGTCCTCCAGCCGTTCGTATTTGTATTCCTGCGGATCATTCGGCTCGTCGTTCCACGTGCCCAGCCGCAAGAACCCGGTCGCGACGACGGTCGATTCGTCACGCTGGGGCAATTCGTCGCCGGCCAGTTGCTCGACAATGAACTCGTCGTACGGCTTGTCGTCATTGAACGCCTGGACGACCCAGTCGCGGTACTTCCAGGCGTGCGGCTTTTCCTGGTCGCGCTCGTAGCCGCTCGTCTCCGCGAACCGCACCACGTCGAGCCAATGCCGAGCGTACCGCTCGCCGAAGTGAGGCGACGCCAGCAGCCGATCGACCAGCCGCTCGTGTGCGTCGGGCGAAACATCGGCCAGCAGTGCCTCTAGTTCCGACGCATCCGGCGGCATTCCGACCACGTCGAAGTACATCCGCCGAATGAGCGTCCGCCGATCAGCTTGCGGCGCAGGGGTCATGCCGTTTTCCGCCAGCTTCGGCAGTACGAACGCATCAATCGCATTGGCCGGGCTTGATCCGCCGGCTACTTCGTGCTGAACCCTGAACCCTGAACCCTGAACCCTCCGCACCATTTGCAGCGACCACCAGTCCCGTCCGCCGCGCACCTCGGTCGTCTTTTCAAACAAATCGAGCAAGCGTCCTTCCGGCCAGCGCGCGCCGGCGGCAATCCACTGCCGCAGCACGTCGATTTCCGCCGCCGCCAGCTTTTGCGGCTGCCCCATCTTCAGCGGCGGCATTTCCCCCGTCTCGACGCGAGACAGGAGATAACTCTCGGCCGGTTTTCCGGCGACGATGACCGCCCCGCTATCGCCGCCGGCCAGAGCACGCGCCGCAGCGGCCAGCACCAGCCCCCCTTCGAAATGCCGCTCGTTGTGGCATTCCAGGCACCGTTTGACCAGGATCGGCGCGACGTCGCGCTCAAAATCGGGCGCTGCAGCGCCCGCCGGCGTCCCAGCGGCGACGAGCGCCAGAAGCGCGAGCGCCAGGAAACGCAGTCTCCCCAGATGAGATTCTTGAAGCAGGTCGCCGATCATCGCTCGCTTCTTCCCCCGGGGTTTTTTGCGCCCTTACCAGTGTGAAGCGAGCGCCCAGTCGATGCAAGTCGATTCGCAGCCGGAACGCCTTGGTTGCCTTGGGCATGCGGTTTGCAAAGAATCTGAAGGCGGGCAGGGAAACGGTCCCATGAAAATCCTGTTTTTCACGAACACCTATCGGCCCCACGTGGGTGGCGTGGCGCGGAGTATCGAATCGTTTGAGGCCGAATTTCGCCGCCTCGGTCATGAGGTGCTCACCATCGCCCCGCAGTTTGACCCCCCAACGGAGGATGAGGCCGGGGTCGTGCGCGTCCCGGCTGTCACCCATTTCCACGGCACCGATTTCTCGCTTCCTGTGCCAGTGCCCGGCATCGTGGCCGCCGCGGTCGATCAATTCCGCCCGGACATCGTCCATACGCACCATCCTTTCCTGATGGGAGCGACGGCACTCCGCATTGCCGAATCACGGCAATTGCCGCTGGTCTTCACCCACCACACGATGTACGACCAGTTCACGCACTACCTGTCGGGGGAGCCGGCCGAAGAATCACCGCGGCTGACGCAGTTCGTGGCGTCGCTGGTGTCGGGCTATGCCAACCTCTGCGACCAGGTAATCGCCCCCAGCCAGAGCGTTGTCGATCTGCTCCGCTCACGGGGGGTCGAGACGCCGATCGATGTGATCCCCACCGGCATCGACACGCAGCGTTTTTCCCGCGGCGACGGCCCGGCCTTTCGCCGCCGCCGCGGCATTCCCCCGGACGTGCCGGTGGTGGGGCACGTCGGGCGACTGGCACTGGAAAAGAATCTCGACTTTCTATCGCAGGCCGTGGCTCAGTTTCTCGTCCAGCGTCCCCAGGCTCGGTTTCTGGTCGTCGGTTCGGGACCATGCGAGCAGAGTTTCAAGGACGCTTGTCGCTCGGCCGGCGCCCAAGACCGCCTGATCATGGCCGGCACTTGCGAGGGGCAGGAACTGATTGACGCCTACCACGCTATGGACGTGTTCGCGTTCGCCTCCCATAGCGAGACGCAAGGAATGGTGGTGGCCGAGGCAATGTCTGTCGGATTGCCGGTCGTCGCCCTCGACGGGCCGGGCGTGCGAGAGGTAGTGGTGGACGGCCAGAACGGCCGGCTCTTGATGCAGGAGGACGCTAAGGAATATGCCGAGGCACTGAAATGGCTGCTGGATGCGCCGGCCAGCGATCGCGAGCGAATCCTGGCAGGGATTCGGGCCACGGCGCAGGAGTATTCCCTGCCGCGAACGGCAGAGCGCGAGTTGGCGCTGTATGAGCGGGTGATGGCCCGCGCGGGGCAGCGCACCGGCGAGTCGGCGACCACCTGGGACAAAGCGAAGGGCCGGCTGCGGGCTGAGTGGAGCTTGCTGACCAACGTCGCCAACGCGGCGGGCGCGGCACTTGAGGGACCGCGTAGCGATTAAGCTCCACGGAGAGCGGCAGCTCAGGCAGCCTTGCGTGGAGCAGCAGGCGCAGCTCCCCCTTCTTCGGCCATGTCCGTTGCCGATTGACCTGCCAGGAATGCCGACCACGGACGCAGCGACTGAAACTGATCGCAGACGACCTTGAGCACGGTCACCAGCGGCGCCGCCATCAACCCGCCGGGAATCCCCCACATCCATCCCCAGAACAGAATCGCCACGATCACCGTCAGCGGCGAAAGCTGCAGCGACTTGCTGAGGACCAGAGGCGTCACGACGTAACTTTCGACCGATGTCAGCACCGCGAACGCGCCGGCGACCGCCGCGCCGTAGCCCAGCGACTGGTGCGCTACCGAGCCGACGAAGAACAGCACCACCATGCACAAAAAGGCCCCCACGTGCGGCACGTAGTTGAGCGTCGTCGCCATCACTCCCCATAGAATCGGATTGGGAATCCGCAGCATCCACATCACCAGGCCGGTAACCACGCCCAGACCGATGTTGATCGCCGTGATCGTCAGCAGATAGCGTGAGATTCCCACCTCGACGTTCTGTACGAGCTGCACGATATTGCGTTTTTCAAAAAAGGACGCCTGTGACTCGACCGCTTGCCGCATCAGCTTGTCGCTCATGGCCAGCAGGAAGTAAGCGAGCACAAAGACGATCACCGCCGCACCGATGAAATGGCCGCTCACCCCCAATATGGTGACGGCGGTCTCCGACGATTGCACCTCCACCGTTAGTGGCTCAGTCTCGTTGCCACGCGTCAACTCCTCCACGGCCGAGCTGGCCCGCTTCAGGTCCGTCAACGGCCCCGACCGCGTGGGAAGCATGCCGCTGACTTTCTCCACCATCTGCGGCGCTTGGGCCAGCCAGCCCCGCGCTTGATCCGCGAGCATCCACACCCCGACGGCAAACGCCAGCACCATTGCCCCGATCAGCACCAGTGCGGACAGGAAGTCGGGTATGCGAATGCGCTGCATCCGCCGCTGAAGCGGCCGCAGGAGCAGCGCCAGCAGAATTGCCAGTACGATGGGAATGATCGCATCTCGCGCGAAGTAGAGCGCTGCTAAAACGGCCAGCGTCGCGAGCACGATGAGCGCCAAGCTGGCAGGGGGACGAGCCGCCGCAACGAGCTGCTCCGGCGTGGACGCGTTGACAAAATTCTCTTGCGAGAGGGCCAGTTTTTCCGCATCTTTTTCCATTCGAGGCGCTCCGCCTTAGGCATGGCAAATGGCGGGCCGTTTCCAATTCACGGACGAACCACCCGGAGACGTCTTCCCTGGCGACGATGCAGTGACAGAATGTCCGTCTGCGGGCGGACTCTGGCCCGCTATGATGGAACCCGCTGCCGGTGATCCGGCGTTTTCGTTTTCCCCCCTGCCACTACGCTCCATGTATCAGGCGCTGAGAACCGAGCAAATGGAGAGCTGGCAAAAGGGGACGCCGGTCTCCATCGAGTCGTTCGTACAGAGATTCCCCGCACTGGCCGATGACCCGGCGGCACTGCTCCAGCTCATTGCCGCGGAGGTAACGCTGCGGATTGCGCGCGGTGAAATGCCGGAGGCTGCCGAGTATCAGCGGCGCTTTCCGCAGTGCGCCGAGGGGCTGCCGCAGATTCTGGCCGAATGCCAGCTCGACACAAATCGCCCGTCCAGCGGGACGCTCGTGCGGCCGCCCGAACTGCAATTTGCCAGCGTTGCCAGCCGGCCGGAATATGAATCGGCCGCCGCCGGCGAGCCGTCCCGCGACCACTGGCCGGCCATCCCGGGCTACGAAATCCTTAGCGAGCTTGGCCGTGGCGGCATGGGGATCGTCTATCGGGCGCGGCAGCTCTCGGCCGATCGCATCGTGGCTTTGAAGGTCGTTCGCATCGACGTCCTGGCGTCTTTGCCCCTGTCGTCGCAGGCCAGCACGCTCGAACGTTTTCGGCATGAAGCGCAGGCGGCGGCCAGGCTCGAGCACGACCACCTGGTGGCGGTTTACGAAGTGGGGGAGGCGAGCGGCCGCTGCTACTACGCGATGAAATACGTCGCCGGCCCCAGCCTGCACGCCCTGGTCAAGGACGGGCCGCTGGAGAATCGCCGCGCCGCCCGCTACTTGGAACCGATCGCCCGCGCGCTGCACCTGGCTCACCAGCATGGCATCCTGCACCGCGACCTCAAGCCGCACAACATTCTCGTCGATGAGCGCAGCGACCGGCCGCTGCTGACCGATTTTGGCCTGGCGAAATTCCTCGAGCGGCAGCAAGACCTGACGATGGCGGGAGAAATGATGGGGACGCCGTCGTACATGTCCCCCGAGCAGGCCCGCGATGCGTCGCAGGTGACCGCTGCCGCCGACATCTATTCCCTGGGAGCGACGCTCTACCACGTCCTCACCGGGCGGGCCCCATTCCTCTCCGCCAGTTTGCCCGAGACAATTCGCCAGATCTGCGAGGACGAGCCGGTCCCGCCGTGGGTCCTCAACCCGACGATCGACCGCGACCTGGAGACAATCTGCCTGAAGTGCCTGGCGAAGGAGCCGGCCCGGCGCTATGCCACGGCCGAAGCGCTGGCCGATGATTTGGCCCGGTATCTCGATGGGCGGCCGATTGTTGCCCGGCCGGTGGGACAAATCGAGCGCGCTTGGCGATGGTGCCGGCGAAATCCGCGCGTGGCGGCACTGCTGGCCATGGTGGCGGCGCTGGCCGGCGTGGCAGTGACGGCAATCGTTGTCGGTTACGTGCAAACCACGGCGGCACTCGCCGAGTCGGAGCAGCGGCTCGATCAAGCGCTGGAAGTGGTCAACGACCTGTTCACGCGATTCAGCGAGGACGAGCTGCTCGATGAGCCGGGAATGCAGCCGCTGCGGAAAGATCTCCTCGACCGGGCCCTCCAGCACTACAACCAGCTTCTGGCGCAGGGGGGCGGTAGTTCCAGGGTGCAGGACGAAGTGGCCGCCGCCCA
>DATKDU010000459.1:0-12122 GCA_035512595.1 Pirellulaceae bacterium
TCGCTGCGCTCCCTGCGCTACGCAGTCCAACCCCACGGCGAATTACGTAACCCCCTAGGGGACATTTCTACCTGCGCCAAACAGGGGACATTTCTAATGGTTTACAACACATGATGCTTACGTCTGAAGTCAACGCCGCGACCGCACTTAGCTATACTGGAGTTGTCCCCGCTGATTGGCCGTTCCCTCCGGTAGGAATCTCCTGATGATTGGGAAGTGCGTTGGCTCGTGGTTGACTATCGCCCTGGCGACGGTCTTCCCCCAGCGAGCAGTGATTGCCGCCGATCCTGCCAAGAATATCGACTACAACCGCCAGATTCGCGCGATCCTGTCCGACAAGTGCTACCAATGCCACGGTCCCGATGCGGCCGAGCGGCAGGCCGGCTTTCGGCTCGACGAACGGGCTTCGGCAACGGGACAAGCAGAGTCCGGCGAGACGCCGATTGTGCCCTGCAAACCGGAGGCCAGCGAGCTGGTCAAGCGGATCACGGCGGACGATGAATCGGTCCGTATGCCGCCGGCTGACTCGACGAAAAAGCTGACGCCGGAAGAAATCGTGCTGCTCAAAGAGTGGATTGCGCAAGGGGCCGATTACCAGCAGCACTGGGCCTTTGTGCCGCCGCAGCGGCCGGCTCTGCCGGCGATCGACGGCGCCCCCTGGGCCCGACAGCCGATCGACCTGTTCATTCAAGCGAGGCTAACCGCCGAGGGACTGAAACCGGCGGCCAATGCCGACAAGGCGACGCTCATCCGCCGCGCTTCGCTGGACCTGACGGGACTGCCGCCGTCGATCAACGAAGTGGACGCGTTTCTGGCCGATCAAAGCCCCGATGCCTACGAGCGGCTCGTCGATCGGCTGCAAAACTCGCCGGCCTATGGCGAGCGGATGGCCCTCGACTGGCTCGATGCGGCCCGTTATGCCGACACGCACGGCTACCACATCGATTCCGGCCGCGACATGACCCGCTGGCGGGAGTACGTCATCCACTCGTTCAACCGCAATCTGCCCTACGACCGCTTCACGGTCGAGCAGATTGCCGGCGATTTGCTCGAGAAGACGGGCGACGAGCGGGAAGACCTGCGGCGGCTGATCGCCAGCGGCTTTCAGCGGAACAACATGATCAACTTCGAGGGGGGGGCCATTCCGCAGGAGTATCTCAACGCCTACATCGTCGATCGGGTCAACACGCTGGGGACCGTCTTCCTCGGCCTGACCGTCGCCTGCTCGCAGTGCCACGATCACAAGTACGACCCGATCCAGCAGAAGGATTTTTATCAGCTCTACGCCTTCTTCAACACCATTGGGGAAAACGGCCTGGATGGCTCCAAGGGAAATGCCGTGCCGCTGATCAAGGCCCCGCGGGAAACCGATCGGCAGCGACTGTCGGCATTGAACGATCAAATCGCCGCACTCCAGCAGCAAGTCAGCGGCCCGCTGCCGGCGGTCGATGCGGCACAGGCCAAATGGGAGCCGACGGCCTTGGCCGAATCGCAGGCCCAGTGGTCGGTCCCGGTGCCGGCGGCATTCGTCTCCAAGGGGGGCGCGACGCTCAAGCGGCTGGACGATGGATCGCTGCTGGCCAGCGGCGCCAATCCCGACAAGGAAACGTACGAGGTGACGCTGCCGCTGGAAGCGGGCCAACTGACGGCCGTCCGCCTGGAAGCGCTCCCCGACGACAGCTTTCCCGTCAAGGGACCGGGACGTTCGGATAACGGCAATGCGGTTTTGACCGACGTCAAGCTGGCGCTGGCGGCGGACGATGGTTCGTCGCCGCTGAAGATCAAGTCCGCCGAGGCGGACCACAGCCAGAAGGACCTGGAAGTCGCCAAGGCGATCGACGCCGACCCGGCCAGCGGCTGGGGGATTTATCCGCAGGTCGGCCAGCCCCACGCGGCGATGTTCGTGCTCCAGTCGCCCGCCGAGGTCAAGGAGCCGGCGAAGCTCAAAATCACGCTCGATTTCCAGTCTCCGTACGCTCGTCACCAATTCGGGCGAATTCGGCTGGGGACATCGTCGCAGCCCTCGCCCCAACTCTCTGGAAAGTTTCCGGCGGAGATTGCCGTGCTGCTGGACACGCCGGCCGACCGGCGGAGCGACGAGCAGCGGGCCGCGCTCCGCAAATTCTATCGCGAGAACATCTCGCCGGAGGTCAAGCAGCTTGCCGAGAAACTGACGGCACTCCGCAAACAGCGCGACGAACTGGACAAGGCGATTCCGACCGTCATGGTGATGCAGGAGATGGAAAAACCGCGGGAGACGTTCGTGCTCATGCGCGGGGCGTATGATAAACCGGGGGAGAAGGTCGCCGCGAACGTGCCCGGCTTTTTGCCCCCGCTGCCGGAGGGAGCGCCGCGGAACCGGCTGAGCCTCGGCGAGTGGCTGACGAGCCCCGAGCACCCGCTGATGGCCCGCGTCACCGTCAACCGCTACTGGCAGCTTCTCTTCGGCACCGGCCTGGTGAAGACGGCCGAAGATTTCGGCTCGCAAGGGGAATTGCCGAGCCACCCGCAGCTACTAGAGTGGTTAGCCGTTGAGTTTCGAGAGGTGCGAGGGTATGAGGGTGCGAGGGTGAAGGGGAGTGAAACCACCCTCACACCCTCACACCCGCACACCCGCACACCGTCGGCCGCCTGGGATGTGAAGAAGCTGATCCGCAGGCTGGTCGCGAGTAGCACCTACCGCCAATCGTCGGTTGTCACGTCGGCGCTAGTCGGCCGCGATCCGGAGAATCGGCTGTTGGCGCGTGGTCCGCGGTTTCGCTTGCCGGCGGAGTTTATCCGCGATCAGGCGCTGGCCGCGGCCGGTCTCATGAATGGCGAGATCGGCGGCAAAAGCGTTTCGCCCTATCAGCCGGCCGGATTGTGGGAGGAGCTGATGAGCCGCGAGGACGGCAAAAACTGGACCGCTCAGAGCTACGAGCAGGACCACGGCCAGGACCTGTACCGGCGCACGATGTACACGTTCTGGAAGCGGACCTGCCCGCCGCCGACGCTCACCACCTTCGACGCCCCCGACCGCGAGACTTGCACCGTCCGCCGCGCCCGCACCAACACGCCGCTGCAGGCGCTGGTGCTGATGAACGACCCCACGTACGTCGAAGCGTCGCGCAAGTTTGCTGAACGGATCCTCCGCGAAGGAGGCTCATCGCTCGATGCGCGGCTGACCTTTGCCTTCCGCACGGTCCTGACCCGCGCCCCGCGCGAGCAGGAGTTGGCGATCCTGCGGCAGGTTTTCCAAAAGCAGAAGACCCGCTTCGCGGCTTCACCGGAGGCCGCGGCAAAACTGCTCTCCGTCGGCGAGTCGCCCCGCGATGAGTCGCTCGACCAGGCGGAACTGGCGGCATGGACGATGGTGGCCAGCACAGTGCTGAACTTGGATGAGGCGGTGACGAAGGGGTAAGAGGCAGGGAGTCAATAACATGTCCGTGGGCTTTTACTCGCAGCTTCGTGCCAGACCGCAGAGGGACAAGAACATCCCGCTGCTCTACTCGGGCGACCGCCTTGACCAACCGGAGTTTCACAGGCGCTACGAGGCCTATCCGGCGAATGTGCATTTTGAGTTGATTGGAGGTATCGTCTACACGATGACGCCGCCTGGATACGACCATGGCAAAGGCGATTACGGATTGACCGGCATCTTTTTTCAGTACGAGTTGGCAACGCCCGGGGTTGAAGGAGCGCAGAATGTGTCCATCATCCTCGGAAAGGACGAGGAGCCACAGCCCGATGTGGTGATGATGCTGAAGCCCGAGTGCGGCGGTCGGACGCGGATTGAAGGGGACGAAACCAAATACATCGTTGGACCGCCCGAATTGGTCGTTGAGGTAGCCTATAGCAGTGCTGCGATCGATCTTCACGAAAAGCGGCGTGACTATCGCAAGGGGGGAGTCGCTGAGTACATCGTCGTCGATCTTTCTGCCCGCCGCGTCCATTGGTTCGATCTGGCATCCGACCGAAAGCTCAAATTGCCGGCAGATGCGATTCTGCGGTGCAAGTCGTTTCCAGGGCTATGGATCGATTCCGCGGCATTACTTGACAAAGACAACCACCGTCTGTTCGCGTGCTTGCAGCGCGGACTAAAGTCTCGCGAACACCGCCAGCTCGTGGCACGGCTCAAGGACTTGATGAGCCGCAGCAAATCGCGGCGACGCCGATCCAACGGCGCGGAAAAAGGAGAATCGAGATGAATCCCCACCACCACCATCAACTCCTCCTCACCCGCCGCCACTTCTTCGGCCGCACGGCCACCGGCATCGGCGCCGCGGCACTGGCGTCGCTGCTGAACCCGGCGTTGTTTGCCGCCGCGCCTGATACGCAATCGAAAATCCCTCGCGGCGGCATTCGACCAGGGATCTTGCCGCAGCCGCATTTCGCTCCGAAGGCCAAGCGGATCATTTACCTGGTCATGTCGGGCGGCCCGAGCCACATTGACCTGTTCGATTACAAGCCCAAGCTGAAGGATCTCAACGGCACCGAACTGCCGGCCGAGGTTCGCATGGGCCAGCGGGTCACCGGCATGACCGCGGGACAGAAGTCGTTTCCCTGCGCTGCTCCCATTTTCCGCTTCGATCAATACGGCCAGAGCGGGGCCTGGGTTAGCGAGCTGCTCCCTCACATCGGCTCGATTGCCGACCGGATCGCGATCGTCAAGACGCTCAACACCGAGGCGATCAACCACGACCCGGCGATCACGTTCCTGCAAACGGGCTCGCAGCAGCCGGGTCGGCCCAGCTTCGGAGCGTGGCTCAGCTACGGCCTGGGGAGCGAGAACGACAACCTGCCGGCGTTCGTCGTGATGATCTCGCAGGGGAGCGGCAACAAAACCGACCAGCCGATCTTCTCGCGGCTGTGGGGGAGCGGCTTTCTGCCGAGCGAGCATCAGGGGGTCCGCTTCCGTGCCGGGGCCAATCCGATCTTGTACTTATCCAATCCCGAAGGGATCGACGGCGAGACCCGCCGCGAGATGCTCGACGGCCTCTCGCAGCTCAATGCGCTGGCGGCCCAGTCGATCGGCGATCCGGAGATTGTCGCCCGCATCGCCCAGTACGAGATGGCGTTCCGGATGCAGAGCAGCGTGCCGGAGCTGACCGATCTATCCGGCGAGTCGCAGGAGACCCTCGACCTGTACGGCATCCAGGAGGACGGCGTCGATGGCGGCTATGCCCGCAATTGCCTGCTCGCCCGTCGCATGGCGGAGCGCGGCGTCCGCTTCATCCAACTCATGCACCGCGGCTGGGACCAGCATTCCAGCCTCCCCAAGCAGATTCGCGGCCAGTGCAGCGACGTCGATCGGCCCAGCGCCGCCCTCGTCAAGGACCTGGCCGATCGGGGCCTGTTAGACGAGACGCTCGTCATCTGGGGGGGCGAATTCGGCCGCACCGTCTATTCGCAAGGGGCGCTGACCAAAGACAACTACGGCCGCGACCACCACGGCCGCTGCTTCACCCTGTGGATGGCCGGCGGCGGAATCAAACCCGGCATCAGCTACGGCGAGACCGACGACTACTGTTACAACATCGTGAAGGATCCGGTCCACGTTCACGACTTCCAGGCCACCGTCCTCTCCTGCCTCGGCATTGACCACGAGCGGCTCACGTACCGCTTCCAGGGGCGCGACTTTCGGCTGACCGACGTCCACGGGAACGCCGTCGAGGGCCTGCTGGCGTGAATCCAATGCAGAGTGCAGAGTGGCGGGGGCTGCATTGAACGGCGCGGCGGTCCGGGGACCGCCGCGCTAGGGCGAACATTTGCCTCGCGGCACATCATCCCGGGGTTACTCTCGAACGGACACGCCCGGCAATTCCATCATCTGCCCATCGTTGCGGTAACCCAATCGATGGAACGTCAGCTTGTTGACGCTGAAGGAAATCAGCCGCACGGATCCATCGCACAACAGCACGTTGATCCCCGAGGGATGCGACGAGCCGAAGCGGCCTTGTCCCTGGTTGATGGCGTTGTTCCTATGGTCCGGCTTGGGAACAATCGACGCACAGCGCGTCATATCGTGGTCCCAGCCCGCGGTGAAACCTTCGTTGTCGTCGCTCTGTTCAGTGCCGACGCGCGGCCGGCACATCCGCTTCTCAGCCAGCAGCAGGCAATTGCTGGTGCCGTCCGCAATGCCGGCAAAGGAGATCAGGGGGCGGTTGGGCCGCCAATAGGGTACGGAATTTCTGCCCGTGTTGGCCCGGATGATCGTCAGTTGAATGATGGCGCCGGCGTTCGTGTTTCCGCCCACGACTCGGTAGAGCGGCCAGTCGGGATGGCTGGAGTTCACTCCGTCGCCGCTGGCGGTTCCCAGCGGATCGGGATTGATGATGGGCGCCATCGACTGCGAGTGGTTCTGCTGGCAAAAGGCGCTAGCGTAGTCGGTTTGCGCACGTCGATGTCGGATGCCCGACCAGCCGTAGCGGCCAAGCGTCGCATCGGGCACGTAATTAGGGGTAACGAATTGGTTGGGCCGCGCCACGCGCCGCGTCGGACAATAAAAGGCCGCCACGGGTGTTTGGATCGCTTGCAGCGCCTTCTTTTGCGAGATCGTCAGATTGGCGGTGATGTTTTGCTCCGCATTGGCCCCTTCCCACAAGGGAATCTGATCGAGATAGGGGAGGATCTGGAAACCCCAGCCGCAAAGCTGGTTGTCTTTGGTGGCCGGGCCGGGAGCAATGGCATCCGGTGCCGGCGGATTGGGGCTCGTCGGATCGTGATCGTAGATCGGCACGCACCGCCAATGATTGCCGCCGTGCGGCAGCACCAGCAGGTTGTCGTGGTGCGCGTGAACGGCGACACCAAGCTGTTTCAGATTGTTCGAGCACGTCATGCGGCGTGCCGACTCGCGAGCGAATTGCACCGCCGGCAAGAGCAGGGCCACCAGAATGCCGATGATGGCGATCACCACCAGCAGTTCCACGAGCGTGAAAGCAGTTCGAGTACGCATGGTCCCCTCCCAGGAAAAAGAGAAGCGAAAAAATGAGGGGGGGAGCGGCGACCGCAGCACCCCCAAGCATCCGCTCAATCTAAGGAAGGCAAGCGCACGAAGCAATAGTTTTTTCGATATTTTGTCAATTTAATGTCAGTGAGCGAATCATCTTGGCGAGTCGGATGAGCCTCGGCCACGGCGTCCAAACCGTTGCCAAACAAAGAGTTACGACCTGTTTCCCCCGTCGCTTGTCCGTTAACCAGCGCTACCTTCACTAACGGGAGGTCGGCAGCGGCACTTGCTCTCTGGTCATCAAATAACCGACCAGATCGCGGACCTGCTCGGGCGAAAGAGGGGTCAACAAGCCATCGGGCATCAGCGAGAGGTTCGACGGCCGCTTGCGCTCGACATCGGACTTGGGGATCGTGACCCGCTCCTGCTGCGTCTGGATCGTCAGGGTCTTTTCGGTCTGCTCGACGATCACGCCGCTGATGGTTTGACCGTCTCGGAGCTGAAACACCGTCATGCGAAAGTCGGCGGCAACCAGGCCGCTGGGATCGAGCAGGTTTTCCAGCAGGTAATCGAGGTTGCGGCGATTGCCCCCCGTGAGATCGGGACCCGCCGATTTCCCTTCGCCATACAGGACGTGGCAGTTCGCGCAGCTCTTGGCAAACAGAGCGCGGCCCGCGGACAGATCGGCCTGGCCGATCGTTGGCGTCAGCTTCTCCTTCCACTCGGCCATCAGCTTCTGCTTGTCGGCGGCACTGGCGCGGACTTCGCCCCAGACGCTGGCGAGTTTGGCACTCAGCTTTGCATTTTCAAAGCTGCGAATCTGCCGGGCGTGGAAGGCGCTGATGTCGCGAGCTGCGAGTTTGCCCGCTTCGACGGCCGCCAGGAGTGCCGCGGCAAATTCAGGCCGCGAGACGAGCGTGTCGATGGCGGCGGCCTGCGCTTCGGGCCGCAGACGCGGATAGTGCCCCACGAGCAGCACCGGAATGTCCGCATCGCTGTAGCCCGCCAGCCCGCGGATGGCCACTTCGGCCAGCAGCCGATCCCCCGACAATCGCTTGAGCAGCGGCAAGAGATCGTCCCCCTTGTCGGTGACCAGCGTCTTGAGCGCGCTGATCCGGCTGGCGGCGTCGATCTGGTCGTCATCCACCAGCTTTCGCACTTCCGCGACCGCCCGGCCGTCGCCGAAGAGGACGCCGAGTTTGGTCGCGAGCGTTTTGATTTCCTCCCGGTCCGATTTCAACAGCCTGGCGGACACCTCGTCCCAATTGGCCGGTTTGGGCGCTCTCCGCCAGCCGCGCAGGCCGTCGTCGATGCCACCGAGGATTTCGGGGCATAACACGTCCAACTCGCCGGCGTGGGCCAGAAGCGCCTCCATGCCGCTCGGCTTCTCCTCGATCATCTCGGCGATCCGCCGGCTCACCAGCCGCGGCAGGACAAAGGAGGACCGCAATTGGCCCTTGATTACGTCGATCGCGTGCTGGGGATTGTCGGCCACGGCGGGCTCGATTCCATACCAGCAGAGCAAGTCCAAGCTCCGGTCTTGACCGGTGTGAATCTTCGCAAGGAGCTTCCAGCGATCTTCCAGCGGCAGCCGCTGGAGCAGAGAAGCATACGCGAGGTCGTTGAAGCCCAATTGTGGCTTTGGCGGGCCTAGAAGAAATCCCTTAAGTCGAGCGGTAATCACCGGTTCATCCGCGAGGAGACGAATGCCCCAATAATTGCCCTGCGACGCCAGTCGGGCAAGATCCGCGGGTGTGAGCTTGCCCATGGCGTAGGAAGCCAACACCTCGCGGACGCCTCCGATCCTCCTGCGGCTCAGCGATCGATAGGCGTCCGTTAGGTCCTGGCCATTTGCCGCCCGCTCAGCGAGCAAGCGCCGCGCCTGCCGCACATACCACTCTCTGCCAAACGTGGCCTCTCGCGCCAGCTCCACGTTGTTTTTCTTCGCCAGATCAAACGGCGCGATCTTCCGCGGCTCGCCGTACACCACCTTGAAAATCCGCCCGCTCGTGCGATGAACGCCGTCGTTCTCGTGGCACTCGCCGATGTCGGTCCAGTCGGCAATGTAGACGCCGCCGTCGGGGCCGTAGATCAGATCAATGCCGCGAAACCATTCGTCACCGAAGAAACAGAGGTCTTTACCGTGCTCGAGCACGTATCCTGCGCCGCCGCGCACGCGACGAGTTAAATCCGGTCGTTTTGCGGAGATAGGTTCAAATCCGACCCGACGGGGCTTGTCCCGGTTCAGCCGCCGGCCGTGGAGGTTGATCGTGAAAAAGTCGCCGCGGTATTCCTGCGGCCAGTTGTCGCCGAGGTAAATCATCAGCCCGCAGTGGGCGTGGCCGCCGCCCGCCGCATCGGTCGTTTTGCTCACTCCCTTGCGAACGTCGCTCCAGACCTCTTTCCCCTTGTCAAAATGGTAGTGATCGGCGATCTGCGGCATCAGCTCGTAGACGTGCGGGTTCATGTCGGCCCCGTACATCCGCTCGTAGTGCGCCCCGGGGATCACGTGCCACAGGTGGCCGATGACCGTGTTCGAAAAGAACATCTGCCCGTTTTCGTCGAAGTCAAAACCCCAGGGGTTGGTCGTGCCGTGACAGACGACGTCGAAGGTTTTTCGCGTCGGGTGATAGCGCCAAATGCCGCAGTTGATCTGCTTGCGTTGCGAAGGGGCGGAGCCAGGCGGGCCGACGCTTGACGTGGCGAGAATGCCGTGGCGGCCGTAGAGCCAGCCGTCGGGCCCCCACTTGAGGCCGTTGACGATGTTGTGCCGCACGGCGGAGGCGTCCCAGCCGTCGAGCAGGATTTGCGGCTCGCCGTCGGGAACGTCGTCGCGGTTCTTGTCCGGAATGAAGAGGAGGTGGGGGGCACAGAGGGCGAAGACGCCGCCGAAGCCGACCTCGACGCTGGTCAGCCGCATTCCCTGGTCCCAAAAGACGGTCCGCTTGTCGTGCTTGCCGTCGCTGTCGGTGTCTTCCAGGATAACGATCCGGTCGCGGAGTTTGGTTTCGAAATTGACGCTGCTCTCGGCATACGTGTAGTTCTCGGCCACCCACAGCCGGCCGCGCTCGTCGAACGTCATGCTGATCGGGTTCTGCACGTCCGGCTCGTGGGCGAACAGTGTGGCCTTGAAGCCTTCCGGCAGCTTGAGGCTGGCCAGCGCTTCCTGCGGCGTGGAGAGCGGTCGCTGGTCCGGCTCGCTGTTGAAGACCTCCACGGGCTCGTCGCCGACAGCAGGAACGAGCCGCGCGGCCAGTATGTATATTGAAATGAAGACCAGTGCCAGGCACGAAATCCGAAGCTCGAAACTCGAAATAAATTCGAGATTCGAACGAGGAAATGATCCAAACAGCTTTCGGCTCGAGTTTTGAATTTCGTTCATTCGCATTTCGTGCTTGTTTCGAGTTTCGAGTTTCGAGTTTCGGATTGCTCCCACGATACCTGTCGTGTCATGTCTTCTCAACGTCTTGCCGACCAATTCCCCAAGCGGGCCACGTCCTGGCAGCTCAAGGGCCGCACGCTCGAGTTCGGCAAAGTGCCGCTGCTAATGGGGATCGTCAACGTCACGCCCGACAGCTTTTCCGACGGGGGCCAGTTTCTCGGGCGGGAAGAAGCGATTCGCCAGTCGCTGAAGCTGCTGGACGAGGGGGCGGACATCTTAGACGTCGGCGGGGAGAGCACGCGGCCGTATGCCACGCCGGTGGATGAACGGGAGGAGCTGCGGCGCGTGATTCCCGTCCTGGAAGCGGTCCATCAAGCGCGGCCGGCGGCAATCCTGTCGATCGACACGTCGAAGGCGGCCGTCGCCAAGGCAGCCATCGACGCCGGGGCGGAGATCATCAACGACGTCAGCGGCCTGGAAGATCCGGCGATGATTGGCGTCGCCCGTCAATCGCTCTCTGGCGTCTGCGCGATGCACATGCAAGGGACGCCGCAGTCGATGCAGGACAATCCGTTCTACGAGGACGTGGCCGAAGACATTTTTTCTTACCTGCTGGCCCGCCGCGACGCGCTGACGGCTGCCGGCATCGACCGCGCGCGGATCTGCCTCGATCCGGGCATTGGCTTCGGCAAGACCCACCAGCACAACCTGACGCTGATGGCCAACTGCTGGCGGCTGCACGATCTGGGCTGTCCGCTCCTCGTCGGCCACTCACGCAAGGGCTTCATCGGCAAAGTGCTCGGCGACCAGGAGGCCGAGAGAATGTTTGGCACGATCGGGGGAGCCATGTCGCTGGCTGCTCAAGGCGTGCAGATTCTTCGCGTTCACGACGTGCTGGCCGTGAGGCAGGCGCTGGCGCTGTTTGCGGCCTGCGGTGGGGTGGATGGGCAGGAGTTGACGTTGTAAGACGGCCCTTCCGGACCGTCCTGGTCGGCCTGGAAAGGCCGACCTACCTGACGGCACACGGAGTGTGCCTGCTACCTATAATGCCTCCATGCGACTCGGCATTTTCGGCGGCTCCTTCGACCCGGTTCATTACGGCCACTTGCTGCTGGCCGAATCGTGCCGCGAGCAATGCCGGCTCGATCGGGTCTGGTTTCTGTCGGCCGCCGTGCCGCCGCACAAGCAGAGCCGGATTCTCGCGCCAGGCAAGGCCCGCGTCGAGATGCTGGAGCTGGCGATCTCGGGAAACGAGCATTTTGCCGTTTCGACCGTCGAGCTCGATCGCGGCGGCGTGAGCTACACGGTCGAAACGCTGCAAACGATTACGGCCCAGCAGCCAGGCGACGAATTGTTCCTTTTGATGGGGGCCGATTCGCTCTACGAACTGGCCACGTGGCGCGAGCCGGCGGTGATCTGCTCTCTGGCGATTCCGGTCGTCGTTCATCGGGCCGATTCGCCGCCCCCCGACTTCACGGTCCTGAGGAAACTGGTCTCGCCCGCACGGCTGAGTGAAATCCGCTCGCACCAGGTTGAAATGCCGATCATCGATCTTTCCAGCACCGACCTGCGTCAGCGGGCGGCAGAGGGGCGCAGCCTGCGCTACCGGACGCCGCGGGCCGTGGAGAAGTATATTGAGACGCAGGGGCTGTATCGGTAGGGTTCAGGGTTCAGGGTTCAGGGTTCAGGGTTCAGGGTTTAGGAGTCAGGAGTCAGGAGTCAGGAGCCAGGAGCCAGGAGCCAGGAGCCAGGAGCCAGGAGCCAGGAGCCAGGAGCCAGGAGCCAGGAGCCAGGAGCCAGGAGCCAGGAGCC
>DATKDU010000460.1:0-17547 GCA_035512595.1 Pirellulaceae bacterium
CGACGAAGACAAGGACAACCTGACCAACTTCAGCGAGGGGCGGCGGCTGGAAGATCATATTCCCTAAAGGCGATTCGGGGGCGTCCTCCCGGCGAGCGGGGGGCGTCAGCCCCCTGATGGCCAACGAGCATCCCCACCGACCCTGGTCGGTGGATCAACGACTGACGGGCTAGCAGCGAACGCCGAAAAAAACCGTCTCTTCCTGCCGACGCGAAGCGTCGGCAGGAAGAGAGGGGACAGGCGGATTCGCTTTAGCCACCCAATCATGTTTCCACCGACCAGGGTCGGTGGTGTACATCCATCCAACATTTTTCCGAGAACCATGGCCAGGGGCAACTTGGCCAATCACGGGGAGGGGGAAATTGCATGAACGCCATCGCAACTTCCGCTCGATGGGCGCGGACGCGACGCGGGCCTCACCGCTGCGCGGTCACGCTCATCGAGCTCCTCTTCGTGATGATGATCCTCGGCATTCTGGTCGCCCTCTCGCTGGGCGTCCTGGCCGGGGCCGCCGCCCAGGCCCGCGTCGAGCGGACCCGGGCCATCATCACCAAGCTCGATCAGTTGATCATGGACAAATGGACCAGCTATGAGACTCGAGCGGTTCGTGTAAGGATTCCGGCGGGTACGACTCCGACGGTGGCGGCTTCCTATCGCCTGTGGGCGATGCGCGAGCTCATGCGAATGGAAATGCCAAACAAGAAGGAAGACGTGCTATTTGGCAGGCAGTCGCAAGTGAACAACAATTACGTATTACAGGCGAACCCGGCGGTTTGGAACCATTATCGCAGGAAGGCGTATGGCATTTATGGCACCACGCCAGCGGCAGACCCAAACCTTGCGGGCTGGACGACCGAGAATGAGGGTGCCGAGTGCTTGTACTTGATACTGTCAGGAATGCGAGATGGCGAAGACTCTGCGCTGAGTTTTTTCAGTCCATCCGAAATCGGCGATATGGATGGCGATGGAATGTTAGAGATCCTCGATGCGTGGGGAAATCCCATTTGGTTTACGCGGTGGGCACCCGGATACCGGGACGATATTGACCCATATGTCACCCCATATCTCGGACCCCGCCCCGTAACACCTCAGAATGGTACGATCCCGGATCCGTTTGACCCAACTGGAGTGGACCGCCGAACCCTATCGGACAATAGCGTTTTCACCGGTATGTACCTCAAGCCCCTAATACACTCGTTTGGTCCAGACAAATTGAGCAGTTTGCTCCTACCGTCGACTTCTAGCCCTCCCGATCCGTCGGGAATCAATGACCCCTATGCCAATATTGACTCGCCATTTCCTGCGGGCAACCCCAATCTGTTCTCGGGTTGTTACGGCGCTCCCAAGGACACTGGCCGATCACCTGCATACTCCGACAACATCACCAACCACAACTTCGCGGAGCAATAATCGATGATGTCTCGGAGAACGTCTGACGGCCAAAATGGGCCGCTCGCTCCGCGAGTGGCTGGACAGGTTGAAAACCTGTCCTACGCCGGCAACCGCCCCGCATTCACCCTCGTGGAATTGATGGTTGTCGTGGTCATCGCCATCATCCTCATGGCGGTCACGCTGCCCTCCGTGAAGTACTCCCTGGAGGAAGGGAAGCTCCGCGAAGGGGCTCGGCAATTCAACGCCTACTTCGCCGTCGCCAAGGCCCGCGCCACCACCACCGGCCGCCCCGCCGGCGTGTGGCTGGAATTGGAGCAAATTGGCGATCCAAACGCGGCACTCGGCAGTCAACTCTACCAATGCTCGCAGCTCTATTTGGCCGAAGTGCCGGCCACTTACGGGGGCGATACGCTCGATGCTCGCTGCATCGTGACGGGAACGGCGGTACCCTACGCGCTAAACTTCCAAAACAATTGCGCCGCCAGCCTTCAGAACCTGGTGACTGTGGATGGCGAAATGTTTTTCATTCGTTTCGACTACAAGGGTCACTATTTCCGCGCCCAGCGCAACAACGCCAACAGTTACTCAATTATCGACACCGCCCGCGTCCCGCCGACTGCAAACACTGCCGGATACGCATTTCAAATCTTCCGCCAGCCGGCTCGCATCGGCCAGCCGCTGGAACTGCCGCAGGGGATTGTGATCGATCCCAATTACAGCGGCGCCAGCCCGACTGGATTCCAGTTCGAGGCGGCAAAGCGGCAAATCCTCGTGATGTTTTCACCGGCGGGGGGCGTTGCGTCCGTCGCATACACCGAGCAATACAGCGGAAACAACAACACTGTCGAAATTCCCGGCACCAGCAAAATTCACTTTCTCGTCGGCAAGACGGAGAAGATGTTCCGCCCCTGGGACACCACGGCGTCTACTTTGATGGACCACAACATCTCTGACGGAACGAATCTTTGGGTCACAATCAACCGTCGTAACGGGTCGGTCGGGACCGTGGAAAACGTGCCGAGCTTCAATCCGCAAGACTACAATCCGCAGCAAAACTTCCCGCCGACGAATCCTCAGGAGCGGCAAGCGTTCCTGCAGATGGCCCGCCAGTTCGCCACCGGCGGCGAAGTGAAGGGAGGGCAGTGAGAATGTCCAAAATCCAAAGTCCAATGTCCAAAGTCAGGGGCCAGGGGTCAGGGGTCAGGAACCAGGAGGCAGGAGCCAGGAGGCAGTGCGTGTTGAAATATAGGACTAGAGACCTTGGACTTTGGACTTTGGACTTTGGACCTCGACGAAGTCGAGCCGGCGTGACCCTGCTGGAGGTGCTGTTCGCGATCATGGTCGCCGCGGTCGGCCTCTTGGGGGCGATTGCCGTCTTCCCCGTCGCCCTCTCCCAGGCCCGCAAGGGGCTGATTGCGGACGTGACGGCAGTTGCCGGTGAGTCGGCAATCGCCACGTTTCAAGCCGAGGGAATGAACCAGCGGGCCAGGTGGATCGCGTGGCCTAATAACACGCAAGCCTTTGTACCACCGAATTTTCAGTCGTCGTCGAACACAACTTACTTCGGCTACGCCTTTTGCATCGACCCGATGCTCTTCTCCCACAGTGCGGACGACGATCCCGGCAATGCCGCCGTGTGGTCGTTCTTTCCCGCGGTGCCGAGTGCCGCCGCCCCCAATACGCGGATGAGGCGGCTGACGCTGCACAACGGCAATTTCAATCTCCCGAACGATCCGGCCGCTTCGATGAGCATCGTGCAGGCAGACAAGGTGTTTCGGATTGAGGACGCATTGTTGTACGAACGGCCGTCGGACAACACGCTGCCGGCGGCGCAGTTATTCACAACCATCAACGACAACGGCACGCTGCGGCCCGCCCGCCGGCAAGAGGAAGGGCGGCTGACCTGGTTTGCCACCCTGGTGCCCAAGATCGACCGGCTGCAATTGGCCGATGGCAACGGCATAGCGCGGCTCGGCGAAGAGTACGTCCTGTCCGTCGTCGTCTGCCACAACCGCCCAAACGGCGAAGGCTTGCACGTCAACGACGACCCAGCCAATCCGGAACATCCGTGGAATGAGTGGACCGCAAAGATTCTCGCCACCGACTTCCACAGCGACGGCATTGGCGGCGGCGAAGTGACCATCACGACGAACGATCAGGGGATTGGCGCCCCGTTCAACAAGGAAGAGTACCTCAACTTGCGAAGCGGTCAGTGGATCATGCTCGGTCGTACGCTTCCAGGCGGAAACAATCAGGCGAGGCCAATTCAGCACTTTCAGTGGTATCGGGTATCTGACACTGACGAGACCATATCGCTTGCGAACGGCCGCTGGTCGCAGGATGTGTCGCTGATCGGGCCGGATTGGCCGGCCGACGTGCAAGCGCCAGCAGGCACGAACGAGGAATGCGACGTGATCATCATGCCGACGGTGGTCCACGTCTACGAGCGGACGATCAAGATCGAGACAGGGGCGTTGCAGTAAGTAGTCCAAAGTCCCGAGTCCAAAGTCCAAAGTCGGGGAACAGAGACCACAAGCCTGAAGCGCCAGCGAAGGAAGGCCCGTTTTGCGAGTGGTGAGATTTCCTTCGCTGGCGCTTCAGGCTTGTGGATGTGAACAGATCAAGGCATTCGCGCTCTCCACGAGCGGAGAACTATCATGAACCAGCGAAACAACCACCGCCGCGGCGAACAGAAAAAAGGGGTGGTGCTGCTGATCGTCGTCACCCTGCTGACGCTGTTTTTGATGATCGGCATCACGCTCTCGCTGCTGGCCAGCAGCTACCGCGGCGCCAGCGAGCAAATCCGTTCCGCCGGCACCTACGGCGATTTGGCCGAACGAGAAATGGACCTGGCCCTCAGCCAGCTCCTGTTTGGCTCATCCACGCTCAATGCCGTCTCGCCGCACAATCTGCTGGCGGATTTGTATGGACACGATTCGATCAAGGGAACGGTGCAGGGTAACCCCGCCAGTTGGAACAGCGGCCAGATCCTGGTCGTGAACGTGAATTTCACCACCACGGCGGAACAATCGCCGAACTACTACTGCGGCCGCGTCTTCACGTTCATCAGCGGCCAGGCCCGCGGCATTTCCAGCCGCGTCCTGGCGTACAACGTCAGCGGCGGCACCTATTCGCTGGCGATCGAGGTCCCCGAGAGCGACCTGCCGGTGGCCGTCAACGTGAACAACGGGGACGAATTCATCATCAACGGCGGCCCGTTCAACGGCACCGGAGCGGGGTACGTCAACTTCGACATCAACGGCAATCCCAGCTACAACCTCGACGCGACGGCCAACTTCAACAATCTGAGCACCGCCACGTCCCCGCTGCCCCTTCCCGTCGCCCTCATGCCCAACTACTACGGCTATCCGCAGGGAGCGGTGACGACTGCCATCGATCTCGGGGGCCTTGATGAGAACTACGACGCGCCCGACTACCAGAACATGTTCCTGGCGATGATCCCCCCCAGCCTGGGACAGGGAACGGGGCAGAACAATCGGGGCGAGATCGTCCTCTTGCCATCGTTCCATCGCCCCGACCTGGTGCAGATGTGGTTCAACTTCCTGATGAACGATCCGGGGATTCTTGGCAATTCGACGGCCAACGCTCTTCACAAGCGCCAAGTCATTTTGAATCCCTACGGTCCGGACGGCATTCGTGGAACCGGCGACGACGAAAACAATGTCTCCTTCGCGGATTTCTCGCTCCCGCAGCGCGACGCACTGGTCCAGCTCAAGCGGTCGCTGATTTTACGTCCGCTCAAAGAAGACCACCCGAACTTCACCGGCGGCAATCCGGCCTTCGAGCCCGATCTGCTGACCAACACCGAAAACACGATCAATCTCGGCACCGGCAATGCCCCCGCCCCTTACGACGTGGATAACGACGGCGACGGCATTGCCGACAGCATTTGGATCGATCCCGGGCTGCCAATCGTCACCAGCCGCGACGGCCGCAAGTACAAGCGGCTGGTCGCCTACCTCGTTCAGGATCTCGACGGGCGGATCAACCTCAACGCCCACGGCAGCATGGCCCCGGTGCTGATCGCGGCGGCCCAGGCCAGCCAACCGATCACCGGTTATGAATTTGCCGGCCAGATGCCCGGCGCGAGCACCGTCACGCTGCCGCGGGGACTCGGTCACGGCCCGGCGGAGGTCGATTTCCGCCACATCTTCAATAACCAGAACAACGTCTATCAATCGCTGTTCATCGGCAACACGGCGGCGGGAATCCCCGGCCGCTATGGCTTCGACGGCGGCAATCCTCTAGCCGGCGTCCCCAACACGGACGATACGCTGAGCGCGGCCAAGAGCATCGGCATGCCGCAGAATCATCTGACTACGCGCTCATCGTATACGTCGCCGCCCGACGTGTGGGGGCGCGGGGCGATGGCCCTGGACTATTACGGAATGCCGCTGTGGGTGGACACCACGGGGGTCGGATCGGCGGAAAGGGTGGATGACCCCTACGAGATGCATGTGGACTATCGGCGGGCCGCGGCCGATGCGCCGTTTACGCCCGCGGAGCTCGAGCAGCTCCTGCGGTATCACGATCCGGGAGCGACCGGTCTCTACTCGCGGCTGCTGGCCAATCCGCTGACGCGGCAGTTTTTGGGCGCTTCCAGCCCCGGCTCGATCGGCGCCGACAACCGCTTGCGGGCGCTGCTGACGACGATGGGCTCGCACATTCCGGCGCCACCGGTGGGAATTCCGAAGGAATTGCGGCAGTCGTTTTATCAAAATCGCCTGCAAAACTCGCAGTATGCCGCTCAAAACTGGCCGGCTTCGACGTCGCTGATCGATTTGTACCGTTACCGCCTGACCGTAGGGGGTGCCGCGGACGTCGAATTGGAGCTCCGCAAGATCGTGCCGTTTGAGATTCGCCACGGCCAGCTTCTGAACATCAATCGCGAGTTTGGCAACGGCGTTCACGACGGTACGACAACGGTCAATGGCGCTACGCTGCCGCTGCCGGAGGACATCTACGGCGTGGTCGATGATCCGGGCGAGTCGTATCGCAACCTCGATCCGATGAACGGACCGAACTACGAGCCGCGGGAGAAGATCTGGCCCGGCACTGGCCCTGGCTCATGGTTATTCAGCTTCGAGCACGAGAACGACCTGCGCGGGCCGATTCCGCTTGTCCCCGGTTACCCGCCGTACGATCCAGGGGCCATGCCGCCGCAGTACGTCGCCTATCCCGACGTGCGGCAGATCATGGCCCGGCACTTGTACTGCCTGGGAATGCTGCTGCGGGATCAAACGCAGGAACTAGACACCGATGGCGACGGTATGCCCAACACGCCGCAGGAAACGGCCCGGATGATCGCGCAGTGGGCGGTGAATGCGGTCGATTTCCGCGACGCCGATTCGATCTGCACGGGGTTTGAATACGACGAGAATCCGTGGAACGGCTGGGACGTGGACGGCCGGCTGGACACTGCCGACGTGGACTTGTCGGGCAATCCCGTCCCGCGCGGGGTCGTGTGGGGTATCGAGCGTCCGGAGCTGCTGATCACGGAAGCCTTCGCCGCTCACGGCCGGCGGACGGAGGACCTGACAAATGAGACGGCGGACCCGGGAGAAACGGCCGCGGACGTTGCCGGCGGCGACGATGATTTCGATCAGCGGCTGGTGCCGCACGGGTCGTTGTTCATCGAGCTCTACAACCCCTGGTTCGACCGGGGCAACAATAACTACGACCACAAGGCACGGGAGCTGTACTCGCAAATCGGCGGCGGCGTGGAGTTGCACCGGATCAACGCGCAGGGCTCCCCCGTCTGGCGGATGTTGATCGTCAAGGGTGCTTTGCTGGCCGGCGGTCAGCAGGGAGACCCCGATTTTCCCGTCCCCGAGAACTGGACGGCCAATCCGCCGGCCAACGAAGACGTGGAGCGAAGCGTGTACTTCATCCTGCCGGGGACCGCGCCTGCGTTTCCAACCGCCGGGCACGGCACTCCGTACTTCCTGCCCGCCTCGATTGATCCAATGGCGTCAGGCGCACCGCAGCTTACGACCGTGCGGCCGGGCAAGTACGCAGTGATCGGCGGCTATGACGACGAACAAATGGGGACGCCACCGCGCTACATTACTTACTTCGGCCGCCGCACCGACGCGATCGAGGGAGGCGCCCTGAACCTGAACATGACCCGGCGAATCGAGCTATGGCCGGAGCTCAACTCGACCAACCCCCAGGTCTACGTGTACGACAATTCGGCGCCTGGAGCGAATGACCTCAACTTTGCTAATATGCAGCCGCCGGTCGCTATTCCGATCGAGAACTTGTCGGTGAGCGTGCCGACGGGGACGCTCAACGATCCTGCCTATCCGCCCACGACAAATGTGACGCTCGACGGCGAGCCGATTTACGACCCGCCGCTGGATACGCCGCTGGACACGGCCGCGGCACTGCAACAGAACATCACCACGCCGCAGTACCGGCGAATCTTTCTCCAGCGGTTGGCCAACCCGCTCCTGGCCTGGAACCCGGTCACCAATCCTTACATCACCATCGACGCCTCCGATATCAGCATGACGGCATACAACGGCGTAGCGGTGGATACGGCCGATCCGAACATCGGGATGGGGAACCGCAACTTCCAAACGTTCCAGCGCGGCGGGCCGTTCCCGGATACGGAGGTACCAGGCTACGCCGGGTACAACCTGGCGGCGTCGCGCGGCTATCGCAACCTGTGGACCCAGCAAGGGTTTTATGGTGCATCGACCGCCGACTCCCCGAACGGCGATCCGGGCGGCACGGGGCCGCACTATTTCAGCCATCAGCTTTACCACACGCTGGGCTATCTGAATCGGCGGTTCTGGGGCCCGCCTGGCAATCCGTACTTCACCGCGATGAGCGGCGTTCCGCAGGGATACGTCGGCGCGCCCACCGAGACCGACGGCGAGGACATGCAGCCGCGGGGCTTCCCCTGGCTGACGCACCTCGACCGGCCGCTGACCAGCCCGATGGAGTTGCTCAACGTTTCCAGCCAGTCGTCGTCGCAGCTTCTGCAGCGATTCCGCATGCAGATCCCAGCCACTCAACCACTGACTACGGCATACAACAACGCAAACACGTCAGATCCGTATGGACACTTGCTGAACTTCTTCCAGACAACGACGGACGCGACTACGAATGATGCGCCCAACCTGTGTCGCATCTTTGATTATCTGGAAGTTCCCTCGCCGTATATTGGCGCCGAGCGGTATTACAACCCGCAGACCTTCCAGACCGACCCGACCGATACGCAGCGGATTCAGACGTTCCGACCGCCGTTCAACAAGGCGTCGCGTTTCCGCGATCCGGGACGGATCAACATCAACACGATCTATGACAGCGCCGTGTGGGAGGCGATCGCCAAGACAGTTCCCGGGATGGACCGCACTAGCACCACCGATGGACAGACTTTTTTCAATAATTTATTGCAGAGCCGTCAGGGGTATCCGGGAGCAGCATTAGCCGCTAATCCGGCCTACCCTTCTCTGTTTTCGCAGCCGTTCCGCTCGGCCGATTCAGCGGACATGATGCCGCCAATTCCGCCGCCAATCACGCTGCGCCAGTCGGCGGCACATGGCTCGCTGCTCCGCGCGACCACTCCTGGTGTAGCAACCTCGCCGCCTCTGTTTACTGCACCCTTTATCAATGCCCCGCAGGCATGGGGAATGCAGGCCCATGAAGACGTTGGCCGCAATCCTTACTTCCGCTTCCAAGGTCTGCAAAAGGTGGCCAACATGGTGACCACGCGATCCAACGTCTATGCCGTCTGGATCACCGTCGGCTACTTTGAGGTCGAGGAAAATCGGCCGGCGGCGGGGGGCGCGATCGTCGTCGATGCGGCTCATCCGGACGGCTATCGCCTGGGCCAGGAGATCGGCGCGGATAGCGGCGGGATCAAGAGGCACCGCTCGTTCTTCATCATCGACCGCTCGATCCCCGTCGCCTACGAGCCGGGGAAGCGCCATAACACGGACAAGGCCGTGCTGCTGCGGAGGTATATTGAGTAGTCCAAAGTCCCGAGTCCAAAGTCCAAAGTTGGAAGACGATAAGCCCGACGCGCAAGGGAGGAAAACGGCCGTTTGGCGAGTGGAGACATTTCCCTCGCTTGCGCGTCGGGCTTGTGGAGTCGGCGGCGCATGAAAACGGCCGGGGAGGTGGGGTCCCGGCCGCGGGGAGTTTGAAGTTGGTTCTGGACAGGTTGGAAACCTGTCCTACGTTTTTGGGGACAGGTTGGGAAACCTGTCCTACTCCGAATAGCTCCCCCCGAACAGGCTGTTGTCGTCGATCGTCTGCTGGCCGATGCGGCCCACTTCATCCAGGCTGCGGCGAACGCCGACCGTGTGCCACGCGCTGACTTCTTTCAGCTCCGGCATCAGCTCGACGAGCTGCTCGATCAGGTTCTCCGCCATCCGCCGCTGCGACGCGGAAGAGGCCCCTTCCTGCAGGGTGAGTGCCGACTTCATGATGCGGACCAGCTTGGCCCGCTCGGCGACGGGGCGGGAGAGAGGGGCGTCCGTCTCCGCCAAGAGCTCCTCAATGGGAACTTCGAGGACCGCCTGCCAACGGTGCAGGTCGGAAAGCCGCAGGTCGCAGGTCGGCTGCTCCTGGGCCCGCACCGAGCGGACGTCCGAGCCGAGCTGGCGGGCCGCGCTGCGGAGGCTCATCCCCTGGCGGCAGCGGACCTCCTGAATGCGGTGCAATTGCTGGGGGGCTAGCTGCCCCGCGGGCAATGGGATCCGAGGTGCGTCACAATAGACGCTCAATTCGGCAATCGACATGTCTACCGCTCCTTTGCCTCGCGCAGGGCGAAGCCGATCCGAGTAAGAACTATGAATAAGAAAGCCTCTTCCAAAGGATGCCGCCGGCCTGAACCCCCAGGCAACCCCCCGATTGCCGGCTATTACTCAAACGCACGAATTGGACGGGATGGACTCACTGGCGGTTCCAGAATGGAAGTTTTTGTCAAGTTTTTGTCCGTGCGGCAAGCCGCGGAAAAAACGCATCGGCAGCCGTGGATATACGCGGTTTTTTGGCGGCGGTCACGGGGCGCATCGCGCCCCACACCGGCCAATTAGGGGGAAGCAACCCCCCTCCCCCGTTTGACAGCCGCCCCGCGGTCAATTTAGAATAACCGGGCTACAACGCGGGTGATTCCCAGCGGGCGGCACTGGCAACCTTCCTGTCCCAGGCCGTCGCGGACGGCGCACCCCCTGGAGAGTCGGATGAACAAGCGTGAGTCGAAGATGTACAAGGAGCAGCTCCTGGCCTTGCGGGCGCGGCTGCGGGGTGATGTGACCACGATGGCCGACGCGGCCCTGCGGAAGACCCGCAGCGAAGCCAGCGGCGACCTGTCGAGCATGCCGATTCACATGGCCGACATGGGGACCGACGCCTTCGAGCAGGAGTTCACGCTGAGCCTGATGGAGCACGACGGCAGCACGCTGGAGCTGATCGAAAACGCTCTTGAGCGGATCGAAGACGGGGCCTATGGTGTCTGTACGGAGTGCGAGGCCAAGATCCCCAAGCAGCGGCTCAATGTCGTCCCGTATACCCCCCACTGCGTCAAGTGCGCCAACAAGGTCTCGGCCCGGTAACGCATCTGGGACCGACCGCTCGCCGTCTCGCCATTCCGCGCCCCTTGCACCCGAAAGCTCGGATGCCAGCGTGAAGCCCGGCCAGCAGCTCGCCGACTCGCCCAACACCGCGGCGGCGGCAGGGCCGATGATCAACGGAGTGCCGGTCAACCGCCATCTGATCTATTTCTTCCTCGCGCTGGCCGGGTGTGCCACGGACCTGGTCACCAAAGAAGTGATCTTTCGCTGGCGGGGACTCCCCGGCCAGAAGGGGATCGTCTGGCTGGTGGAAGGGTACGTCGGCATTGAGACGGCGCTCAACCGCGGAGCTTTGTTCGGCATGGGCGCCGGCGGCAGCCGCTACTTTGCCTATCTGGCGATCGGGGCGGTGATCGGCGTCGTCGCCTGGTTGTTTCTGCTGCGAGCCGCGCGCGACCGGCTGCTGACGGTGGCGTTGGGAATCATTTCCGGCGGCATTCTCGGCAACCTGTACGACCGGCTGGGGCTGTGGGACCACGGGCCGCTCCCGGCGGCCATGCAAAACCTAGGATATGAGACCGCGGTTCGCGACTGGATCCTGTGGTGCTGGAACTTCAAGCAGTTCACCTGGCCGAATTTCAACATTGCCGACAGCCTGCTGGTGTGCGGCGCGGGGCTGCTCCTGTGGCATGCGTTTATGATGCGTGAGCCGAAGAGGGAGTAAAGGGTAGTGTGGGCCAGCTCGCCTCGGCGAGCGCCGGCCCACCAAGATGGGTGTCTTCTTTCGGTGGGCCGGCGCTGGCGGAGCCAGGTTGTCCCACCCTACGGCCCCTACGGCCCGTAGCGTGCTCGCGGGAACCGCCAGGCCGTCGTCCCGCTCCAGGCATTCGCACGCGGGACCCATACCCGGCGTATTTTTCGCGATAGAGCTCCAACGCTTGCTCCTTGCGGCTCGGCTCCACGTGCCGATTCGACGCCCGGCCCGCAGGCGATGCACCAGCCCCACTCAGAAATCGCTGGAGAAATCGACCCGAGTTTTCCAAACTGACCCATTACCCAGGGGTGGCGTGGACGACATCACGACTTGTCCGCCAGTTCCTTGGCGAGATACGGCCTAAACCCGCGGCACCCAGCCAGAAACGCACAGAGATTAAGCAGGAAAGCCAAACGGTGTCACCAACTCGCCAGGCTAGTACTTGACGTAGTCGGCCTCGAGATAATAGACGACGTTCTGCACGTCGAGCGATTCGCGCGACTGGGGAGGCGTGACGGCGAATTTTCCCGCCAACCGCACCACCCGCTGCATGTACTTCAGCCGCGGCGCCTTGCCGACGATCTTCACTTCCATCATGTGCGTCGGCGGCGGCTGGCCGCCGAAGCAGCAGGTGCCGTAGTCGCGCACCAGGATGAAATTGTCCACCTTCCCCGAGCTGGCCACCGCCGGATGGACGTACCCCTTGATGAAGACCGGCTTGCCAATCAGGTCAAAGGCCAGCTTGGGAAGGCCGTACTCCCCTTTTTCGGGATCGGGCTGAAGCTCCGAAAAGCTGACCGCCTGGTAGCCCTCGGGAACTTCCGTCGCCTGGATGTAAGCATGCGTCGGAATGCTGACCGCCAGCATCGCCACGTGCGCCACGAGGGCGAACATCGCTAGCGGCCGGCCGGCATATTCCTTCGGATACCGGCGAATGGCCGACATGGCCACCACCGACAGCACGACACCCACTAGCGGCAACGGCACCACGCCCGGCAATGCCTCGGTTCCAAACTCCGAAGCCAGCGAGTACAGCGCGAAAAGCCCTGCGGGCAAGACCAGGACTGCGGCAATGATCGCCGGCCGGCTCAGAATCCGGTAGTTGCCAAAGTCCTCCATGACTGCCGGCTGGCGATCGTCGGCAATCGACGTGCTCATAGGCTAACCTCTTCCGATCCGGCCACGCAAAATCGACGACTGAAGCATCCAGAGCGCGGCTCCGGACAAGAGTGGTACGCCCAGGAGCAGCCAAAGGTTCGGTCGCACAGCAGCCGCAGTTTTCAGGGCTTTTGCCGGAGCGGCACCGGGGTTGATCGATGCCACGCTCGTGCCGGCGGTGTTCGGCTGGACTGCCGAGGCTTGGGCGGCCGGCACTGCCGCGGATTCTTCCGACTCATCGGCTTGGGGCTGCGGGATGGGGGCCTGGAATGTCGCCGGCACGGCGTCCGCCGCGGTCGAAACGAACTGCGGCGCATTGCGGCGGGGGTTGTCGTTGCCCGTGGCCTTCTCTGCGGCCTTCTCTGCGGCGGCGGGAGGAGCCAGCGACGGGAAGAACGAATGTGCCCGCTTGACCGCCTGCGGGTCAATCTTCTCGCACTCGGCAATCAGCGCTTTCGCTCTCGGCAGCGGGCAGGCCCGCAGGTAGTTGACGACCGGCACGCGGACCCAGCTCGATTTTTCGTCGGCCGTCTTGTACAGCTCAAGCAGCTTGTCGATCGCGGTCCAGTCTTCCCACCGCGCCAGGTCGGGAATGACCAGGTCGGCCAATTGGGGACGCTCCAACACTCCCCGCAGCGGGCCGACGACGTGCTTCGGCTGGAGCGTCACTTCTTCGGCCGCGTGCATTCGCAGCGCCATGATGGCCGCATACGTATCCGAGTAATCGCAGTCCTGGTTGCGCAAAAACCGCTCCTCGATCATCGGCAAGCCGCTTTCGCCGCGGATCGACAAGTAACAGAAAATGATCATGTCCAGTCCGCGCCGGTCTTGGCGATCGGCCGACTGCATCAGCGCTTCGAGATATGGAACATCCTTGTCGTCGCCGACGATGCCGAGCATGACGAAGTACAGCCGCCGCCGCGTCGCCGGGATGCCTGGATTGTCGATGCGGGCGACGATCTCGTCGTGATCCAAATCGTCCTTGAGCGAGCGGACGGCGGCATAGGGCGCTTTGGCAAATTCATCGTACGCATCGCGGGCCAGATCGGACTCCTCATCCTCCAGGTAGTCGAGCACGAACCGGTACCTCTCGACCCCTTCCTGGGGAAGCTGCACCAGCTTCGCCAGGTAGTCCAAGACCCGCTCGGACACGCCGTGCGGCTTGGACCACATCATCTTCGGCTGGGCGATGCCCATGATCAAAAACAGGCTCCCAGGCTGGCCGCTGCCGAGATAAAGGGTCTCCAGCTTGCCGCCGGTTCGCACGAGCGCGTCCCCTTTGAGCACGCGGACGATCTCGAACGGCGATGGCAAGAGTTCGGTGGAGGGCACATTGCCGGCCTGCGCGCCCGGCGCCAAGAGACGGGCGACGACGACGGCGTCCATCACCGCCATCTCGTCGCTGAAGGTCGTTCCCGTCGGCTCACAACCAGGACAGGCTTCGGCCAGCCGCGTCCATCCATTGGTTCCAGCCAGAACGGCGGCCGCCGCCAGCATCCATGTGCCAAAGTGCCCGTTCATTCTTGTCGATCCTCAGGTAAAGCTTCCATGATGCCGCCCCGCACTTCCACCCGCGGGCAGCGAGCAACCCATCCGTCAGGCGTCACATGGCGTTGGCTGCCGCGGGAGCAGGAGCGGCGGCAGCGGCCGGCGTGGGGAAAAACGTATTGGCCCGTTTGACCGATTGCGGGTCGATCTTCTCGCATTCCTTGAGCAGTTCCTTGGCCTTGGGGAGCGGGCAAACGCGCAAGTAGTTGACCACGGGCACGCGCACCCAACTCGTCTTTTCATCCGCGTTCTTGTACAGCTCAAACAGCTTGTCGATCGCGGTCCAGTCCTCCCATCGCGCCAGGTCCGGAATCACCAGATCGGCCAACTCCGGCCGATCGAGCATCAGCCGCAGCGACGCCACGACCCGCTGCTTCTCGATCACTCCGCCTTCCGTGGCGTGAAACCGCAACGCCATGATCGCTGCATAGGTGTCCGCATAGTCCGACTTCTTGTTCTTGAGTAACGTCTCTTCGATCATGGGCAATCCGTCCTCACCCTTGAGGGTCAGGTAGCAGCCGATCATCGAATCCAGACCCTGCCGCTGCTTGCGATCGGTCGAGGTGATCATCTCCTCCAGCATCGGCAGGTCCTTTTCGTCGCCGCAAATGCCGAGCATCACAAAGTACAGCCGGCGGCGGCTGGCCGGGATGTCGGGATTTTTGATCCACTCGATCAACTGGGCGTGGTTCATGTGCTCCTTGATCGACTTGACCGCGTCGTAGGAGGCCTTGGCGAACTCGTCGTAGGCATCTCGGGCGAGCATCTCGTCTTCGTCCTCCAGGTGGTTCTGAAAGAAGACGTACCGCTCGACCCCGTCCTTGGGGAGCTTGACGATCTCGGCGAGATACTTTTGCGCCCGATCGGAAAGCGGCAGAGGCGTAGACCACATCACCTGGGGAGGATCGATCCCCATGATCAGGAACGCCTTCCCCTTGGTTCCGTCGCCAAAGTAAAGCGTATCGATCGACTGCTTCGGTTTTACGAGCCCTTCCCCCTTGAGAATCTTGACCACTTCAAAACGAGCCTTGGGAAGCTCGTCGCCGGCGGCCCCGGCACTGGCTGGCGGGGGTGCTTCGACAAGCCGGGCAATGGCGACGACGTCCATCGACGTCATTTCCTCGGTGAACGTCAGCGCAGTCGCGGAACAGAAGGGGCAGGCGGCGGCAACGGCCATCCAACCCGCCAGCACGAGCCCCAGCGCCATGACGGTCCCAGCTCCAGTTCTGTGATTCATCGCCCAACCCTTTTCTGCCAAACAACTTGTGGTTGCCGGGGCGCATTCCGAAGCGCCGCCTAGGAAGACTCACCCAACACTGATTGTAGGCCAAAGTCTATCTCACTGCCACATGACTCGTGGCCGTCTCGAGGGCAGTCGATTCGGGCCGACAACCCTTCCCTTGGCAAAGGGCCTGGACCCGAAACGACACGCGAAGGTGTGCTTTTCGCCGCGGGAACAACTAAGATGGAAGTTCTATTTCCCGATGCCTCCCCGCTGCCCGAATCGCGAGTGAGCTATGTCTTTTCGCCTGACTGTTTTGGCTGTGCTGCTCCTGCTTCCCGCCCTGGCCCTGGCCCAGGTCAGTCCCACCGGCCTGTTATCGGAAGAAGGGGCGCGGCGGGCAGGCCTCGAGCGGATGTGGTTTACGCAGCTCGAACTCGATTCGGCGCGCGGCGGCGTCGCTGGCGTGACGCAGCACGTCAGTGCCACGCTGAAGCACACGATCTACGAGATCGTGCTCGACGGCCGCAGCTACCGCTTCTCGGAACACGAGCTGGATGCGTTCGGCAACGAGGTGGGTCCGGAAGGCGCCAAGCAGCGGGCCGAAGAAAAGCTGGCCGACATCACGCAGAAGCTTACCGAACTCAACGGCGGAATGCCGCCGGCCGCCGATCAACTTCCCCAGATCGTCGAGCACGTCGTGCCGCAGATTACGCTCTACGCCACGTCGCAGCGCGGCGTCGTACACGCGGTCGATGCGGAAACCGGCAAAACGCTGTGGACGACCGGCATTGGCAGCCCGAACCTGGTCACGAGCGTGGCCGGCGCCAGCGATCACTATGTGGCGGTACTCAACGGCTCGACCATTTACTGCCTGCACACCGGAGATGGAGCGCTGGCCTGGAAGCGGATGGTGGTAGGCGCGCCGTTGACCGGACCGGCCGTTTCGGACGACCTAGTCTTCGTCGTGGTCGCCAACGGCAATATGGAATCGTACCGCGTCGATGATCCGCGCATTCCAGCGCCCGTGTTTCGATCATTTGGCCGCCCCACCTCCGAGCCGCTCGTTTTCAAGCGCAGCGTCGCCTGGAGCACCGACCGCGGCCATGTCTACGTCGGCCAATCGTTTGACGGGGCCATGCTGTTTCGCCTCGAGGCCAAGGACCGGATCGACTCGGCCCCGGCGTTTCTTCCGCCGGACAAGATCATCGCCACTTCCTTGGACGGCTATATCTACGCCTTTCACGAATCGCTGGGGGGCATCCTGTGGCGATTCAGCACCGGAGAACCGATCGTCCATCAGCCCGTCTGCCTGAACGACACGGTCTACGCGATTACGCAGGCCGGCGGCTTGTATGCCATCGATCCCGACGGAATGGAAAAATGGGTCACCGGCGGCATTCGCGGCTTCATCTCGGGCAATGCCGACCGGCTCTACTGCACCGATATTGCGGGCAACATTGTCGTGCTCGATGCGGCGTCCGGTTCGCGGCTGGCTTCGATCATTGCCCCTTCGCTCAACCTGCGGATGATCAACCAGGAGACCGATCGGCTGATCGTCGGCACCAAGAGCGGCATGCTCCAGTGCTTCCGGGAAATCGCCAGGCCGTGGCCGGAGGCCCGCATTTTGCGTCAGCCTCCGCTGCCGCGCGTCAAGGAGGACAAGCCGACGAAGGGGAAGCAGAACGGGGATACGACAATCCCGGATGCTGATCCGTTCGGCGCACCGGCGGCAGATCCCTTTGGCGGCACTGCTCCCCCCGCGGGCGCTGCTCCGGCCGGGGACGATCCGTTTAGCGCCAAACCCTAGGTCTGTGAACGGCCGTTTGGGATTATTTGCAGCGATTCGTCCGATTATCGAGGATTCCTGCTAGGTAATCGCCCCCCTATCGGCTAACCTGATGGGGTGTTCACATTGCCGAGCC
>DATKDU010000461.1:0-5771 GCA_035512595.1 Pirellulaceae bacterium
TCATCACTCGCCGTGCGAGTACCCGCTGCCTGTGAACTACGCTGCCATTGGCCCCATCGCCGTCCATCTTCCTGACCGCGTGGAGACCAACGCTCAGCTTCAGGCAGAGTTCCCGCATTGGGATATGCCGCTGATCTATGAGAAAACCGGCATCGCCTCGCGGCATATCGCCGGGCCGGAGGAGTGTGCCTCGGACCTGGCGGCCGCGGCGGCCCAGAAGCTGTTTGCCCAGCACGACGTCGATCCCCACGGCATTGACTTTTTGCTCCTGTGCACGCAGACGCCCGACTATCCGCTGCCGACGACGGCGTGCCTTTTGCAAAGCCGGCTGGGACTGCGGACGAACGTCGGGGCGCTGGACTTCAACCTGGGCTGCTCGGGGTTCGTCTACGGGCTATCGCTGGCCGACGGACTGATCCGCTCGGGGGCGGCCCGGCGGGTGTTATTGCTGACGGCCGAGACCTACTCGAAGTACATCCATCACGAGGATCGCAGCCTGCGGACGATCTTCGGCGACGGGGCGGCGGCCACCCTCATCGAGGCCGCCCGCGAGCCCACGCTGTGGGCCTTTCAGTTCGGCACCGACGGCACCGGCGCGGACACGCTGCTGGTCACCAAGGGGGGCGCGCGACTGCCGGAGCAGGCGATCAAGCCCCGTCATCGCCACCGCTGGGAAAGCGCCCTCTACATGGACGGCCCGAGCCTGATCAACTTCACCGTCGCCGCGGTTCCCAAGCTGGTCGATAACATTCTCTCTGCCGGGAAGCTCAACCGCGAGGCGGTCGATCTGTTCCTGCTCCACCAGGCAACGCGAAAGATGCTCGAGCTGCTTCGCGAGTCGCTGCACCTGTCGCCTGAGCGGATGCCAATCGCCCTGGAGCACTGCGGCAATACGGTCTCCTCGACGCTGCCGATTCTGATCGATGAGCTGCGTTGCGGCGGGCAGCTCAAGCCCGGGATGCAGAGCCTGCTGGTCGGTTTTGGCGTCGGCTGGTCGTGGGCGGGCTGCATGTGGCGGGAGACGTGGGGGCGGGAATCCGGCCGCGGCAGTACGCCGGCAGCGAGCGGCGGACTACAATAAGGGCGGAGCTGGCTGGCAAGCTGGCTGTGAGCCATGGATTCGCTACAGGGACATTTCCTGGTTGCCTCCCCGCATCTGGCCGACGGCAACTTCAACCGCTCGGTCGTGCTCCTCGTGAAGCACGACGAGGAGGGGGCGTTTGGCCTCGTGCTCAACCGCCCCACGACGAGCCGCGTCAGCGACGTGTGGCGCGAGGTCGCTCAGGAGGCGATCGAGACCGGCGAGATGATCTACATCGGCGGGCCGGTGACCACCGCCCTCGTCTCCCTCCACACGATCAAGTCGGCGGCCGAGATGACCGCTCTGCCGGGGGTTCATTTCGCGGCCAGCCCGGAGCACCTCCATAAGGTGATTCACGCCAAGGGAAAGCCGTTCCGTTTCTTGTCCGGCTATTCCGGCTGGGGGAGCCAGCAACTCGAAGGGGAGCTCGAAGCGGGAGGATGGCTGGTTACGAGCGCCAGTGCCGAGTTGGTATTCAGCGATTCCGAGGAACTGTGGGAGCGGATCGTCCGCGTCATTGCCGAGGACATCCTCGCGCCGGTCGTTCCCAAGAAGCACACGCCGAAGAGCCCTGGGCTGAATTAGCGCTCACAAGCCTGAAGCGCCAGCGAAGGAAGGGCCCTTTTGCCAGTGGAGAGCGGTCCTTCGCTGGCGCTTCAGGCTTGTGGAAAACTAGTCCCGCGGCAGCGTCAGCACGAAGACCGCTCCTGGGCACGGCTCGCCGCCCGAGGGCGCAAGCTCCAAGCGCCCGCCCAGGTCGCCGGCCAGCCGCTTGCTCAATGCCAGCCCCAGCCCGACGCCCGGCGCAGTATGAGCCGCCTCGTGCACCGACTTGGAAAACGGCCGGAAGAGCTTGCGCCGCGCGGGTCCCGTGATGCCTGGCCCATGATCGCAGACTCGCACCAGAACTCGCTGCGGCTCCACAGACAGCCGCACGTGAATCCGCTTGTCGTCAGCGGCGGCGGCATACTTGCAGGCGTTGTCCACCAGGTTGAACAGGATCTGCTCGACCGCGCCGCCGTCGGTCTTCACCACCGTCTCGCGGGCGGCGTCGTCGATCTCCACGACCAGCTTCATCTCGACCTGCACGGCTCGGTCCTTCAGCCGCGGCTCGATCCGGTCGAGAAGTGCCGCTAGCGAGAGCTCCTCCTTGCGGCGGCCGGGACTGCCCCGTTCCAGACGGGCATACTGGAGCACGTTCTCCACCAGATGCGCCAGCCGATCCGCTTCGCGCCGCAGCGTGTCGAGGTACTTCTGCCGCTGCTCCGCGGAGGGGACCATTCCTTCGGCGAGCATCTCGGCATACATCCGAAAGGTGGTCAGCGGCGTGCGGAGCTCGTGCGTGACGGCGGAAACAAACGCCCCGCGCCGTTCGCTGAGGGCCATGACTCCTTGCAGCGTCACCGCCGCGAAGACGGCCGCTAGTCCCAGGCAGGTCCAGGCGACGAGAAGCGAAATACGAATGGGTGAATCCCAAGCCGGCTCGGCCGTCGGCACTCCGACGGCCAGTTGCACGGGAAGCGTGGCCAGCAAGTGGTTCTGATCGGCCAGCGCGATGTCCGTCAGCGGCACGAAGCGAACCTCCGGCAGATCGAGGTCCGCGACCTCGTCTCGGAGCCGCGCCTCGAGCCGCTCCCAGTCGAGCCAGCAGCCTTGGATCAAGGTCTGCGTCCCCGATTTGACACGCCGCCCGAGAATCAGCCGCTCGCCGATCCACAGCGGCTGGCTGACCCCTTCCAACGCTGTGGCCCCGGCGGGAAGATCGAAGTTGCCGTAATTCTGCCGCTGCTCCTGATAGGCCCGCTGGGCAACCGCCTGATAGGCTTGCCCGCGGCTTTGCAGGTCGTTATCGAGCCGCGACTGCGATCGTGGATTGTTGCTGGCAAACACGCGGGACGGCGACTGCGACTGAGCGGCCTGCTGGCCAATGTCCTCTTGCTGCTGACTTGCCGCAGGCGGCCCCGGCTCGAGCGGCGGCGGCTGGGCCGGCGCGTTGAGAGTTTGCGGCTCGCTTGGTGCTGCGTCGCCGCCTGGCGGATTGAAGAGCTGCGTCTGATCGAACGTGTTGGCCACGATCTGCGAGCGGTTCATGTTGCTGGCATTGGTGTTCCAGGGAACGCCGGCGACCTCCAGCGGCGGCAGGCTCTCCTCAGGGAGCATCGCCAGCAGCTCGTCGCGATGGAGCGACGAGGCCAGTTGATCGAGCCGCTGGCGCGCCGTTTCCATCCGTCCGCTGGCGACGCCATTGGCCTCCGCCCAAGCACTGTCCTTTCCCGGCGGACACTGCGGCGAAGAAAGCGAGCCGTCCGGGGTGACCTCGAAATGCACCAGGACGTAATCAGGAGGGGAAACCAGCAGCGGCGAGGCCGAGTGCCGCGACACTGGCTTGCCCTTCCCTTCCTCCAGCGTGGTGACGGTCGGACCGTAGACGAGTGCTGGGCGAGCGGCCTCCTGGGCGAGGAGCGGCATGAGCAGGACGTCCATTCGCCACAAGGCTCGGCTGACGCGCTCCTCGACTTCGATCTGCTGCCGCGCCTGAAGCTCCGCCCGATCGAGCTCGAGCGCCTTGAGCGTGAGCCAGGCCATGGGGGCAGCGACCAGCGCCGCGCCGATCAGAAAGAGGAGCCAGATCTGCCAGGGGCGTCTCATTGCGTCGCGGCCCCCGCGAACATGTATCCCTTGCCGCGGACGGTGAGCAGCACGCGGGGGCTGGCGGGATCGTCCCGCAACTTCTCCCGCAGGCGAACGACGTGCATGTCGATCGTTCGCGTCGGCAGTCCGTCCGGACTGATCCGCCACACGTTGGCCAGCAGCTCCTCGCGGGCGATGGCCCGGCCCGAGTTGCTCGCCAGGTAGCGGAGCAGCTCAATCTCTTTCTCCGACAGCTCGCAGCGCGAGCCGTCGGCAAAGCGGAGCTCGCGGCGGGCGAAGTCGGCTATGCCGCTGGGGAACGGAACCTGTTCGACGTCGATCGGTCGCTGGGGCGAGCGGCGCAGCACAGCTTCGACGCGGGCCAGCAGCTCCTTGACGCTGAAAGGCTTGACCACGTAGTCATCCGCTCCCGCCCGCAGCCCTTCGACGCGATCGTTTTCTTCGCCCCGGGCGGTGAGAATGATCACCGGCTGCGTGGGGCGCGTTCTGCGCAGTGCGCGGAGAATCTCAAGACCGTTTTTACCAGGTAGGACGAGGTCCAATAGGAGCAGGTCGTAAGTTTGCTGGACGGCCATTTCCATTCCCAGGTCGCCGTGTCCGGCCTGGAGCACGCGGTAGCCGACAAACGAGAGGGCGTCCACGATCCCGCGGCGGATCGCGGCGTCGTCTTCAACGGTCAGGATCGTCTTGGCAGGCATAAGTCCGTCTTGGGGGCCGCCTTGGCAGGGAGGGCTCCGCTCGATTATAGATGCTGCCGGCCGGCAGGCGTGTAAAGCCATTGTAACGCCCGCAAAAGGCGGCCCGAGAAAGGCTTCTGTGAAGCTGTTCGTCTATGAGTTCGTTACCGGCGGCGGCACGTGGCAAACGGCTGGATCAATCGAGCCCGCCGGATCGCTCTTGGCGGAAGGGAGGGCCATGGCGGCGGCTCTGATCTCGGACCTCTCGGCCGCAGACATCGAGTTTTCGGCCATGCTTGACGCACGGCTTAACGGCAGCGTGTCGCTGCCGTGCCCGGTGGAGATTGTCGGCAGTGCCCGGGAGGAAGTAGAGGTCTTTCGGCGGCTCGTGCAAGAGTCCGATGCGACGCTCCTCATCGCGCCGGAGATTGGCGGCGCGCTCCTCAATCGCTGCCGCACGGTTGAGGAGTTAGGGGGGCGGCTTGTATCGCCCGGCAGCCGGTTCGTCGCGATTGCAGCCGACAAGCAGGCCACAGCCGAGCGCTTGTCGGGTAGCGGAGTGCGAGTTCCACCGGGAGTGCGTCTTGGCTCCGATTGGTTCGCTGCTACTGAAGAGTTATTCCCTGCCGTCATCAAACCGTGCGATGGCGCTGGCTCGTGGCTGGTGACTCGAGTCAGTGACCGCCAGCAGTTCTTGAAGCTCTCAACGTCGCCGGCCTATCAACAGGCGATTCAGCAAGGGGGATTGCGCATCGAGCGGTTTGTATCAGGCCTGGCCGCGAGCGCTGCGGTCCTGTGTGGTCCGGCCGAATATGTTCCGCTGTTGCCGTGCGAGCAGGTTCTCGGAGGCGAAGGCTTTGAATACTTGGGAGGCCGGTTGCCCCTGGACCCGCCGCTGGCCCAGCGAGCACGCCAACTCGCCCTGGCCGCAGTCAAGGCGCTGCCGCCGGCCACTGGCTACGTCGGCGTCGATTTGATTCTGGGCCCTGCCGCCGATGGCAGTGAAGACTACGTGATCGAGATCAATCCGCGGCTAACGACGTCGTACATTGGACTGCGTAGGGCCTGCCGGCAAAACCTCGCGAAGGCCATGCTGGCGGTCGCCGCCGGCCAGGTGGCCGCTTTGTCGTTCGATGACCAGCCCGTAGAATTTCGCGCGGACGGAACGATTCACACTTCCCCGCACACGCTCTCATGAACTGGCTGGCTCTCGACATCGGCGGTGCGAACGTCAAGGTGGCGGACGGGGTCGGCTTCGCGCGGTCGTACACCTTTCATCTGTGGAAAGATTCCGCGGACCTCGCCAGCAAGCTGCGGGCCATCCTCGCCGAATCCCCCGCTGCCGATCATCTGGCCGTGAC
>DATKDU010000462.1:0-7985 GCA_035512595.1 Pirellulaceae bacterium
ATGGGCGTCACTTACTTCAAACGCTGGCGAATGGAGTTCGACCTGTCCGGGCCGATCCCGGATTTGGGGAAAATTCCGGCGGACTATACGCTCGTCCCCTGGCAGCCCACGCTGCTCGACGCCCATGCGGACGTGAAGTACCGCAGCTTTGTCTCCGAGATCGACGCCAACGTCTTTCCCAACCTGGCCAATCGCGACGGCTGTCAGCGGTTGATGGCGGAGATCGCCCAGCGGAAATCGTTCGTCCCCGAGGCCACCTGGCTGGCCCAGTATTGGCCGGCTACAGGCAAGAAGCCCGAGATCGTCGGCACCATTCAGGGGGTCGTGGACGATGATGAGCTGGGGGCGATACAAAACGTCGGCGTAACTGCCGCTCATCGGGGCCGCCGCATTGGCTCGCTCCTGTTGTCGGCCTGCCTGAGCGGATTCAAAACGGCAGGCGTGTCCCGCGTTTATCTGGAAGTAACCGCGCAGAACGCGGGCGCAGTGCGGCTCTACGAACGGCTCGGCTTTCGGCATACCAGGACCGTCTACAAGGCGGTGCAGGTCGCCGAGCCGGAATACGCGTGAAGTCCAGTTCAAAGTTCCAAGTTCAACGTTCAAAGTCTCGGTTCAAGACCTACGGAGCCTGAAATCGGCCGGTTTGGTACAATTCCGCAGCCTTGAACTTTGAACCTGGAACCTTGAACTCGGCGACGCCCGATCGTGACCAACCAAAAAATCTCCATCTACCAGTTGGATAACGGCCTGACCCTCATTGCCGAGGAGATGGACTGGCTGGAGTCGGCGGCTTTTGCCTTGCTCATTCCGGCTGGGGCCTCGCTGGAAGCCGGCGGCCAGGGGGGGCTAGGGCATCTGACCTGCGAGATGATCGAGAGGGGCGCTGGCAATCGCGACAGCCGCCAGATCATCTCCGACCTGGAAAACCTTGGCGCCGACTGCTCGTCGAGCTGTTCCAACACGCATACCAGCTTCGGCGGGGCGATGCCGGCGGAGAGTCTGCCGGCCGTGCTGTCGATTTACGCTGACATTGTCCAGCGGCCCCATCTGCCGGCCGATCAGCTCGAAGACGCCCGGCTGGGCTGCTTGCAGGATGTATACGCCCTGGAAGACGACTTGTCGCAAAAGCTGCTCTTGGAGCTGCGGGAGCGGTTCTATGCCGATCCCCACGGCCGCAGTGCGCTGGGGACGGTCGAAAGCCTCACCAGCCTGTCGCACGTCGATGTGGGCCGGTTTTTTCGCTCGAACTACCTGCCGCAGCAGGCAATCCTCAGCGTGGCGGGGAAAATCGACTGGCCGCGCCTCAAGAGCCACGTGGAGCGCGTCTTCGGCGGCTGGCGGCAGGGTGAATTGCCGCAGACCAGGGAAACGCCGCCGCCGCGCGGCTACCAGCACTTGCCGGTCGATTCCGGCCAGACGCACATCGGCATTGGTTATGAAGGGCTCTCCTACGGCGACAAAGACTATTTTCAGCTTCGCGGAGCGATCGGCGTGCTGGCCGACGGCATGAGCTCGCGGCTGTTCACCGAGGTCCGCGAGAAGCGCGGGCTGGCGTACACCGTGTTCGCCATGTGCCACACGCTCAAGGACCGCGGCGGGGTCTTCGCTTATGCCGGCACCACCGCCGAGCGGGCGCAGGAGACGTTGGACGTGCTCTCCGCGGAGCTGCGAAAGCTGGAGGAGGGAATTCAATCCGAAGAGCTTGCCCGGCTGAAAGGGAAGATCAAGCGGGCGCTGATCCTCCAGCAGGAATCGAGCCCGTCGCGCTCCGGCTCGATGGCCTTCGACTGGTATTTCCTCGGCCGCGTGCGGCCGATCGCGGAGCTCTCCAAAATCATCGACAATCTGTCAGTCGAAAGCATCAACGGCTGGTTGGAAAGGCATCCGCCGGGGGAGTTAACGGTCGTGACGCTGGGGCAGGATCCGCTAAAATCGCCTGTCCAAGGAGGAGTCTAACCATGAATCCATGGCGGCTTGGGCAGCAGGGGTTTTGCACGCTTGGATTGAGTTTCCTGCTGGGAATCGCGGCTGCGGTTTATCATTTCGTCCAGGTGTCGCACGTTCAGCGACAGCTTTCCGAAGGGGGCGTTCAAGCTGCGATGCGTGCCGCCAGCGCGGCGCAGAGCTCGCTGGTTGGATCGATGCTCAATTGGTCCGCGATCATCGCATTCGTCTTCGCCATTAGCCTTCTGCTGCTGGGTCTAATCTCTTATTGCGGCCAGCGGGCGAAAGCCGAACCGCCTCGATAAATCCGCAATCCGCAATCCGCATTCCGCAATAAGATCGCCATGGACTTTCAACATCACACTCTCGACAACGGCCTCGAGCTCGTCGCCGAGGTCAATCCGCAGGCTTGTTCGGCGTCGTATGCTTTCCTGGTCCGCGCCGGGGCGCGGGACGAGACGGCCGAGATTTCCGGCGTCAGCCACTTTCTCGAGCACATGGTGTTCAAGGGGACGCCGCGCCGCAGCACGGCCGACGTCAATCGAGAGCTCGACGAGATCAGCACCAACGGCAATGCGTTCACCAGCGAGGAGCAGACGGTCTATTACGCCACCGTGCTCCCCGAGGACCAGGGCCAAATCATCGATCTCTTGTCGGACATGATGCGCCCTGCTCTGCGGCAGGAGGATTTCGACACCGAGAAGCAGGTGATCCTGGAAGAGATCGCCAAATATGACGACCAGCCGCCGTACGGCGCCCACGACAAGTGCATGGCGGCCCATTTCGGCAGCCACCCCCTCTCCCGCAATGTCCTGGGAACGCAGCACAGCGTCGGCAACCTGTCGCGCGAGCAGATGCTTCAGTATTTCCAGGCCCGCTACAGCCCGCGGAACATCGTTCTGGCTGCCGCCGGCAACGTCGATTTCCCGCGGCTGATCGATCAGGCCCAGGAGCATTGCGGTGCATGGCAAGCGTTCGATGCGCCGCGGCCGCTGGCTCGCGCCGCGACGCACCGGGGATTCTCCGTCATTCACAAGCCGCTGGCCGTGCAGCAGTACGCGGTGCAGATTGCCAGTGCGCCGGCGACGGAGGACGACGACCGCTATGCGGCCCGCGTGCTGACCACCATTCTCGGCGACGACAAGGGGAGCCGGCTCTTCTGGGAGCTGATCGACACCGGGCTCGCTGAGTACGCCACGATCGGCACGCACGAGTTTCAAGGCACCGGCATTTACATGACCTATCTGGCCTGCACCCCCGACGAGGCAGCCGCCAACCTCCAGCGGATTGCGAACATCGTGCGCGATGCCGAGGCTTGCGGCGTCACGCAGGAAGAGCTCGATCAGGCCAAAAACAAGATCTGCGCCCAGATCGTCCTGTCGGCCGAGCGGCCGGCCAACCGGCTCTTCTCCGTCGGCAATTCGTGGGTTCAGCGGCGGCAGTACAAGACGGTCCGCGAGGCGGTGGAGGCGTATCGCGCCGTGACGCTCGGCGATTTAGCGGCCGTGTTGAAGAAGTATCCGCTCAGCGAGTGTACGACGGTCGCGATCGGGCCGCTGACGGAGATGGCGGAACCCTCGTAGCGGAACTCGTTAGAGTTCCGGTTCAATGACAGCCCGAAGTTCGGCGTCTTCGGCTGTTTACCGCCGTTTCGGAATTTCAATTTCCGGGTAACGCCTCTCCTGCACCGGCTTGGGGGGCTGCAGTCTTTCGGCTGTGCGGATTTCGGCGGGCGGTTTGAAATCGGCCCGGATCAGCACGACCGTCGCCGTTTCCTCGATTTTGCCTCGCTCGTTCGTGCGGCGGCTGCGCGTCTCGCTGACGCAGCAGGTCTGTCCGGGAGTAAGGTCCGTGGCCGAAGCGAGCACGAGTTGGCGGGGCGAATGCTCTTTTGCAGCGTTGGACTGGGACAAGTTCAGTTCGATGCGATATTCGAGCTGAATCTTCTGTTCGTCCGGTGCCTGCGGCACTACGTCGAGCTTGATCGTCGCCCCCACCTGAAGCGACGCCGGCCGGCCGCTCATCGTCGCCAGCCGGGGGTGCGAGACCATCTTGGCGAGGTCATCCTTGACGAGCGCGTCGAGGAAGCCGATGAGATTGGGCACCTCGCCCGTCGTCCGATCAACCTCTTCATGGATCCGGTGGATGGCGCCCCAGTCGAATCCGAGCGCCCGCAGCTTCGACAGCGAAACCTCCGCCACGCAGACCTCGATGTACACCCGCCGTTCTTTCGCAGCCTCGACCGCTGGTGTACTGCGCGGAAGCAACGCCAGAGCGGCCCAACCAAAGACGACGAGGATCTGGCAGCAGCGATTCATAAACCCCTCCGCGGATGGCAAAGATAAACCAGAGTCGGCCGTTTACCACAACTCCTCGCCGGGCGGCAAGTCCACTGAAGCGAATCTCTTCGCTAGCAGTTACTACCGGCATAGTCGTCAGCCACCGAGTCGGCCTGGGGAGGCAACCGTCGCGATTCTCAATCCGCGGCTGCGGCCGGTTCGATACGACCTGGGAAGCCGCCCACCCGTGCAAGGAAGTCTTTCGATGCGAACCGCCATCGCCCTGCTATTGATTCTCACCACCGGAGCCACCGCTCAGGCCAGTTGGCTTAACCGTCTGGGCCGTCATCTGGGGCTCGGCTGGAGCGACGGCTATCACGCCGTCGATCCCTCCGCACCTCGGCACTTCAGCAATTTCGCCATTCCCCCCGGTGGCCTCGCATCGCCGAAGTTCGTGGCTCCGTCCCCAGCACCGAAGGCCGCCTCTCCCCCGCTGTTCGAATTGCCGCCCCCGCAGCACTAAATGCCGCGACTTGCAGCCCCCGCAGGGGTTATAATCGCTGGCATCCTCGCGGGAGCCGCTGTATGCAGGCGATCCTCTATACGTTCGCACTTTCGGCCGCTTGCGCCAGCGCCGAGATTGACTTCGACACGGATATTGTGCCGATTCTTTCCAAGGCCGGCTGCAATGGCGGGGCATGCCATGGGGCGGCAGCGGGGCGCGGCGGCTTCAACTTGTCGCTGTTCGGCGGCGATCCGGCGGCGGACTACGACGCCATTGTCCGCCAACTCGAAGGGCGGCGAATCAACCGGTCCGATCCGGCCGCCAGCCTGATTGTCGCCAAGCCGACCGGCATGCTCGACCACGGCGGCGATGTTCGCCTGGATTACGACGGTCCGCAGGCGAAGCTGCTGGCCGATTGGATTGCCGCCGGTGCGCAGCGGACGCAGCAGCGCAAGCTGGTCTCGATCGAAGTGACGCCCTCGAATATGCCACTGGCCCATGTGCCGGAAGATTTTCAGTTGCAGGTGACTGCGAAATTTAACGACGGCAGCGAGCGGAACGTGACGGGCACCGCGATTTACTGGCCGGCGGATGAAGGCTCGGTGGAAGTTGACGAGCGCGGGCACGTCCACGTGCTGCGGGCCGGCCGGCAGCATGTCCTCGTCCGCTACCTGACGCAAATTCGCGTCGTCACGATCACCACGCCGCTGACTGATGAGCCGCTGGGGCTGAAGGACCTGCCGCGGCAGAACTGGATTGACGACCCGATCAACCAAACGCTGCTCGATCTGGGGCTGGCCCCTGCGCCGCGAGCCAGCGATTCGGCACTCTTGCGGCGAGTGATGCTCGACCTGACGGGACGATTGCCGACGCCGGCCGAGCGGAGGGCGTATCTGGCCGATCCCCGCGAAGATAAGTACGAGCGGCTCGTCAAGCGGCTGATCGTCACCGACGACTTTGCCGACTACTGGACGTACCTCTTGGGGAAGCGGTTCGCCCTCGGCTCGCCGACGTGCGACGAGCGCGGCTCGCAAGCTTTTCAGAAGTGGCTGCGGCAGTCGCTCAAGTACGAGCAGCCACTGAATGAAATGGCCGCCAGGCTGATCGTGGCCGAAGGAGATTCGCACGTCAGCGGCGCAGCCAATTACCATCGCAACCGGGCCGATGCGGGGGGAGAGGCGTCGCTCGTGGCGGCCAATTTCCTGGGAGTGCAGCTCGCCTGTGCCGAGTGCCACAACCACCCGCTCGATCGCTGGACGCAGGATGATTTTCACGGACTGGCGGCCGTCTTCGGCAATCTCCAGCGGCAGCAGATCGTCCGCGAAGTGCGGGGGCGGGGAGTGATTCATCCCCGTACCGGCACGCGGGCCGTGCCGCGCATCCCCGGCGAGACACGCGGCCTGGACTCATCGCCGCGCGCCGATCTGGCCGCGTGGCTGGCCGATGCCGACAACCCGTATTTCGCCCGCGCCCAGGTCAACTGGATCTGGAAGCAGCTTATGGGCCGCGGCATTGTCGAGCCGTGCGACGACCTGCGCGACACGAACCCGGCAACGCACCCGGAGCTGCTGGCGCGCCTGGCCGCTGACTTTGTCGAGAACGGGTTCGATATGCGGACCACGATCGAACAGATCGTCATGTCCCAGGCGTATTGCCGAGGGGCGAGCACGCCGGAGAGTCATCCGTCCGCGGAGATGTATTATGCGGCCAGTCGCTGGCGGCCGCTGGCGGCGGAGGTGCTGACCGATGCGATTGCCGAGGCGACCGGGATGCAAATCGTCATTGGTGTTTCGGCGCGTCCGACGCGAGTGATCATGGAGATTGACAATCCGGCGCTGCGGGACAGCATTCCCGGCATGGAACGGAATGCCGAAAGTGATTTAGCTGGGCTGCTGGGCCGCTGCCGGCCGCAGAACGGCTGCCAGTTCGCGCCGACGGAGGGAAACCAGCTCGACCAGCTCGCCACCCAGCTCAAGCTTCTGTCCGGCAATGCACTGGCAGGGAAGATCGGTTCCAGCAGCGGCTGGCTGGCGGCGGTCCTGGGAAAGAAGATGGACAACAGCCAGATCGTGGCGGAGATGTATCTCCGTGCCCTGTCGCGCGAGCCGACCGAGCGCGAGGCGGCTCACTGGCGACAAATGCTCGCCCGCGAGCCGGGCAAGGAGCGCGAGGTCCTGGAAGATTTGTATTGGGGTTTACTCACCAGCCGTGAATTCGCGAGCAATTACTAACGTGGTCCACTCGCTCCGCGAGGGGATAGATTTACCATGAACCAAGCCTCATCCCCTTCCCGCCGTGACGTTCTTCGCGTCGGCGTTCTCTCCGCACTGGGGCTGTCGCTGCCGCGCTTCCTGGAGCTGCGTGCCGCCGAACCTACGGAGACAAAAGCCAAGGCCAAGCGGTGCGTCCTCGTCTGGCTCGACGGCGGCCCCAGCCACTTCGAGACATTCGATCCCAAGCCCGACGCGCCGGTCGAGGTTCGCGGGCCGTTCGGCACGACTCCCACCTCCATCAGCGGCATTCGCTTCTCCCAGCATCTGCCGCTACTGGCCCAGCGGGCCAAGTCGCTGGCGGTCGTCCGCTCGATTACTTCGCCGCTGGGGGAGCACAACCTCGGTGCGCACTACCTGCTCACCGGCTATCGGCCGTCGCCGGCGCTGGCGTATCCGCTGATTGGCAGCGTCGTGACCCATCTCGGTCCGCCGCCAGGCGAGCTGCCCAATCACTTTGCGATCACCGCCGGCGGCGATGCGGGAAGCTATGGCCGGCTGGGCAATGGATACCTCTCGCCATCCACGCGGCCGTTCGTGGTTCAGGATCCGGCTCGCGGAAAAACTAACGTGCTGGGATTGGCCGCCGATCCGACCGCCGGGCTGGCAGTGCGGCTCGATCGGCGGCGGGCGTTTGCCGCGGCCGTCGAGCAGCTTGGCCGCGGCAGCGACCCCGATCCGCAGGCCCCAGCCAACCAGGCGCTCGAGCAAGCGCACCGGCTGCTCACGTCCGACAAGGCGCGGCAGGCGTTCGACCTGTCCCAGGAGAAGCCGGCGGTTCATGCAAAGTACGGCGACCGGCCGATCAGCCGCGGCTGCCTGCTCGCCCGGCGGCTGATCGAGCGGGGAGTGCCGTTCGTCACGGTCAACAACGCCGGCTGGGACACGCACGAGGATCTCGACCTGCGGCTGCGGGCCGGTTACACCGGGGCCCAGATCGGCGTCGGCCTGGTGCCGGCACTCGACCGGGCGGTCTCATCGCTGATG
>DATKDU010000463.1:0-7768 GCA_035512595.1 Pirellulaceae bacterium
ACCCGACTCAGCACCTCCAGCCGCCTCCGCTCCTTGCCACTCATCGACAATGTCTCCATGACCACCTCCTTTGGAGGTGATTGTCTATGGGGACATTTCTATCTGCGCCTTATGGGGACATTTCTATCTGCGCATTACAAGAATCTTGCCTATTCTCACCATCGGCCTTTTTGGGCTGAAAAAGGCTGCTTTTCCGCCGCGGCAGGGTCGCAAACTGGCTTGTTTTCTCGCGGAAATACCGCCGCGGCACCTACCGCGACGAAGCCGCCGTCGGCAGCGTGGTGTACAAGTAGTAAGCCCTGGGGGTCGCCAGATCCTGAATCCGCGATAGGTCCCAGGGCCCGGGTGCGACCCGCGACTGCATCAGCGGGACGTCGTCCCACATCGAGATCGGCCGCGTGTATTTCACCGCCTTGACGTCGCTTTGGGTGAGGCTGGCCAGCTCGATGGCCCGATCGATGGCATCCTCCAGAAAGCCGACCTTGTCGATCAGGCCGCTGGCCACTGCCTGCTCGGCGGTAAACACTTCCCCCGTGGCCAGCACATCGAGGGCGGCGGGGTCCTTGGCGAATTTTGGCCGTCCCTCGTGGATCACCTTTTTGAACCGGTCGAACATCTCATTGATGTTCTTCTGGATGATCTCGCGGTGCTCGGGCGGGATCGGCTTGGTCATGGCGAGCATCTGTTTCCGCTCGTGCGTCACGATCGAATCATCCTTGATGTCATAGCGAGCCAACAGGCCGCTCAGGTCGTAATGCGGCATGATCACGCCGATGCTGCCGGTGACGCAGGTCGGCTCGGCGAAGATCGCCTGGTCCTGGTCCTCGACCGCCATCGAGACGTAATACCCCCCGCTGGCCGCCATCCCCCCCATGCTCACCACCAGCGGCACTCCTTTTTCCTTCTTGAGCTTTCGCAGGTGATGGAGCAGATAGTCCGCGCCGGTCACAGCCCCGCCGGGAGAATCGACCCGCACCACGATCGCCTTCACGTCGGCATCTTCCCGCACGCGCCGGATCTGCTTGAGGACAAAGCCCTCGGACTCGTCGCTATCGATGACGCCGCTGACCGTGATGATGGCGATCTTGTTCGATCCGTCGTCGAAATCGGCGAGTGTCTTCTCCTCCAATCCGTCGTTCTCCACGAATTGCGCCGCCAGGATCGCCCCGATGACGATGAGCAAAAGCAAGCTGCCGCAGGCCAGAAACCCGAGCCACCCCAAGGCCATGAGCAGCATTCCCAGTCCGCTGGATCGCTGCACGAGCACCACTTGCTGTGAATTGGCTGCCGCGGGGGACAACGGCTGGCCGCCCAAGGGATCGGAGGGGGAAAAGGTAGACATCGCGCGATTTCCTTCTGGCGTAGTGAGCACCTGCCCGGTCGGAAACTCATTTTAGTCAGTTATCCGGGGCAAACAACGCGGATGCCAAGGTTCGCCGCTCGGGCACCTGGCCGCCCGCCCGCTCTGCTGGCACGATCATGTGGTCCGCCACGGGGGTGACACGTGCAAACAGGGTGTCCCATGTGGCACGATTCGCGATCGCATCGATCTGTGCCGCCTGCTCATCCTCTTGGGATTGTTCCCGCAATTCGTCCCCAACCGCTGCCGGTTCTACCGATTCTTCATCCGCGGGTCGAGCGCGTCGCGCAGGCCGTCGCCGAGGAAATTGAGGGCGAACAGCGTCAGGGCCAGGGCGACGCCGGGAAACACGACCAGCCACCAGTGGATTTCCAGCGGCGTAATGACCTTCAGCCCCTCGCTCATGAGGAGGCCCCACGAGACGTCCGGCGGCTGCACCCCCAGCCCCAAAAACGACAGGAACGCCTCGAACAGCATGACGCTCGGAATGGTCAGCGTCAGGTAGACGATCACGATCCCCAGCACGTTGGGGATCAAATGCCGAAAGACGATCCGCGGGGTGCCAGCGCCGATGGTGCGGGCCGCATCGACGAACTGCTCGTGCTTGAGGCTGATGATCTGTCCGCGGACGACGCGGGCCATCGTCAGCCAGTAGATCGCCCCAATGACGAAGTAGAAGATCACGATCTGGTCGATCCCCCAGCGGGCCAGCCGCGCCTTGATCGAGTCCTCGCTGAGGATCGTGATCAGAAAGATCACGATGAAGATGAACGGGATCGAGTACAGGATGTCCACGATCCGCATCATCACCGTGTCCACGATGCCGCCCAGATACCCCGATACTGCGCCGTAGCTGACGCCGATGGCCAGCGAGACGAGGGTCGCCACGAGGCCGACGATGATCGAGACCCGCGCTCCCCAGAAGATGCGCGCGAGGACATCCCGCCCCAGCTCGTCCCGTCCGCAGAGCGACGGGACCGACCACTTGCCGAAGACGGCGATCCGTGCCTTGAGGAGCTGCCACGTCAGCGGCCCGGGATTGTTCCACAGGCGATTCAAAGGATGGGCCAGCCACTTGCCTTCAAGCTGGCCTTTTAGCGCCTCTTTTTCCTTTTCCTTGGCCGCCTTTTCCTTTTCGATCGCCCCTCTTTCCTTCTCCGCGGCGGTTTCTACTGTCGCCGGTTTTTTCTTCGCGGCTGTTTTCGTGCCCTCTGGCTTGGGTGGCAGACGATCAAGCCGGCGATGTAGCTCGCCGATTTCCTTCTCCACGCGGCGGAGCTCCTGCTTATCCAGCTCGATTCCCTGCTCCAATCGTCTCCGTTCCCGATCATCGTACTCTAAAGTCACCGCCTCGCTACTCGGCGGCTGATACTTATGCTCGGCATCGGAAATCTGATGCTGCGGCGATTGAAGCGGCAACAGCGGCGTGAAGAACGCCAAGAGGCCCAGCGCGCACAAAAACCACAGCGAACCCATCGCCGCCCAATTCTTCTTCAGCCGCCGCCAGGCATCTTTCCACAGCGAAATGCCGCGGATCTGCGCAGCCTCACCCAGGAGCGCCTGGTAACGCTCGCGGGACGGTGCAGGAAGTGTTTCCACGGCGGACAACGGTTACTCCATCTTCACCCGCGGGTCGATGATCGCGTATGACAAATCGACGAGCGTGTTCATCACCAGCAAGAGCGCCGTGTAAACGACGACCATGCCCAGCGCCAGCGTGTAGTCGCGCTGCATGGCCGCATCGATGAAGAAGCTTCCCATGCCGGGAACGTTGAAAATCCTCTCCAGCACGAGCGAACCCGTCAGGATTCCGGCGGTGGCCGGGCCAATGTACGACACCACGGGGAGGATCGCGCCGCGCAGCGCGTGCTTGACGATCACCGTCCGCGGCGCGAGTCCCTTGGCGTAGGCCGTACGGATGTAATCCAGGTTGAGCACCTCCAGCATGCCCGCCCGCGTGAGCCTCGCGATATAGGCCGCGTAAGGAGCGGCTACGCACAGCGCGGGAAGGAGTGCCTGCTGGATTGAACCCCAACCGGCCGCTGGGACAAGCTGGAGCCAAAAGACGATGAGAATGATCGACAAGCTGGCGAGGACGAAGTTGGGAACGGCGATTCCCACCGTTGCCAGAAGCATGAAACCAAAGTCGAAGATCGTATTTCGCCGCACGGCGGAGATGACGCCGGCCGTCATTCCGAATAAGAGCGCCAGGACCAGTGCAATGATCCCAAGCGTGGCGGAGACCGGAAATCCCTGGGCGATGACTTCGTTGACCGTGTAATCCTCCATTCGCATGCTCGGGCCGAAGTCGAAAAAGACCGCGGCATTCGTCAAATGCCGCACGTACTGCATGGGAAGCGGCTCATCCATGTGGTAGCGGGCTTCGAGCTGCCGCTGGATCGCTGGCGGGACCTTCTTATCGGAGGCAAACGGCCCGCCCGGCACGGCCCGCATCAGAAAAAACGAAAACGTGTAGACGACCCACAGCGTGAGGAGCATCCACCCCAGCCGCTTGCCGACAACCAGCAGCGTCTCGACCAGCGGGTTCATCGGCGAACTCCCGCCGCGTCACGCACGTGCTTGTCGATCCAGATGAGATTCAGCGGGTGCGTGTCCTGGGCGTTGAGGAACCACCCCTGCACGTGCGGCTTGACGAGGTTCTTGGAGACTCGCCAGTAAATCGGCAGGATGGGGGATTCGTCGAGCAGGATCTGCTCGGCATCGTGCAGCATTTGCAGCCGCTTCTGCGGATCATCCTCCCTGCCGGCTTCGGCGATAAGCTGGTCGAACGGCTTGCTCTTCCAGCCGGTCTGGTTCTGCCCGCTGGTGCTGGTCCACATGTCCAGAAACGTGTTGGGATCGGGATAGTCGCCGACCCACCCCGCCCGGCAGACCGAGTAATCGAGCTTGTCCTGCGCGGACAGGTAGCTGTTCCATTCAATGCCGCGGAGCCTCGTCTTGATTCCCAGGTTCTCGCGCCACAGTTGCTGGACCCGCTCGGCAATCGTTTTATGAATATCGAGGTCGTTGTACATGATTTCAACTTCGGGCAGTCCCTGGCCACCGGGATAGCCGGCCTCCTCCAGCAGTTTGCGAGCAGCTTCGGGATTGAATTCGCTGCCGGTGGCGGAGGTGTAGCCGGGAAGCCCCGGCGGGACGACGGCGGTCGCCGGCATGTCGCCGGCCTGCGTCACCACGTCGCAGATGTTCTTTTTGTCGATTGCCAGGTTAAGCGCCCGGCGGACCAGCGGGTTGTCGAGGCCCGGCCGCGTAGTGTTGATGCGGTAGAAATAGACCGTCAGCTCCGGCGCGGTCTTGAACTGCGTGCCGAGCCTCTTCTTGATGGTGGGGAGCATCGATACCGGGATTTGCGTTCCCCAATCGATCTGGTCGTCGAGAAACATGTTGAGCGTCGTCGTCTCCGAGCGGACGACCAGTGCGTCCACCGTTTCCAGGCGGACGTTATAGGCGTCCCAGTAGAGCGGGTTCTTCACGAAGCGGATCCGGTCGCGGATGCGGCGGAACTCCATCGTGAACGGGCCGTTGCAAACCATGTTTTCCGGCTTCGTCCAGTTCGGCGAACCGTGGTCCTCGACGCAGCGGCGATTGACCGGAAAATACGGATAGAAGGCGACCAGCTCGTTGAAGAACGGCGTCGGCGCCTTAAGCGTGACCACGAGCTTCTGTGTCGATTCCGCCTTGACCCCTACCGTCGATTCGAAGTCGGGGAGGATGTGCAGCGCGCGAAGCGTTCCACCCGCATAGATAAACTGCGACTGCTCGGGATCCTTGGAAACGGCCATCAAATCCCCCTTGCGAAACCGGTGCCGGGCCCGATCCCAGCCCGAGCGGCGGATCGACGCCAGCCGGACGAAGTAGACCCACTGGTCCTTCCACTTGGCTTCGATCCGCTCCTTCTGTTCGTCGGAGGCGTCGGCCGGGACCGTGGGCTTTGCCCCTTTGCGAATCTCTTCGACCTTACCCAACAGGAGTGTGCCGCGGGGAAACGGCTGCAGGGGATCGCGGCGCGTCGGCAGTTCAACCTCGACTTCCGTGCCCACGTCCACATGGGCCGTGTTGTATTCCTCCCCCCCTTTCAAATAGTAAAGCTGATAGGCGTACTTGCCGGCCGTCTCTGGGTGGAGCGTCCGCCGCCACGACCAGGCGAAGTCCTCGGCCATCACCGATTCACCATTGGACCACTGCGCGTCCTTGCGGAGATGGAAGGTATAGGTCAGACCGTCCGGCGAGACCTCGTAACGCTCGGCCATGGCCGGCTCCGGCGTCATCGGCACGTTTTCGCCAGGGGCAAACTTGTCCTGCCAGCGCTCCGGGGGCATCGACCGCAGCAAGCCCTCAAACAGGGCGTTCAGGACGCGGTGCTCCGGCTGACCCGTCGCCTTGGCCGGATCGGCCGTCTGGATTTCATTGCCGTTGTCGTAGGTGAAATCGGCGGTAGGAAGGCGCTCAAAGGCCAAGGCCCACGTCAGCGCTGCTAGCCCCAGGGCGATAGCCAGCCAGGGAAACGCTTTGCGAACGGGGTGGGACATGGGAGGGTTCAGGGTTCAGAGAGAGGAGGAGTTGGGGGCCAGGAGCCAGGGGGACAGGAGACAAGTAGATAGATGCCGTTGTGCCCTGAACCCTGAACCCCGCTGCTAGTCGTGTCATGGTAAGGCTTTCCGCGACAGGCGGCAACTTGGCCGCTGGCGGTGTTGGCAGACCGCGAGACCGGCAAAATCGGCGAAATCGGCCTGGCGACTATTCCCTCGGGACGGCCGGGCGGATTACAATGCTGCGTGTACTCGATGGGCGTCGGCCGGAAGATCGAAGCAGTCCACGTTCTGTGGATCCTGCCGGCTGACGAAACGGGATGAACTGTCAGCACTTTTGCGAAGTCATTTTTAGCGGGCCGTATTCCCGCCGAGGCCTTGGTGCGCGCTTAAGCCGCGCCGGGGAACTTCGCACCGAAACCGGAACTCTAGCAGAGGAATTTCTGAACCTTTATTCAAAGGTTCTGTAAGAGGCACTCATGAGCACTACTTTCCTTCCGACCATGACTACCGACGAACCTCCCTCGGGCGCGTCCGCCGCGCGCCGCGCACGGGCCGAAGGCACCGCCAAGCTGGCGCCCCTGCCGGAAGCGACGACGCGGGACCTCGTGCAACTCTTCAAGCTGCTGGCTGATGAGACCCGCGTCCGCATCCTGCACTACCTCCTGCAGCGCGACGAGCTCAACGTGCGGGCTCTGTGCCTGCTCTTGTCGCAAAGCCAGCCGGCAGTCAGCCACCACCTGGCCCTGCTCCGCGTGGCGGGGCTGATCGAATGCCGCCGCGACGGCAAGCACAACTTCTATCACCTCGTTCCCAAGCGGGCGCAGCAGTATCTGGACCTGCTGTTCGGCGCCGACGGCAAGGAGACCCGCCGCGTGCGGGTCGAAAACGCCACGGTGACTTACAGCCGCGACGCGGGGTAGCGTCGTGGCGGGCGGGTTCTTCTGACGCGGGATTACTCGCCCCGGCAAGGAGGAGTGCGCGTAGAGTCGAGAGGTGGCGCGGGACGGACCCGTTTCCACCTCCCGCTCCTCGAACCGGACGGGCGTAGTTCCCGCCTCCGGCTCTCGCACAAGAATGGTCGCTCCCGCATGGCCGCACAGGCAGGCTGGCACGTACGGTGTTGGATTCCAACCCTGACGATCCCGCCGAGCGCCGCCGCTGCGCGTGTGTCTCCCGCTCGATCACACTGCTTCGCGCACATGGCCTCGTGAAAAAGATCCCCGACACGCAGCGCTATCTCATCAGCCCGCGCAAATCCCGGCTGTTAGCAGCATAGATGGGGCCGCAGGTCAAACAACTTTGCCGCGTGCTGGGATCTGTGACAATCTGCGCGATCCGTGTCCCCCTTGCCGCGGCGTCTTGAGTCAGTGGCAACGCAGTACCGAGTACGAAGTACTGAGTACACCCTGTCTCCTGTCCCCTGACTCCTGACCCCTGACCCCTGCTATCTCGATTCCTCGGCGATGTAGCTGATCCCCCGATCATTCAAAAGCTGCACCACTTCGTCGCGGGTGGCAATTGGCGCGGCGACGTCGCTGCGGACGATCACCGACCGCGGCGGACCAGAGGCAATCTTGAGCACCTCCAGCCGCTCGCGCAGCTCGACGCTGGTGACCGGTGTCTCGTTCCAGAGAAGCGAGCCTTCCGCGTCGATGGCCAGCACATCGACGTGTGCGGCCTGAGCCGGCACTGCGGAGACAACGGCGGGCGGCGACAGGGCCAGTGGCCGGGCCGACGCGCGGTAGAAAAACAAGCCCGCCGCCAGCATCGCCCCGCCTCCGCACAACATCAGAACGATCACCACCGCCACGCCGGCAATCACGACACCGATGCCGGCCGAACTTTCACGATCGTC
>DATKDU010000464.1:0-3788 GCA_035512595.1 Pirellulaceae bacterium
AACGACGACAACGAAGATCCTGTCGATTCCAATCGGATGGTCGAGCCAACATACTTGGCAATCTGCAAATTGGTTGCGGATCATCCAGCGGAACGACTTGTCTTTGTTCGCTGCTTTGAAGAACTCGTACTCTGGAAAAGCATATCACCGTGGATGCTTGTACCGTTTTGCATGCGGGTTCTGAGAATGCCCGAGATCGCCGACACGCTGGGCCGCGAAATGGACGAGACACGTGGCACAGCCAGGTACGCCTCGTTCATGAACTATTGCAGCTCCGTGATGCACGCGTACCATGACGATGTATGGGAGAATGCAATGGCATTTGACTACTTTGCGCACGAACTCAATTCAGAATCGAACCTACAACAGAAAAACGCCAGCTAACAATCGATTGCAACCGAGCGGCGGTTGGGGTCGGTCCTGATTACAAGCCGTTTTGGCCGCCGCCGGTTGAATCGTGTCGTTATGCCTCACTGGCTGCCCGAAGTTGCCGAGTACATCGCCGAATACTTTAGCCGCGATGCGCGCTACGGAGATTGGCCCGTGGGCCCCTCCGGGACCAGTCGCATCTCGTTCACGTTCGAAGACCCGACGGCTTGGTATGCGGTTCCACTGTTGGAGGCATGGCGCGAGTTGCTGAGAGACGGCTACGCCGCTACAGATGGCATCGCACTGTTTCTCTCTGCGCCGACAGAGCCCGCGGACATGACCGTGCGCTTTCGCGAGGAGCGGCATCGGGAGACGGGTGATCTGGGTCTGAGCTATGAGCTACCGGGCGACCGGGGCTGCGGCTGGTTCAGCATCGAAGAGTGAGGCATAACCCGCCGCTGGAGCGAACCGCGGCGGCGGTATACTTCACTTGCGGTCGAGCGTCGCGCGTGCGCCGCCGCGGCCGCTCAACGGCCCTACGTTCGTCGAAGGAAGTGTCGTCATGCACGTTCCATTTGGCTGGGTATCGCTGGTTGCCGGTGTACTCGGCGCCGTCATCTACGTAGTGAGCAAGTTGCGCGGCTCGGACACCGACTTCACGTTACTCGCGGCGAGCCTGGCTGCCTTCGTTGCCGGTTGGGTTGCGTGCGTGTCGATCCCCCAATTGCAGCGGCGTATCGACGGCATCCGGCACGCCCCGGGCAGCGTAGCCTAGAAGGGGACATTCTAGTTTTTAGAAAAAGTAGAATGTCCCATTCCCCCTTGTCCGCCAGCGAGCGTCACTCGCGGGACACCGAGGCAGAGCCTCGGGTTCTTGCGTGACGAGGCAGAGCCTCGTCACGAGTTGGATTAGAAAAATTTCTGCCACCTGCTCGGCCGGCGGTCACGTTGCAGACGACCGCCCGGAATGGGATAAAGTGGCCATGAAACTCACGCTGCACGCTTTCGATCTGCCGCTGGCTCACACCTTCACCATCTCCCGCGAGAGCATCACCAGCCAGAGCACGCTGATCGTGGAGCTGGAAAGCGGCGGCATTCGCGGGTATGGCGAGGCGACGGCCAGCGCCTACTACGGCTTTACGATCGAGCGAATGGCCCGCGACGTGGACCTCGTGCGGCCGCGGCTGGAAGCGGCCAGCCCCGACGAGCCGGAGTCGCTGTGGGCGGCGCTCCATCCGGCGCTGAAAGACGATCCGTTCGCCCACTGCGCCATCGACCAGGCCGCCTGGGATCTGTGCGGCAAGCTCCGCGGCCTGAAGACCTACGAATTGTGGGGATTGAGTGCCGACAGCGTGCCGGCGTCGGATTACACGATCGGCATCGACGCCATCGACGTCATGGTCGCCAAGCTGAAGGAGTTCGACGGCTGGCCGATCTACAAGATCAAGCTCGGCACCGACCGCGACCTGGAGATCGTCCGCGAGCTGCGAAGGCACACGGCGGCGATCTTTCGCGTCGATGCCAACTGCGGCTGGACTGCCGATCAGACCATCGCCAATGCCGCCGCACTCAAGGAGCTGGGCGTCGAGTTCATCGAGCAGCCGCTGCCGGCGGCAGGACCGGCGAGCGGGGGGCGTCAGCCCGAATTGGCGAGCGGGGGGCGTCAGCCCCCTGATGTCTGGGCCGATCAGGCCCGCATCTACCGCGAATCGGCCCTGCCGATCATTGCCGACGAAAGCTGCATCGTGGAAAGCGACGTCGAGCGCTGCGCGGGGTACTTCCACGGCGTCAACATCAAGCTGGTCAAGTGCGGCGGCCTGACGCCCGCCCGGCGGATGATCTCGCGGGCCGCGCAGCTCGGCCTGAAGGTCATGTGCGGCTGCATGACCGAATCGACCGTCGGCATTTCGGCCATTGCGCAGTTATTGCCGCTGCTGGATTACGTCGATATGGACGGGGCGGTGCTGTTGGCCAAGGACGTCGCCTCCGGCGTCAAGCTGCTGCACGGCGTGTGCCACTATGCCGACGAGAAGGGGAACGGGGTGACGCTGCTGGAGGGGGGGCGGAATCCGCTGGAATAATTGCCAGGCAGACGGGCTCTAAGTAGTAGGCACGCTCGGTGTGCCGTTCACGGTGACTATTTCAATGAAAGTGATTGCCAATGAGCGACGACCTGCGGTCAAGGCGAGCGCTATAATCGCCCCGCCGTGGCAATTCCGCCTCAAGCACCTGTTCGCGGCGATGACCTATGCCGCCCTCGCCTCAGCCTTCGTTGCATGGTGCGGACCGGGGACGCTCATGGTAACTGGAGGCCTGGGGATTGCAATTCTCAATCATTGCGGTGCGTTCACGCGGCTGCAGTCAGGCCGCATGCAGCTTACGTTGCTGTGGGGCGCGTGGTTTGTGTTCTTGATTTCGCTGCTGCTGCCCGCGTTGTCCGTCTTTGGTCCGATCTACGGATGGGGAGCGGCGTGGTATGCGCTGACCGGTCCGTTGGCTGTGGTAAGTGAGGGAGGAAGAATCGTGGATTTTGCTCTTCCCTGGTTTCTACTCATGGATCTGGCAAACCTACTGGCCGCCGCCCTGCCTCTGATCATTTGGCGACTTGCTCGCGAGGGCGGCCAATGGCTCTCGGCAGCGCTGTGCGTGGCGATGGTCAGCACGTGGTTCGTCGTCTGGGATTCGGGGATGCTGGTTGGGTACTTCGTCTGGTGCGGCAGTTTCTTTCTGGCTCTTGTCGCATTGCCGGTGCGCCGGTGGACGTTGATCGCTATGTTGGCGCTGGCGGTCATCATGGGAGTCATCGCGGAGTGGAATCTATTGGCGCAGCACTTGCGCTTGGCGCGGCTGCGGGCAAGCGTCCCTATCGCTGCGCTGGCGTCGCGCGAGGCCCCATGACCGATCGCGAGGCACCCGTTAGTGCTGACGATACTCTCCGCGCGCTCATTCGCGGCGGGACGCGGGCGTCGCTGGCGGCGCAGATCGCGTCGCAACTGGCGTCGCTGGTGATCCTGGCGATTTTGTATCGATTGCTGCGGCCGGAGGATTATGGACTCCTTGGCATGGCGCTGCCGGCGGTGATGCTGCCGCGGATGGCGGCGACGCTGGGGGTCGGGGCGGCAATCGTGCAGGCGCCGGAGCTCTCCAGCGGCCAGCGGACGAGCCTGTTCTGGCTCATGCAAGGGCTGGGGCTTGGGGCGGTTGTGCTGACGGTTTTGTGCGGCGCGATCCTCGCGGCGGCGTATGACGAGCCGCTGCTGACATCGCTGAGTCTGGCGCTCGCCGGTGCGACTCTCTTGGCGACGCTCGGCCAGGCGCACCAGTCGCTGCTCGAGCGGCGGCTGGCGTTTGGGCCGCTGGTCAAGGCCCGGGTCGCGGCTCAGATCGCCGGCGGGATTGCCGCGATCGGTGCGGCGTGG
>DATKDU010000465.1:0-44693 GCA_035512595.1 Pirellulaceae bacterium
CGTCGGCCAGCAGCTCCAGATCGCCGCCGGCCGGCGTGCGGCCGGTCAGCACTTCGGCGGCCGCCGAATTGTGGTTCCGCATCGGGTGGTGCATCGAGCGGATGAGGGCCAGGCGATTCATCACGACGGCCGTCTTGGGCAGATGCTCGCCGACGGCAATCCCAGGACCGGCGGTGGAAATCGACTGGTATTCGCCGCGGACGCCGACGGGGGCGTTTGGCTTGGGATCGAATGTTTCGAGCTGGCTCGGTCCGCCGTAGAAGAAAACAAGGATGCAGGAGCGGATCGGTTTGCTCGTCCCCAGCGAAGAAGTCGCGGCCGATGCCTGTCGCGGCAATCCGAGCGCTGGCAGCGCCGCCGTCAGCCAGCCCAGTCCCGCCACGCCCAGCCAGCGACGGCGGCTCAATGGCGGAGGACGAAGAGCGCCGAAGGATCCGCGGGGGCTCATGGTTCACTCCTTACAAATTGGACGAAGACAACTTCGGCCTTTCGTTCGCGTCGCTGGAACCGGCAGGTAAGGAACACTAATTCGCGCTAATCTCCACTGATTGAAAAACCCCCTCCTTCAAACAATTAGCGACAATTAGTGCTGATTAGTGTTCCGCTTCCGGTCAGATCAAGTGTGGAAGGTGTTTTTCGCCAGATCCTAAGCCAGAATCTCCCGCACCACCCGCGCCGGCTGCTTGTCCACCAGCGACTGCTCGCGATTGTTCCGCTTGTAGATCAGCCGCTCGTGGTTGAGGCCGAACAGGTGCAAGAGCGTGGCGTGGTAGTCGCTATGGGTGACGACGCTCTCGACGGCGTGATGGCCGAATTCGTCGGTCTTGCCGTAGGCCATGCCGCCGCGAATGCCGCCGCCGGCCAGCCACATCGAGAAACCATACGTGTTGTGGTCGCGGCCGACTTTCTCCGGCCCGGCATCGTTCTGGATGACCGGCAGCCGCCCCATCTCACCCCCCCAGTGAACGAGGGTGGAATCGAGGAGGCCGCGCTGCTTGAGATCCTTGACGAGGCCGGCCGAAGGCTTGTCGGTCTTCTGGCACATCGCGGGAAGCGAGTTGCGGATATTGCCGTGATGGTCCCAGGCCTGATTGCGGGTGAAGATCTGCACGAAGCGAACGCCCCGCTCGACCAGGCGGCGGGCGATGAGCAGCCGCGTGCCGTACTCACGCGTCGCTTCTTGATCCAGGCCGTAAAGGGCCTGCGTGGCGGCCGATTCGCCGCTGATGTCCATCGCCTCCTTGGCGGCCGTCTGCATGCGGGCGGCCAGCTCGTAACTGGCGATGCGGGCCTCCAGGTCGAGCTCGCCAGGATGGCGCGACAGGTGCTCGCGGTTGAGCTGCGATAGGTACGCGAGGTACTTTTCCTGCACCGCTCCTTGCAGATGGGGCGGCGGATCGAGGTTCGCGATCCGCGGCTCTTTCGAGCGGACCACCGTCCCTTGGAAGAGCGACGGCAGCCAGCCGCTCGACCAGTTGTTGGTCCCCAGGACCGGATTGCCCTGCGGATCGGTCAGCACGACGAACGCCGGCAGGTTGCGGCTCTCGTTTCCCAGGCCGTAGGTCATCCACGAGCCGAGCGACGGCCGCCCCGACTGCGAGCGGCCGGTGTTCAGGGCGTCGATCGACTGGCCGTGGTTGTTGACGCCGGTGTGCATCGAGCGGATCAGGCAGACGTCGTCGATCACTTCCGCCAGGTGCGGCACCAGCTCGGAGAGCTCGGTGCCGCATTGCCCTCGGGGAGCAAACTTCCACGGACTGCCGAGGACCTTGGAGCTGGCCTGGGCGACGTTGTCGTATTTGATCTCGCCGGGAAAACTCTGTCCGTCGAGCCGGGTCAATTCCGGCTTGGGATCGAACAGATCCATATGGCTTGGCCCCCCTTGCATGAACAGGCTGATCATCGCCTGGGCCTTTGGCGGATGATGAGGCTGCTTGGGGAGCAGGTCGTAGGTCGGCCGCTCGAGGTCGGGCTTTTCAAAGTCCGCGAGCAGATTTTCTTCCTTGAGCAACCACGCCAGCGCGACGGAGCCCAGCCCCCACGTGGCGGTGGAGAGAAGCTGGCGGCGGGAAACCGAGGCGACGTGCATGGGCTCTCTCAATCGAGATACAAAAACTCGTTGCTGCTGAGGAGCGTCTGACAAAAAAGTGCCAGCGCTCGCTCCTCTGGCGAAGGGGGGGGCGGTGCTTTGGGATCGGTCGCCGGCGGGGCCGCGGTGAACTGGGCGGCCGCATCCTGCACGAACGCAGTCGCGGCCGACAACTCCTGCTCGCTCGGCATTCGCCCAAACGCCAATTGCCAGCCGCGGCGAAGTTGTGCGGACAGGTCGCTCCCCGCGTCGCGCGCCAGCCGCGCGGCCATTGCCTCCGAAACGTCAACGACGAACTCGCTGTTCATCAGCACCAGCGACTGCGGAGTGACGGTCGAGAACGTCCGCAGGTCGCAGTTGGGCTCGAGCGTCGGCAGGTCAAACGCCTCCATCGTCCCCAGCGGCCGGCTGCGGCGGACCTGGATGTAGACGCTCCGCCGCAAATCCTCGCCGGCCAGCGGGGCCGGCTGTTTGCTCGGATTCCCTTCGCCGTCGAGCATCTCGATGCCGAGAACCACCTGCCCCGAGCTGTCGATCATCACCGGCACGGGCGTGCCGAACTGTTTTCCAATTAGCTGCCCCGACGCGGCCAGCGCCGCGTCGCGGACCGCTTCCGCCTCGAGACGACGGACGGGGAAACGCCACAGGAGGCGGTTGTCGGGATCGGTCGATTGCGGAGTATTCGTCTGATCTCTAACCTCTGACCTCTGCTCTCCTGAACCCTGAACCCTGAACCCTGAACCCTGCCGGTACGCCGCCGACGATACCATTCGCCGCTGCAAGCGCTTCAATTCCCAGCCGCCGAACATGAACTCTCCGGCGAGCCAGTCGAGCAGCTCGGGATGCGACGGTATTTCACCAAGGCGGCCGAATTCACCCGGCGTGGCGACCAGGCCGCGGCCAAAATGGTGCATCCAGAAGCGGTTGACCAGCACGCGAGCAACCAACGGATGTTTGCCGCTGGTCAGATGGCGGGCGTAGGCCAGCCGGCGTCCGCTCGTCGGCAGGCTCGGATCATCAAGCGGAATCGCTGCCGCCAGGTCGGACAGGACCGACAGTTCGCCGGGTGCCAGTTGCTGCTTGGGCTGGTCGGGGTCGCCGCGGTGAAAGAGGACGGTCGCGGGAATTTTGCCGGGGACTTCGCTCAAGATGCTTAGAAAATCCTCTACGGGCTTCTTGGCCCGCACCTCGGCTGCCTGCTTCGCCTCCTCCTTCAGCTCGTTGGCAGCCTTGCGGTCGTAGAGCTCGATCGATCCGGCTGAAACATTGACGCTGGGGAATTGCTTGAGCAGGGCCTTCTGCTGGTCAGTGCGCTCTTTGGGTTTGGCCTCGCGGGCCGCCTTTGCCTCCTCACGCTTGTCCTCCGGCAGCTTGGCCAACTGCTCCTCGAGAATCCGGGCGACGATCTCCTCCGCGTGCTGCTTGCGCTTGTCGTCGAGCTGCTTCGCTTCCGCTTCCACTTCCGCGGCCGTGGCGCGGTCCGCGTCGGTAAACAGCGACACCAATCGATCGGCCGGTTTCCGCCAATCCTTCACGTCGAGTGCCGGCTCAAAGATGGCTCGCAGGCGGTAATAATCGGCCTGCGGGATCGGATCGTAACGATGGTTGTGGCACTGGGCGCAGCCGACGGTCAGCCCCACGAGCGACGTTGAAACGATCTTCAGCGTGTCGGCGACGACCGCATTGCGGGCCGTCTTCTGGTCCGGATCGGACTGCGTGCCATCGGGCGCCATCCGCAAATAACCGGTTGCCGCCAGCATGTCGATCTGGTCGCTATTGAGATTCTGGTGCGGCAGCGGCACCAGCTCATCCCCGGCAAGTTGCTCGACGATCATCCGGTCCCACGGCCGGTCGGCATTCAGCGCGCGGATGACATAGTCACGATACTTGTACGCATACGGCCGCACGCGATCTTCGACCGCGTATCCATCGGAGTCGGCATAGCCGGCCACGTCGAGCCAATGCCGGCCCCATCGCTCGCCATAAGCGGGGGAAGCCAGCAGCCGATCGACCAGCCGCTCGTACGCATCAGGCGTTGCGGCCGCATCGGCAACGAAGGCGTCGATTTCCTCCGGCAGCGGGGGCAGGCCAGTGAGATCGAACGTCGCGCGGCGGATGAGGGTCACCGGCGACGCTTTCGGCGCGTAAGTGAACTGATTCTTTTCGAGCATCGCGAGCACGAACGCGTCCGGAGCAGATTGCAACCGGTCTGTGTGCCTCACGCTCGGCAGTACCGGATTTCCGATCGGCTGAAACGACCACCAGGCCTTCTCGTCGGCCGTGACGTCGCTGATCTGGCTTGGATCGTCGGGCTCGGTCGCTGCCACCGGCGCACCGGCGGCAATCCACTGCGTGATCCGCTCGATGTCGGCGGCCGACACCGGCTGCTTCTTTTCCGGCGGCATTTCGCCGGCCTTGAGCCGCTCGAGCAACAGACTTTCGTCCGGCTTGCCGGGAACGATGGCCGCGCCGGAGTCGCCTCCCTTCTCCAAGAGCCGCTTGAGCCGGACGTCGAGGTTCCCCTCCTGCTTCCCTTCCTCGCCATGGCATTGAAAGCAGTGCGCCTTGAGGATCGGACGGATATGCCGCTCAAACGAGAGCGGCTCGTCGGCACTGGCGCGCACCGCGGGCCCAGCGAGAACCAGGACGGTACATAATGAAGCGATCAACCTCATGCACGATTCCTCGAAGGCAGGTTGGGCGAGGAATTCTTCGGGGGGCAGGAGCGACATCCAGTCGCCGGATGTATTATCGTCGATGGCTGATGCGTTTGGCAACAGCGGCGGGAGAAATGCGATGAAGATGATGCGAATTGCGAGCCTCTTGACGATGGCGTTGGCGCTGCCGCTTCTAGCGAATGCCGCGGAGCCGGCCAGGACAAAAATTGTCCTCATTCCCACGAAGCTCGATCATCCCCCTGCTTCGCACATGTACGAGCTGGAGTGCCGCTTGCTGGCGAAGTGCCTCCATCAAACGGCGAATGTGGAAGCAGTCGTCTCGCCCGACTTCGACTGGCCCCAAGATCCGGCAATCCTCAAGGACGTGAAAGCAATCGTCTACTACTCGCGGCCGGCGGGGGACATCCTGCTCGATCCGTCACGCCGCGATGAAGTTCGCAAATTGATGAAGTCAGGCGTCGGCCTGGCGTGCATCCACTGGGCGACGGCCGCGGAGAAAGACAAGGGGGAAGAGTGGCTGCAAACGCTGGGGGGTTGGTTCCACTTCGCCCACAGCGGCCTCGCCGTCGAGAAGCAGCGGCTCGTGCAGTCCGCCCCCGATCATCCAATCTGCCGCGGCTGGAAGGAGTACGACCTGCACGACGAGTTTTACCTGAACCTCAAGTTCCACGAGCAGGCGCAGCCGATCCTGAAGGTTTCCGTTGCCGGCAAGGAGCAGACCGTCGCCTGGGCGCTCAAGCGCGAGGACTCAAATGGCGGCCGCAGCTTCGGCTGCACGCTGGGGCACTTTCACGACAACTTCAAGATCGACGACTTCCGAAAAATGCTCGTCAACGGCATTCTCTGGTCGGCACAGGTGGAAGTGCCGAAAGAAGGCGCACCGGTGGCCGTGACGGATGCAGACTTGAAACTGCCACCGGCTCCGTAGCCGAAATCGCCAGACCTCAAGCTCCCGCACTTTGGCGAGTTCGGCTAGGTTACCCCATCGCCATCTCGCTCGGCGTGGCGGTCACCGGATCTTTTTCCTGCCACCAGCGGCGGGCGTCGTCACGGGTCCAGTAACCGGCCGATTCGCAGTCGTCCAGTGCCGTCGCCAGCTCCGCGGCCGATTGGTACCGCTCGTCGGGGCTCTTGGCCAGGCACCGCATGATCACCGACTCCAGATCGAGCGGCAGATCGTCGCGCCACTTGCTCGGCGGAAGAACCGGCTCGTGGGCGTGGGAGATCAGCACCTTGATCGGCTTTTCGTTTTCAAACGGCGGCCGGCCGCTGACCAGGAAGTAGAGCAGTGCCCCCATTGCATAGATATCGCTCCGCGCGTCGGGCTCGCGATCTCCCGTCGCCTGCTCGGGAGACATATACAGCGGCGAGCCAGTGATCGTGCCGTCGGCCGTCAGGCTGGCCGAATCGAGACTCGTCAGCGGCTTGGCGAGGCCAAAGTCGAGCAGCTTGGCGACGTCGTAAAATCCGCCGCGGACTGCCGCGAAGAGATTGGCCGGCTTAAGGTCGCGGTGCATGAGCCCCACGTCGTGCGCTTCCTGGAGCGCATCGCAGGCCTGGCGGACGAGGTGAATCGCCCGCGCCGGCGGCATCGGCCCGAAGCGGCGGACGATCTCCCCCAGGTTCATCCCGGGGAGATACTCCATCACGTAGTAGAAGGTGCCGTCGTCGGCCCGGCCGTAATCAAAAATGTCGATGTTGTTCCAGTGCGAGAGCTTGGCGGTGGCATGCACTTCGCGCTCAAAGCGGGCGAGGACTTTAGGATCGCCGGCCTTCTCGGGGCGGATGAGCTTGATCGCGCAGGGCCGCTTCATGAGCTGGTGCTCGGCCAGGTAGACCTCTCCCATGCCGCCGGCGCCGAGAAGCTGCTTGAGCCGGTATTGTCCGATCTGCCGGGCTTCATACGCCTCGTGCTGCAAGTGATTGATGATGTACACGCCCCAAACTGCGCCGACGCAGGCCAATCCCAATTCCAGCACGGTGGCCACCCCCGCCGCTTTATCGGCGAGCATGGCCTCCAGAACTTGCGGATGGAGAACGGCGGTGAAAACGGTCGTGATAACGGGTGCCAGCGCCACGATGGTCAGAACGACGGCGGCGCGCCGCCAATCGTTGGGAATGAACAGGGCGTACGTGTAAATCACCAGCAGCCACATCGCGGACAAATCGGGGTGCATCTGGCGTTGAACGATCACCGATCGTACGACGTCCCCGTGCTGCATCAGCATGAAGAACGTGACCGGAGTTGCAAACGTGATCAATTCAACCGCGCGGAGCTGGCCGCTGGTCATGCGGCATTGAGAGCACAGCGAGAAGCCGATGGCCCCCAGCACCATCGTCACCAGGACGTGCGCCACGAAGGTGACGATCGGCAGGGTGGTCGTCGGCTCGAACATGAAGATGTGCCATACCAGAAAGATGGCAAATCCGCCGAACATCAAGAGTGCGGCCGAGCGGAGCCGCGAGCGGAGCAATTCGTTCAACTCGCCAGAGGGTTGCGAGCCGCTCCCTTGGACGAGGTGGACGCGGCACTTCCCCGAGATATACGGGGCCGTTTGGTCCGGGTCGGAAGAGGGGGCGTCGAGCGTGATATCGGCCGGTCCCAGGCTCGTTTTCGGATTGCGATCGTTCACTGGATCGGACTTCCTGCGCAAGCGGCGCTCCCGGCTCGCTGTTTTACGTGATCTTATCATATTCGGTTCGTCTGGCGCGGTCGAATCTTGCCCTCTGCAAGCTAGTCGAACGAGCCGAGCCTCAATCGACGCCGCTCTTGGCTATTGCCGTCACTCTCGTAATCAGACGAAACCGCTGCAAGCTCCGTTTAGTAACCGACTTGTAAATCGCTCATTTCGATGCGGCTGCCCCATCGATTTCCAGAGGCGGCATTTGCCCAAAGTGCTTATCCCGCCCGAATTTGGAAAGTGATGCTGGCAGGTAATGATTGCCGGCGGTTGCGACGGGTTCTTTGGATGCGATACCATGACCCGGCGCTACAAAGTTTCGCGAAAGGATTTTCATGGCCAAATCGACCGACGTTCGCATTCTGGAAGTTGCCACCCAGCAGGAGCTGATCAAGTACCGCTCGCCAATCAAGTTCGGCGGCCGCGTCGTCGTCGATGCGATCATCTACAACGTGCATCTCGACGTCGAAACGCGGGACGGCCGCCGCGGCCGCGGCATGGGCTCGATGCCGATGGGAAATGTGTGGGCCTGGCCGACGAGCCAGCTCACGACGGAGCAGACACTTTCGGCGATGATCGAGTTCGCCGGCAAGTTGGAGAAGGCAGTGCGCGAGTACCAGGGCTGCGGCCACCCCTTGGACATCACGCACGATTGGACGCCGATTTATCGCGCGATCGCGGCGGAAGTAGTCAACGACATGAAGCTGGCCGAGCCGATGCCCGTGCTGGCGCAGTTGGTTGCGGCCAGCCCGTTTGAGGCGGCAGTCCACGACGCCCAAGGAAAAACATTGGGCAAAAACTGCTATAACCTGCTGGGGCCGGAGTTCGTCGAGCACGACCTGGCCGAGTGGCTCACGCCCGAGTTCCAGGGGGAGTACCTGGACAAATACACGCTTCGCGAGCCGAAGCCTTTCATGCCGCTGTATCACCTGGTCGGCGCGCTCGATCCGCTGACCGACGACGACGTGCCGATGAAGCTCAACGACGGTTTACCGGAGACGCTGGGGGAGTGGATCGTCTTCGACGGGCTGACGCACCTGAAGATCAAGCTCAACGGGGACGATCTGAAATGGGACGTCGAGCGTGTCGTGGCAGTCAATCGAGTCGCGGAAGAGACGCAGGCGCGGATGGGGGTCGAGACGTGGCACTATTCGCTTGACTTCAACGAGAAGTGCCAGAACGTGGAGTACCTGCTGGAGTTCTTGAAGCTGGTGCAGGAGCGTGCGCCAACGGCACTCAAACGCGTGCAGTACATCGAACAGCCGACGCACCGCGATCTGGCGGCGCACCCTGAGAACAAGATGCACAGAGCGGCGGCGATCAAGCCGGTGGTCATCGACGAGTCGCTGATCGATCTGGAATCGCTTCAGCTCGCCCGCGAGCAGGGGTACAGCGGCGTGGCGCTCAAGGCGTGCAAAGGCCACACCGAGGCGCTCCTCATGGGGGCCGCCGCACAGAAGTACGGCATGTTCCTCTGCGTGCAGGACCTGAGCTGCCCCGGCTATTCCTTTCTGCACTCCGCCAGCATTGCCGCCCGCATCCCCACGATTGCCGCCATCGAAGGCAACAGCCGGCAGTACTGCCCCGCCGGGAACAAGATCTGGGGGGAGATGTACCCGCCGATGTTCCACATCAGCGATGGAACGGTGGGGACGGCAGTGCTGAATGGACCGGGGCTGGGGTTTTGATGACAAGCCCAGAGCTAAAGTTGAACTTGAAGTTCTTTCGTGATTGACGGGCGGCCCCCATGAAGACTGTCTCAATGCTCGAATTCCGCAAGTATGCCGCCCAGGTTCTGCGTAGGGTTGCCAAGGGGGAGCAGTTCGTGCTGACTCGCAGCGGCAAGCCGGTGGCGCGCCTCGAGCCCCTTGGCGGGAAGCCGATTGCCGCCGACGATCCGATCTACTCCCTGGCGGAACTGGCAAGCGACAGCGCTGAGCCGCTGACGAATACCGACGTCGATCGGTTCGTTTATTGGAAGCGACGACCGAGGAAGAATCGCAAAGCCGTGCGCTAGTCAAACAACTCCGCCACCGCCATCTTGAACCCCGGCAAGTGCGGTTCGGCCGTCAGCTCTTGCTCCCGATTGAACATCACCGGCTCGGCCCCCCGGCGGCAAACGGTTACGGTCTCAAAGTCTGGATCGACAATCCAGACCAGCGGAACGCCGGCATCGAGATACTCAAACACCTTCTCCGTGACGTCCGCGTGTTGATCGGAGGGGGAGAGGATTTCGGCCGCGAGAATTGGCGTGCCATTAACCAGCTTCGAGCCCTTCGGCGTAGCGGCACGCAACTCGGGCGAAATATAGGCCACATCGATCCCCACGGTGGTCTCGCTGCCGGGGCGCAGGCGGAACGTGGCGTCCCCCGTGAGAACCTTGCCACGCGGTTTCGGCTGAGTCCGGAGCCAATTTCCGAGAATCAGAGTCAAGATCGACATCACGCCGCTGTGGTCTGGATTTCGCCGGTTCACGTCCACCTCCGTATTCTCATGCAGCTCTCCGCGAATCAGCCAGCGCTCGACGCCGTCGTCGGGCATGGCGAGCAATTCTTCGGTGGTCATTTTTCTCGGTGGCGCTTCGGTGGACATGTCCGTGACTCCTTATCAGACTCCAAATCACTTTCCCTGGAGCTTCGCCACGAATGCCGCGTGCTCGGGCGACTTGATGCCGCGGTCGAGGACGGCCAGCACTTGCGACAGCTTTCCTTCCAAGAGCGCGGCGGCATCGAGCCACAGACCGGGAAAGACGGTGCTCTTGAGAATGCCTTCTGGGTCGGGGGCTTGCTTGTGAAATTCGCCGTCGCGAAAGACGAACCAGTCGAATTGGCGGTCGAGAACACGCCAGACGAGATACTCCTTGACCCCATTGCGGAGATAGACTTGCATTTTCGTGTTCAGGTCGAAGCTCACCGAACTGGACGCGATCTCCGCAACCAACTCGGGCGCTTTTTCCACGTAGTCATCGTCGCTGATCGTCGCTTGCCCGCCAAAACCCGGTTCGATGAGCAACAAAGCGTCCGGCTGCGGCATGTTGTCGAGGTCGAGCCGAACCGAGGCATTGTCGGCAACGAACATATGCGGCGTGGAAGCCTCATAGCAGCCAAGCCAGGTTAACAGGTGAGATTGGGGCCTCCCGTGATTTCTTGCTCGCACTGCTGCCGGCATATAGACGACTCCTTCGATCAACTCTGCCTTTTTCAGATCCGGCATCGCCGCATAGCGGCGCTCGAACTCCGCCCGGCTCAGTCGATCCCCTGGTTCCAGCGGCGGGACCGGACGACTGCCGAAATTGGAATGGCCGGGCGGAAAAGTCGTTGATCGAGTCATTGTCTGAAATTATAGCACCGCCGCGTCTGACACGCATTTTCTGGTGCGTTTGTCACGACGCACTGCGCTCCGGCGCCGGCGATGAATTTTCGGGCAATGGAGCGGCCGCCCCATTGCCGCTCTCCGCCGGCTTCTTTTCGAACGGATTGCCGAGCGGGTCGAGCAGGGCTTCGGTGACGCGGCGGCGGCGGACCTTGCGGACCTGGGCCCAGATGCCATCCACGACGAGCATATCGCCGCCTTTGACGGGGTCTTCGCGCCCCTGGTTCAGCCAGTCGTTGAGCGTCGTGGTCGGCGGCAGGCCGCTTCCCAGATCATCCCGCTTCAGCGAGTTCCGCAACTGGTTCAGCGTCACGCCGCCGCCGACGACGAGCTGCTGTCCCGCCGGGCTGATGTGCTTGGGCAAGCGGTCAAACTCGTCTTGAATATCGCCGACCAGCTCCTCAAAAATGTCTTCCTGCGTGATCAACCCCAGCACGCGCCCCTTCTCCCCGCGAACCAGCGCCAGGTGTTGATGCTCGGCAATCATCCGCTGCAGCGCCTCACTGAGCGGAATGTCCACCGGCAGGCTGATCAGCGGGCGAACGATCTCCCGGATCACCGGATTGCCGGGGTGGGTCTTGGCCAAGAGCACCATGTCTTTGAACGTCACGTAGCCGATGATCGCCTGCGGATCGGCGCGCCGCGCCGTCACCGGAAACCGCGTGTGCAAGTCCATGTGGGCGATGACGAGATTTTCCGACAGCGGCGCGTCGGCAATCACCATCACGATGTCCTCCTCGGGCATCATGATGTCGCCGACGGTCATGCTCGACAGGCGGCTGGCCTGAAGGATGATCCGCTCTTCCTGCATGCCGATCACCTGGCTGGCGCGGAGCACGTTGACCTGCGCCCGCAGCTCGTGCAGCCCCGTTTGATGATCGTCCGCCCGCTGGGAGGGGAAGGTGGTCTCCACCAGCTTGACGAACGCCTTCGTCACCCATTCCAGGACCCACACCGCCGGGTAGACCACCAGCGTAAAGATCCACATCGCCGGGCTGAGCAGCGTGCAAAAGAACTCCGCGTTCTTGATCGCCAGCACCTTAGGGATCAGCTCGCCCGCGATGATCGTGATGGCCGCCAACGGAATGACGATCATCGCCAGCGCCAGGAAGTCGGACAGGGCCCCGCTGCGAATGCCGAGGGCTGTTTGCAGCCAAGGGCCCAGATTCTCCTCGGCGCTGGCGCCGCCGGCAGCGGCGGCAATCGCCCCCACCAGCGTGATGCCGAGCTGGACGACGGCCAGGCTCCCTTCCATGCGGTTTTTCATCCGCAAGGCGGTTACCGCGCCGCGCCGCTTTTGCTCGACCAGGTGCTTCAGCTTGTCGATTCGCACCGACGCCAATGCCAGCTCATACGCGGCAAACAGCGCGTTGAGCACCAGCATGCCAACGATGACCAACAGCGTGGTAAGGCTCATAGGTTTTGCCCAAGTCGGGGCTTATGCACCTTATCGCATAGGCCCATTTCCGCCAAGGCACGCAACTGGCACGCCGAGTCGCAGAGCAAGTCTCAGGAATTGGCCGCCAGCGCGCTGAGCCACGCCGACAAATAGACCAGCACGAGCGCGATCCAGGCCAACCACCCGGCTCGCGACTGGGGGGGATAAAGCTCGACAAGGATCAGTCCGCCGAGGGTCACCACCCCCATGATCAGGGCGAAAACCTCCGCCGCGATCCACTTCCCACCTGCCAGCCCGACCGAAATGGCGGTGGTGACGACGAGCAGGTCGAGGACCGAAAACCGAAATCGCGACGATGCGTCGGGCGCCGGCTGCGGCGACGGAAGCTCCAGCGGAAAGGTCGGTCCGGCGAGCTCGTGGCGGGACGGACAGTCCACCGGCTTGAGCTGAAAGTCTTCCGGCGAGTCGTCGATGACGCGCGCGACGACCGGCGGCGGCTCCGATTCGGCCGGGGGAGGGCGATAAGGAACGAGCGGCCTTGTCAATTGCGGCTCTCCTCGGTAGCCGACTGATCGTGCGACATGCCGTCAGCGACAGGCAAACGACATTGGGTCATTATACCAAGGCCAACAATTCGCCACGACTGACTTTCTCCGTAGCTGAATTCGCCAGAATTCAGGGGAGCAAGCTGCTCGTCACCGTCGCGGCGGAAGTCGGGCGACTTCCGCTACATAAACCGCGGCGGAGGGACGGGCAGCACCAGCGGCTCCTTCAGCGGCGGCTCGTCGGCCGGCCGGTTGCGGACGGTGAGCACGGGGCTGCGGGCATGCTGCACGACGTATTCCGCGACGCTTCCCATCAGCAGGTGCATCAGGCCGGTGCGGCCGTGCGTCCCCATCACGATCAGGTCGCAGTTCCGCGACTGGCCGATCCAGCAGATCACTTCCCCCGGCGGGCCGGCGTGCAGCACGTGCTCGACCTTCTGATTGGGAAATGATGATTTGATCCCTTCCAGCTTGGGCTTGAGCGCCGGATCGAGGGGCCGCTCCTGCGCGGCGACCGTGAGCTGCTCGGGGTACTCAAACGCGTGGAGCAGCACCAGTTCCGCTCCCAGCCGATGCGCCAGCCCGTCGGCAGCCGCAAACGCCTTGTCGCTCGTCTCGGAAAAATCGACCGGGCACAGAATCCGCTGGATGTCGTTCATTTGCTTCTCCCGCCGCTGTGGATGGTACGCGCTGTGCAGACCAAAGTTCGCACAACGCATTTTAGCGGTCGGCAAGCTGGCTGTGCAAACGCCCGCGACCGTTGCCGCTCCTCGGTTACCTGGGACAAGCACCGCTTCAAGGCTACATTGACGAAATGAACAACACTGCCTTTCACGCCCTCCCGGTCGCTGAAGTCTTCGCCAAGCTGGACTCGCAAGCGCATGGATTGTCGAGCGACGAAGCGGCCCGCCGCCTCAGCGAGCATGGTCCCAACGAGTTGACCGCCTCGGCCGGCGTGTCGCCGTGGGTGTTGCTCTTGCACCAGTTTCAGAACGTCTTGATTTTGATCCTGCTGCTGGCCACCGCGCTCTCCGCTTTTCTGGGCCACGGCGTGGAAGCGATTGCGATTACCGTGATTGTCTTGTTCGCAGTCGTGCTCGGCTTCGTCCAGGAATATCGCGCCGAGCGGGCGATCGACGCCCTGCGGCAAATGGCCGCGCCGCACGCCACCGTCGTTCGGGGAGAGCACGAGCAGCGCATCCTGGCCCGCGATCTGGTCCCCGGCGACGTGATCGTGCTCCATGCGGGGGACCAGGTGCCGGCCGACGCCAGAGTCTTCGAATCGATGAACCTGCGGCTGGAAGAGGCCGCCTTGACTGGCGAATCCCAGCCGATCGACAAGCAAGTGGAGCCACTGGATGAAGAGGACCTCGGCATCGGCGACCGCACGAACATGGTCCATGCCGGGACTGCCGCTGCTTATGGCCGGGGCCGCGCCGTCGTCGTCGCCACCGGCATGCATACCGAGTTCGGCAAAATCGCCGGCATGCTCCAGACGGTGACCACCGGCAAGACGCCGCTGCAAAAGAACCTCGACAAGGTCGGCCGCGTTTTGGCGATTGCCTCCCTGATCATCGTCGCGGTCGTGATGGCGCTGGGTCTCTTTCGCGGGCAGGATTTCGTCGAGGTCCTTATCTTCGGCATTGCCCTGGCGGTGGCGGTCGTCCCCGAGGCGCTGCCGGCGGTCGTGACCGTGTCGCTGGCGATTGGCGTCAAGCGGATGGTCAAGCGGAACGCCCTCGTGCGGCGACTGCCGGCGGTGGAGACGCTCGGCAGCACGTCGGTCATCTGTAGCGACAAGACGGGGACGCTGACGAAGGACGAGATGACGGTCCGCCGCGTGCAGGCGGCCGACGGCGCACTGGACGTTTCCGGCGCGGGGTATGCGGCCGACGGGGAGTTTTTACGCGACGGGTCAGCGGCCAAACCGTCGGAGCTCGTGCTGGAGTTGCTTCGCGGGGCGGCGCTGTGCAACGACGCCCTGTTGGAGCAGGACGGCGACGGAAAGGCGGCCGTGAAGGGGGACCCCACCGAGGCGGCACTGGTCGTCGTCGCCGCCAAAGCCGGCCTGGCCAAGAACGAGCTCGAGCGGCAATTCCCCCGCATCGATGAGATTCCGTTCGACTCCGACACCAAGCGGATGACGACGCTGCACCGCGGGCCGGAGGGAACCATCGCCTACTCCAAAGGGGCCCCCGAGGTGATCCTCGACTTGTGCTCGCGCATGGCCACTGCTGGCGGGGATGAGGCGCTCGATCGGGCCGGCAAGGAGCGGATGGTCGAAGCGTCGCGAGCCATGGCGGCGCAGGCCCTGCGCGTGCTGGCGGTGGGGGTCAAGAAGCAGGCGGAGCGTTCCACGGCCGACCAGGAGATGACGCTGCTCGGGCTGGCGGGAATGATCGACCCGCCGCGACCCGAAGCGAAGGAGGCCGTACACACCTGCCAGCAGGCCGGCATCAAGGTGATCATGATCACCGGCGATCACCCGCTCACCGCCCGGGCCGTGGCGCAGGAGCTGGGAATTCTGACGCATGACCGTATGCTTTCGGGCAAGGAGATCTCCGCGCTGTCCGAGGAGGCCCTGGCGGAGCAGGTCGCTGCGATCGACGTCTTTGCCCGCGTCTCGCCGGCCCACAAGCTGCTGGTGGTGACGGCGCTCCAGTCGCACGGCTTCATCGTGGCCATGACCGGCGACGGCGTCAACGACGCACCGGCACTCAAGAAAGCGGATATCGGCATCGCCATGGGGATCAGCGGGACCGACGTTTCCAAGGAAGCCGCGGCCATGGTGATCACCGACGACAACTTCGCCTCGATCGTGGCCGCCGTCGAGGAAGGGCGGGTCATCTTCGGCAACATCAAGAAGTACCTGATGTACCTGCTGTCTTCCAACATCGGGGAGATTGGCCTCGTCGTCGGGGCCAGCGTGGCGGGGCTGCCGCTGCCCCTGTCGGCGGTGCAGATCCTGTACGTGAATCTCGCCACCGACGGCTTGCCGGCCCTGGCGCTGGCGGTCGATCCGCCGGACGACGACGTGATGCAGCGGCCGCCGCGGAGCCCGCGGCGGAGCATCTTCACGGCTCCGGTGATCGGCCTGATGCTTATCGGCGGGGCGTGGTCGGCGCTGGTCAACGTGCTCGTGTTCCTGTGGGCTTTGTATTTCCATCGGGGCGAGGATCGCTTGGAATTCGCGCAGACGATAACCTTCACCTCGCTGGTGCTGATCCAGTTCTTCAAGGCTTACAACTTCCGCAGCGACCGGAACACGATTTTCCACAAGCCGTTTGGCAACCGCTGGCTCAACCTGGCGATCGGCTGGGAAATCCTGCTCCTGGTGGTCGTCATTTATTGGCCGCTGCTGCAGGAGCCGTTTGGCACACGGAACCTTTCCTGGACCGATTGGGGGGTGGTCGTGGGGGCCTCCTGCACGATCGTGCCGGTGCTGGAACTGGGCAAGTGGCTGGCGCGCCACGGGTGGCTGGGGAAATTGGATTAGGCGGCGGTTCGACTAGAATCTCAATCGGGGTTGAAACCCAGTGTTTACCGATGAACATCCCAGCCGATCCTCAGCCGCCTGAACTTCGCCCGCGCCGGCGAACAAGAACCATCGTTTGGGCCGGTGGCGCGGCGCTGCTCGCGGTGCTGATCCTGTTCGTCGTCCCGGCGACTCAACAGGCGCGCACCGACGCCATTCGTTCGGCCGATAAGTGAAATCTCAAGCAAATTGCGGTGGCGGTCGCCACCTACCATGACAACTATGGGACGTTGCCCCCGGCATATATTGCCGACGCCGAGGGGAGGCCGATGCACAGTTGGCGGGTGCTGATCCTGCCGTTCCTCGAGCAACAAGACCTCTACGAGCAGTACGACTTTGACGAGCCTTGGGACGGACCGAACAACCGCAAGCTGCTCAAGCAGCGTCCTTCCGTTTACGCCTTTCACGATAAGGAATCCCAAACGGGGACCGCGACCAACTACGTCGCCGTGGTTGGCGACGAGACCGTTTGGCCTCAGGGCAAGTCCTTGAGCATGGACCAAATCTCCGATGGCGGAGCGCTCACCATCTTGATCGTCGAGAATCAAGGCGGCAAAATCCCATGGACTGAGCCGCGCGATCTTGAGTTCGCCGCCATGAGCATGGAAGTCGGTGCTCCCGCCGGCGTCAGCAGCCGCTTCGATCCGCCGGCTGTGGTTACGGCCGATGGGAGCGTTCACACGCTGTCTTTCGGCCTGGCACCGGCAACTTTACGCGCCCTTTTGACGGCGCGCGGCGGGGAAGACGTTCCGGTAGATTCACACCTGCAGGAAGTTCCCGATGGTCGCAGGCGGCCGGTAAAAACGCCGCGATAGGTCGATCGTCACCGGCAGATCATTTTCTTTTCCTGGCCTTCAGCGCCGGATCGCTAGCCAGCGGCAGCTTGACCGCCTTGCCGGTCTCGGCCGCCTTGTAGATGGCCAGGATCAACTCGACGCTGCGGCGGCCCTCGGCCCCTTCGCACATCATCGGCCGGTTCTTCTTGATGGCATCGACCATGTCCTTGAACAGGGCCGTATGGCCGTGATGGCCGATTGCCTTGGGATCGGCAGCGCCGCCGCCGGTTTGCGTGCGGTTAGCCATCGAAGCCAGTAGCTCCTCGTCGGCCTTCGTCTTCTTGGCAAACTCCCAGCGGACGATGTCCTCCTCCCGCATGCCGATGCTCCCCTGATCGCCGTGGATTTCGATCTTCTTGAGCTCGCCCGGAAACGCGGCAGTCGTGGCCTCGATGACGCCGAGAGCCCCGCTGGCGAACTTCACCGTCGCGACGACGACGTCTTCGACTTCGATTCGCTCGTGGGCCAGGGTGGCGGAATGGGCGGTGACTTCGACGGCGGGCCCCATGAACCACAGGAGCAGATCGACGCTGTGGATCGCCTGATTCATCAGCGCCCCGCCGCCGTCGAGGGCCCAGGTGCCGCGCCAGGCGCCGCTGTCGTAATACTGCTGCGTGCGGAACCATTTCACGTAAGCATCGCCGAGCGTGAGCTTTCCCAGCCGCCCCTTGTCGAGGGCCTGCTTCATGAGCTGCGAGCTGCCGTGGTACCGCGAGGGGAAAACGGTCGCCAGCCGCACTTTCGCCTTCTTGCAGGCGTCGATGATCGCGTCGCACCGTTTGAGCGTGATCTCGAGGGGCTTTTCGACGATCACGTTCTTGCCCGCTTTGGCCGCGGCCACGGCCGGCTCCATGTGCGACCCGCTGGGAGTGCCGATGGTCACGATATTCACCGCCGGATCGGCCAGCATGTCGCTGAGCTTGTGGTACGCCCGGCAGCCGATCTCGGCCGCATATTTGTCGGCCGAGGCGGGGATTGCATCGAAGCAGGCAACGACTTTGGCCCCTTGGATGTCCGCCACCGCCTTGGCGTGAAAGCGGGCGATCATCCCGCAGCCGATAATGCCGAAACCGATCGTCATGGTGTTTCCTCAACGTAGGACAGGTTTTCAACCTGTCCCGAAAATGCCTACTTAACCTGGACAGGTTGGAAACCTGTCCTACGGGATTGCGATTATGCCGCAGAAACCACTGCGCGGCGAGTGGACCAGCTACGGCAGCGGCTTGTGAAACTCGAACATGGTGACGTAGAACACCAGCATGCTGACCGAATTGAACAGCGAGTGGACGACGATCACCGGCACGATGCTGTGGGTCCGCTGGTAGAGGTATCCCAGCGCGAGCGCCAGGACGGTGAGCGTGATCGGGGCTGGCCCGTGCCCCCAGTGGGCCAGTCCGAACAGAACCGAGCTGAACAGGATTGGCACCCACTGCACGAGGATGCTGTGCGGGAACGGCGCCTCGCGTGCATCTTCCACAAACTGTTCCGGTGGCGCGACAGGTTCGTACGGTTGCACCGCGGCAGGAGCAGCATACGGGTTGAGCTCATCGTTGCCGGCCGGACTTGCGACGACAACCTCGATGTCCTGCCGCGACACTTCTTGGCCATCGAACTGGCGTCCCAGCCACGCAAACCCCCGCTGGAGCCACCCCTGGAACACGACGCGGAAAAACCACTCCTCGCTGAGCGGCGCGATCACGCAGGCCGACAGGGCCAGCAGTACAAACAAGCCGAAATCAGGCGTCTTTTGCAGCATCTCGATTACCGGATGCTCGTAGGCCCACTTCCCATACCAGACAATGGCCGCCTGCAACGCATAGACGGGGACCGCGATCAACGGGAAGGCGACGAGCCCGATTAACACGTTTTGCCCCAGTTCCCGCCAGGAAAACCCCAGGTCGCGGGGCGTCGCCTTGGCCCGCAGCAGCAGATAGCCCGTCGCCATCACGACGAAAAACACCTTGACGCCGGTGTCCATCAGCACCAACGTCTGGAGTTGTTCCGGCTTGAGCGGCTGAGGATTGGCAACTTTCTTCGCCGGGTCACCGACCAGCAGCGGCAGCAGCATGATCGCGGCCACCGGAAGGCCGATCACCGCCATGTCAAACCAGACCCACGGCACGTGCCGCCGCGGCGTCCACGGCAGAAATCGGCCGGTCCAAAACCGATGCCATCCCTCGCGCAGCACGTCGGCGGCAGTCCACCCCTCACCTTCGATCGGCGCGCTAGGGGTCGGCCGGCCGCTCCACAAGCGGTACGCAACCGCCAACGGCCAGCCGAAGAAAAAGCCGCCAAGCGTGCCGAGGAGGACCAGCGATAAGAGGGCGGCCCCAACCATCGACTCTTTAACCCTTCAGGTAGCGGGCGGCCGCGACGCAGTATTCCAGGCCGGAGTAGATCGTCGTGATGATCGCCAGCCAGACGGAAACGTGCAGCGACCAGAAGAGCCACGCCGGCAGCGGCGCGGTCGGTGCATCATGAAGCTGCTTGAGCGCAATCAGGCTGGCAACGGCGGCAATGCACTGGAAGACCATTTTGAGCTTCCCCGCCATCTTGGCGGAAAAATCCCCTCCCTCCCCTTCGATCATGCTGCGGAGTGCCGTCACGAGCATCTCCCGCCCCATGACGACGACCGCCATCCAGGGGGCGATGCCGGTCACAGGAAGCCAGCCGTCCCACACGACTTCCGCCGCCAGGAAAATGTACGTCCCGCAGATAATGATCTTGTCCACAAACGGGTCGAAGACGCGGCCGAGCTTGGTCACCTGGCCGTACTTGCGGGCGTACCAGCCGTCGATCCAGTCGGTGCTGGCCGCCAGGACGAAGACGACAATCGCCGGCACATACATCTTCAGCGGGATGAGCACGAAGACGACGATCGACAGCAGCAGCCGCAGCGCGGTGAGCTGGTTGGGGAGGTTGAAGACGCCGGATGTAGCCGCTGGCACGTTCGCCTCGCCGTGGAGGGAAGTCAATTGACGGAAGGATCGAAGCGGACTCGATTCACGGTGACCATCCGATCGTCGGGCGAAACATCAAAGGTGACGACGAGCGGCGGTACGATCAGATGACGATTACCATCATCGCGGACCGCGCCGGCTGCTAAGGGCCCCTGCTCAAGAATGCGATCGATCCGATTGGCAGCATCGGTTACCGCGGCCCGGTCGAATGACTTGAGCCAGATGTCCGCCAGGTCGTTTTCCGCCAGTGGCGTCCAGCAGACCGTGTATTTCATGAGCCATACCGGCGCTGTAGGTCCGTAAGGATGTCTTCCAATGGTCGGCCAGGCCCGGATCGACGGCCGGCCTCGATCTCCTCCGTGGTGAACAGTTCCTGCGCACGGGCGTAGTCTTCCGCGGTCGCCTCGCGCATCGGCCGAAAGACACCGATCAGACGCCCTTCCGCGGTGCGCAGCTCCAGTGACTCTCCCGGTTCCGTCAATTTCGCGGCAAGTTCCGCCTCAATGATGATGGTTCCCATGAATCTCCTCGCTGATCGGGATCAAACCGTCAACCTACTGAGGTGCTCCAGAACCTCCTCGGTCGTGAACCCACCCGGCTCGCGACGCGCTGCGTCGATCTCCGCTTCCGTAAAACAATGGCTGGATCCTGGCGGGGATGGTAATGGCAGTCATGACTGGCCTCGCATGGAAAACCACCCAACGTTGGTGGTGACTGAATTATACCTTCCGGAGAACTACCTTGCCTTCCCCACCGCCACTCCCACTAGATCATACTCCTGCGTCGCCACGATCTGCGTCGGCACGATCTGGCCGACTTTGAGCTTCTGCCGATCGCCGGTGACGAAGACGAGGCCATCAACGTCCGGCGCGTCGGCAGCGGAACGGCCGACGAAGACGTTCTTCTCTCCGGGGACGCTCTGGTCGAGGACCACGTCCAGCTCACGGCCGATCTGCGCCTGGCACTGCTCAAAAGCGATCTGCTGCTGGACCTCCATCAGCCGCTCGCGGCGTTGTTCTTTCACGTCGTCCGGCAGATGCCCCGGCAGTGCGGCCGCCGGCGTATCAGGCTCCAGCGAATAAGTGAACACGCCCATCCGTTCAAACCGCTGCTGGCGGACGAACTCGACTAGCTCGTCGAATTGCTCGTCCGTTTCGCCCGGAAATCCGGTGATGAACGTCGTGCGGATCGCCAGGTCCTTGATCCGCGAGCGGAGCGTGCCGAGCAGTTCTTCCGTCTCGCTCCTCGTCACCCGCCGCGCCATCCGCTTGAGCATCGTGTCACTAATATGTTGCAGCGGCATATCGACATAAGGCACGATCTTCGCGCAGCCGGCCATCGTGTCGATTAGCTCATCGGTGACGTACATCGGGTAGAAGTACATCAGGCGTATCCAGTCGATACCACGCACGTCATTCAGCTTCGTCAGTAATTCCGCCAGCCGCGGCTCGCCGTACAAGTCGATGCCGTAATAGGGCGTATCCTGAGCGACGACGATCAGCTCCCGCGCCCCGTCGGCAGCGAGCTGCTCGGCCTCGCGAATGACCAAATCGATCGGCTTGGTGGCGTGCTTGCCGCGCATCTTGGGGATCGCGCAGAACGTACACAGCCGGTCGCAGCCTTCGGAAATCTTCAGGTACGCGAAATGCCGCGGGGTGATGCGGAGGCGGTCGGTATCGGGCAGCGCTCGGATCGGGGCGGGGTGAAAGACGGTCCGCTGCTCTTCGAGATGCCCCACCAGGCGGTCGGCGACGCGGGTGATCTCTTCGCGGCCGAAAACGCCGACCAGGTAATCGATGTCGGGACGCTCGACGAGCAGGTCGTCCTTCTGCCGCTCGGCCAGGCAGCCGGAGACGATGACGCCGCGCGTCTTGCCGCGCCGCTTGAGGTCGAGCATTTCATCGACGGCGGCAAACGATTCGGTCCGGGCCCGCTCGATGAAGCCGCACGTGTTGACGACGACGAAGTCGGCCCCGTCAGGCTCGCTGACCAGGTCGTAGCCGTCGATTTGGAGGAGCCCCAGCATCCGCTCGCTATCGACCGTGTTCTTGGGGCAGCCGAGGCTGACGAAGGCGTAGGTGCCTTTGGACTCCTGCTCGGATTTGGGGGGGACGGAACGATTTGCCAAGCGAAAACTCCGGACCAAAGAGCGGCGCTGCACGAGCAGCCGCAAACCGTTGATTTTACGGAGTTTGGAGTAACTTGGCGAGGGGCTGATTTGGCGGGCGGGTCTGGCAGAGGCGCGCCCGTTTATCGCGCCGAACATGCCGGTTGTGACTCCAGCAGGTTCATCAGCACCGCCAACTCGACGGGCTTGACCAGGTGATGGTTGAAGCCGGCCTGTTCCGCGCGACGCCGGTCGTCTTCCTGGCCCCAGCCGGTGAGGGCGATGAGCATGACGTTTCCCGCCCAGGGCTGCTGACGAATCCGCTGCGCTGCCTGATAGCCGTCGAGCTTGGGCATTCCTATGTCGAGCAACACCACGTCGGGCTTCAGTGCGGCGGCCGCATTGATTGCTTGCTCGCCGTCATAGGCCGTTTCTGCCTCGTAACCACTGCGCTGTAGCAGCCTCGCCAGCGAATTGGCGCTGTCCCGATTGTCATCCACCACGAGCACGCGGCAAGTTTTGGGTTTGCCGGTGGCGGATTGTCCCCCCACGGGGCGCGCCTCCGCGACTAGCGCGCCTGGTGCCAACGGCAGCCGGATCACGAATTCGCTCCCCTGGCCCGGACCGCCGGAGCGAGCTTCAATCGAGCCTTGATGCAATTCGACGAGCCGCTTGACCAGCGCCAGGCCGATCCCCAAACCGCCTTGCGCTCGTCCTTGCTCGCGGTCGCCTTGGAAAAACATTTGAAACAGTTTGGGAATCATGGACGCTGACAGGCCAATGCCGTTGTCGCGCACCGACAGGACAACCTGGTCATCGTGCCGGGCTGCGGAAAGCCAGATCTGCCCCCCTCGGTCGGTGTACTTGGCGGCATTGTTGAGCAGGTTGGCGACGCTCTGCGTCAGGCGGACGGCATCGGCCTCGACGATCAGCGGCTCCGCCGGCAGCGAGGTCGTCAGCGTATGCCCTGCGGCATCGATCAAGGGTTTGCTGGTCTCGATCGCCGCGCGAATCACGTCGGCGACTTCCAGGGGCTTCCTGCGCAGCTCGATCTTGCCGCTTTCGATCCTCGAAAGCTCCAGCAGGTCATCGACGAGCCGCACGAGCTGGTTGACCTGCCGTTCGATCATGTCGCGCGCGTTGCCCCTGGCCGGTACGTCCTCCGACTTTAAGAGGTGCAGGGAATTACGGATCGGGGCCAGGGGATTGCGCAGCTCGTGGGCCAGCGTCGCCAGGAATTCATTTTTGCGGCGGTCCGTCTCGCGGAGGGCATTCTCGGCCTGCCGCAGCCGCGTTGCGTCAAAGAAGTAGCAGACGACGCCCAACTGGCCATCCGGCATCGTGACGCGGTGGATCTGCCACTCGTAGGATTCGAGCGTCTCGATGTCATGTCGTTGCTCGGTCAGGCTGGGGGCAAGATACGGCTCGCCCGTTTCCAGGGTGTGCCGGAAGGTATCGATGATCTGCTGGGCGACCGGCGCTGGCCAAATGATGCGAATGGCGTCGGCGAAGTCGCGCCCGATCAGCGGCCGCACGCTACGGAATGCGTCCTGCGCGCCGTCGCTCACGTGGGCGATGCGAAACTGCGAATCGACGGTATAGAGGCCAAAGGGCGATTGCTCGACGAGCTTCGAGAACGTCTCGACATTGCGGCGCAAGTGCTCCTGGCTCTGGCGGGCAGCTTCTTCGCTGTTCTTGCGGCCCGTGATGTCGTAGAAGCAGTTGACGGCCCCTGTGATTTCCCCGCGCTGGCTCTTGAGCGGCCGGATGTTCATGACGACGGTCGCGCGCGACCCATCAGGCCGCTCGATGATCACTTCCGCGTCACGCACCTCGGATATCGCGCCGCTGACCACCTCGGCCATTGGACACTCATGGTGGGGCATGTAGCTGCCGTCCGGACGGAACATTCTTAACGAGCCGCAGAACAACCGCTCGTCCGCATCCCCTAACGCCGGCTCACGACCCCACAATGTGGCGGCGTGGCGGTTGAATTCCCGAATCATTCCCGAGGTATCGATGGAATAGATGGCCACGGGCCCCAGGTCGAACAAGGTGCGATAGCGCTCCTCGCTTTCCCGCATCTTCGCTTCGGCGCGCTCCGCCTGGTCCGTCAGTTCATGCTGATGGATCAAGGAGACGATCAGGGCCTCGTTGATCTCCCGCAGCTCGTGTTCCAGGCCCCCCCCTTCGACCTGAAATCTGCCGTTCATCGTTTCTTCCCCCTGCGGCTTTTCGTTGCCGCGGATTGGGACTGTTCACGGACGGCGGTCGGTCGGCCCTGGCGCAGCGACGGATCCTGCTGCCCTGACTCTACCGACCACGGCTGGGGAATGCCACTGGTCAAGCCGCGGTAGCCCCGCAGCGGCTCGCCCAGGACGACACCCTGGTCGGTAATCTGGTACTCGACCATGTCGATGCTGTGCTGGCTGCGGCGCATCTTGATCACCATCAGCATCTTGCGGAGTTGGCCGTTGATCGACACGTACCGCATCCGCACGATGTCGTCGGCCAGGAACGAGACGGTGAACTTGCTCAGGGTCATCGACGTGAAATCTTCCTCGATCTCCACGGTGCTGACGATGGTCACGCCCAGCCGCGTGAGTGCCGCGATCATGCGGTACAGCGATTCGCGAAAGTCTTCGCGGAAACCGGGGGCCAGCGCCATCTCGAAGCCGACCAGCGAGTCGATCACCAGCCGCCTGGCGCCGATTTCCTTGACGCTCCTGATGATCTCGTGCACCGTTTCATCGACGGACAGGTCCAGCGGCCGCAGGTAGATGAGCTTGAGCTGGCCGTCTTTCTGCGGCGTGTCGAAGTCGATGCCGAACATCTTGGCGCGGTGGATGTGCTCCTGGGGCAGCTCCTCGAAAATGGCGACGATCCCCGGTTCGCCCTGCGCCAGTCCCTCGGCAATGAACTGCATGCCGAGGGTCGATTTGCCCGAGCCGGAGGGCCCCGCCAGGAGCAGGCTCTCGCCTTCGGGAATGCCGCCGCCCAGCATGGCATCCAGCGCGGGGACGCCGATGGAAACGCGCCGCTGGCCCTTGACGTGCCCCGATTCGGCGCTGAGGCCGAATGTCCGCGGGAAGGCTTGCACGCCGTCCTCGGTGATGCGGAACGTGTGCATGCCGGTCACCGAAGCCTGGCCGCGAAGTTTCATGATCTGCATCTTGCGGACGATGGAGTTCCGCTCGATGCTCTGGTACAGCCACAACAGGCCGTCGGCCACGGTGAACACCGGGTTGTCGCGCAATTCCCCTTCGACATATTCGCCCAGCAAAAAGCTGGTGGCGTGCCAGCTCGTCAGGTGCAGGGCCAGCCGCTGGATGAAGCCCTGCAGCTCCAGTTCGGCTCCCCCCTGCTGCGCGCGGCGGACGACGGTGCGGAACGAATCGACGACGACGAGGCGCGCGTCGGCCGCCTCGACCTCCTTGACGATCTCGTCCAGGACGGCGCCTAATTCCTTTTCCAGCACCGTCTGGCTGAGATTGATGAACCGGATCGCCCCATCGACCTTGTCAAAGTCGAAGAACGAGAACTGCTGCTGATAGCGAAGCATTTTTACTGCCGGCTCGCCCAGCACGGTGAAATACAGCGCCGGCCGCTCCTGGCTGGCGTTGGCGAACATGATCTGGTGGGCCAGCGTCGTTTTGCCGCAGCCCGGCGCGCCGGCCAGGATGTTGAACGAGAACTCCGGCAAGCCGCCGCCGAGAATCTCATCGAGCCCGGGCACGCCCGTGGGCAGCAGGTCAATTTGGACCCGCTCGAAATCCCGGCCGTTTCCTCGATCTGGTTCTGGCGTCGTCATGATTGCGTCTCAGTTTCGGAGCCGTAAATCTCGTCCCAGGGAGCATTGGGCCAGGCCTCGCGGACCACTTGCAGCGTGAGCCGCTCGCCGATGAACGTCACCAGCAAGGCCAGCAGGTGGGCGGCGATGGCGGCGGCCGCCTCGCTGCCATGATCGGGCGTCGTGGCAGAAAGCGGTTCGAACCCCGTCAACTCGCCGCTGGACTGGACTTGCACGCTCCCCAGTGCGGGCACCTCTTGACGGGCCACCGCCAGCGCCCGCCGCAATAGCGCTGCAAAGCCGTCCTGCCCGACCAGCCGCGTCAGTGCCGCCCGCAGCGTGTGGCAGACCCGAACTGCCGCCGCCGCGCGGGCCTCGCTCCCGTTTCCGCCAGCACCTTCCAGCGCCAGGAGCTGACTGGCAAGCGCGCGCATCGTTGGCGGGGGTGCATCCATCGAAAATGGGCTAGAGCTTGACTAGTGTGCGAAGAGTTCGCGCCACAGTTAGGCACAGCATTTTATCACAAATGCTAGCGCAAGCAATCAATTGCCTCCAGCGGAATTGTCGCGGGGCCGCCGCGCAGGGACAAAGTGACGCACCCCCGCGCGAAACGAATTCAAGCCCACTCCGGGCGATTCATTCCTTCCACGCGCTGCCGTACTGTTCAGCAAAGACCATTCGCGGCAGTTCGAACCGCCCGCCGTACGCCTCATTGGGAATGGCGAACTCGCGTTTGACGGCCGCCGCGTCGAACTCTCGTTACACGCCGATGCGGCTGCCGAACTATCGAGAATCGCCCCTCCTTCGCGTACAATGAATCGGTCCGCCATCTTGGCAGGATTTGGGAGCATCTGCTTTGTCCGTCGGCTCGACTCGCGACCGCATCACCTGTCCGCACTGCCAGGGGAGCCTCAAGGCCCCTCCGCTGCCGGCGGGCTCGCTTTGCACGTGCCCCAAATGCGGCCAGTCGTTCCCCATTGGCCAGCCAGCCGCGGTGAAGAGTGCCGCCGCGCTGCCGGCCAGTACGGTTGCTGCTCCGGCAAGCCCCGCCCCCAAGCCCTCGCAGCCCAAGCCGCCGGTCGCCAGGCCGCCGGTCGAAGCACCGGTGCGTGCGGAGTTCGCCGACGAATCGGTGAGGATGACGCCGCAGCGAAGCACGCCGCCGGCCGCTACTCTCCCTGCCCCCCGATCCGACGCCGATTCCCAGCAGGAGCGGCAACTGCAAGATCTGCTGTCCGCTCCCACGAAGGGAGTCGCGAGCGCATCGACGCGCCAAGTAGCGCGCCCCGCCACGGCCGCCACACAGCCCGCCCATCAACAGGCCGCCCGACCACTGGCGGCGGAAATTGGCCCGGTCATCCCTGCTCACGTACCGGCCCCCGAGATCCCCGTCGTCTGCCGGCTCTGCGGCACGCGGATGTACGCCAGGCCCGAGCAGATCGGCACGAAGATTCGCTGCCCCGATTGCCACTCCGACAACGAAGTGCTCGCGGTGCAGACTCCGGCGGCCATCGTTCGCACGAAGCCCGCCGAAGCGGGGGACGACTTCGCACTCTCCGATCCGGGGCAGCGGCCGGCCTACCGCCCGATGGTCGAGCCGCGCGGCGACTATGCGGCGCTTAAATACCTCGATCCGTCCGCACCGCCGCGCCGCGAAGGTGCGCCTGCCCAGCCCCGCGCCGTTTCCACCGACATGACGATGACCCTCAGCCAGGCCGCCATGGACGACAACGACGGCCAGGAGGTGGTCCTCAGCGCGCCGGTGGAGCGGATCGACGTCAAGGAAATCGTCAAGCTTCCCGAGCCCGACGATCCGGACGAAGACAACCAGTACCGCGGCCGGTTCCGCGATGAGGAATGGGGCTTCATCGGCGACCCGCGGCAAAAGGATGCTTGGAAGAAAAGCCCGTTTTACTTCGGCATTCTCAGCTTCCCCTTCTATCCGCAGACCGCCATGCGGCTGGTCCTGTACTCCTTCCTGCTGACCATCGATTTGACGTTCTTCCTCGCGGCCATCTTCTTCGCCCAGACGGAGTCGCCGCTGCTTATCGCGGCCCTGGCACTGATCGTTCCGTCGTCGATCTTGTTGGTGTTCATTCTCGGGGGCTCGCTCCCCTGCCTGGTGGCGATCGCGCAGGACACGGCCAACGGATACGACTCGGTCGAAGGCTGGCCCGACTGGAACATCGCCGAATGGCTGTTCACCGCCATGATGATTCCCGCGGCAGCATTCCTGGCGGCACTTCCGGGCTCGATTCTCTCCAGCGGATTGTTCGCCCTGGGCAAGCCAGGCTTCCTTCTGTCTCCCTATCCGATCCTCGTCAGCGAGCTGATCTTCTTTCCGATCATCTTCGGCTCGATGCTGGCGGAAGGCTCGTTCATGCCCGTGTCGGGGGCGCTGCTCAAATCGTTCCAGCGGCGGGGGGAAGGGTGGATGCTCTTCTACTCCATGTCGATCCTGCTGGGGATCGTGCTGGCGGCTTCGATAGCGATGTTCGAGCTGGGAGTCCAGTTGCGAACGATTCTGGTGGCCCCCTTCTCCGCCGTGTTGTGGGTGCTGGGCATCATCCTGTACTTCCGGCTGCTGGGGCGGATGCTGTGGTACGTGCAGAACTACCGGCGGGAGCGAGACCCGCTGGAGTGAACCGCCGTCTATTCGGGTTGATTGCCGCCGCTGAGTTTCTCGCGCGCCTGCTGGATGAGCTCGCGGGCCCACTCCTTGTCGTCGTAGAGCGCCACGATCCCTTGCCGGATTCGGTTCGCCGCCGCCGGATCGGAGCCGGCCAGCTCATCGGCCGCCGCCAGCCGCTCGGCCAGCAGCTTCTTCTCGGCGGCAATGGATTCCGCCAGCGAATCGCGCAATTGCTCGATCTGCTGGCGGGCCAACTCCAGACACTGCTCGGCGGTGCGCTGCTCCTCGGCACTGCCGCCCAGCTCTTTGCTCCCCGAGAAGGCGTCCACCAGCGCCTGAAAGCGGGCGAGTGCGGCTGCGGGATCGGTGGTGCTCTGGCGCATCGCCAGTAAATACTCCCGCTCGATCGGCGAGAGGGTTTCGCCGCTGCCGAAGCGGGTCCGCCGCTCAAACCGGCTTTGCAGGCGGTTTCGCTCGATCTCCTCGTGCAGCTCCCTGATCTCGTCGCTACGGGGATCGTCGGGAAAGGTCGCCAGAAAAGTGGTGATTTCCGCGGCGACATTCGTCAATTCTTCGCCGCCCCCTTCGGCCGCATTTTGAATCCGGCGATACATTGCGTCTGCATCGGGGGGGAGCGTGGCGTAATAAAAGAAGGCCGCCAGCAAGAGCACGACGGCCGACACCAGTCCGCCGATCTTGAGCCAGGCGACCAGCGGATGCTCCTCGTCGCCGGCGATGGCGCGGCTGGCCCCCAGTTCATCCTTGCCGACGGTGGTAAAGACCGTTTTCTTCTCGGGAGGTGCCGCCGTCTCGATCGGCGCGTCCCCACCTTCGGCCCGCGTCGCCGATCGGGCGACGGTCACCGCCGGAATGCTCAGGGAAGGCGGCAGCTTACCGGGCGCCAGCTCCGCTTCGCTCCCCACGGCGGCATCCGTGCCATCCCCAGCAACGGGCAGCGGCATCGTGGGTCGCATGCTCGCGGCCAGCGAGGTCTGAATCGGCTTCGCAGATCCGCGACCGTCTTCGTCGGTGGGCAGGTCGAGCCGCGTCTCCATCGACAGCGCGTGGACCATCGCCTTGAGGCGATTCGCCAGCGCGACCGCCGTGGGAATCCGCTTCTGCGGGTCCTTCTCGAGAAGTTGATTGACGATGTTTTCGAGTTCTTCCGGCACGTCGGGATTGAGCCGGTGCAGCGGCGCGGGCTTCTCGAACCGCAACCCCTGAATCACCTCCGGCAGCGACTTGCCGGCAAACGGCGGCCGCCCGGTGAGCAACGCGTAGAGCACGCTCCCAAGGCTATACAGATCGCAGCGGCTGGTGACGGGCTTGCCTTCCGCCTGCTCGGGGGCCATATAGTCGGCCGTCCCCAGCACGCCGCCATCCACGGTGAAGCTGGCCCCGCCGTACAGCTTGGCAATGCCGAAGTCCGTGAGCTTGGTGTGCTCGTGCGGATCGATGAGCAGGTTGGCCGGCTTGAGATCCCGGTGGATGACCCCCCGGTCGTGGGCGTGCTTGAGGGCCTGGGCGACGTCGATGCCGATGCGGGCTACTTCCCGCCAGTGGAAGCGGCGGCCGGAGAGCAGTTCGTCCTGGAGGCTGCGCCCTTCGACCAGCTCCATCACGTAAAACAGGTGATCGTCCTGCTCGCCGAAGGCGAAGAGCTGCACGATGTTGGGGTGCAAGAGCTTCTTGAGCGTTTCGACTTCCAGCTTGAACCGCTCGCGAAAGTTCTGATCGTCGGTCAGTGCCGGGTTGAGCACCTTCACCGCCGCCCGCTCGCCCGTCTCGACGTTGTGGCCGACGTACACCGCCCCCATGCCGCCCCGGCCGAGAATCTTTTCGAGGCTGTAGGGGCCGAGACGTTCGAGCTTCATGGCAAGAGAACGGTCACGATGATTTTGCCGGTGCCGTGCCAAACTCCGCTTGCTTCCCCTTCCACTCCTCTTCCTTCTTCGCCCGCAGCTTATCCCAGGCGCTTTCCATCAGCGGAACCTGACAGCCCCCCTTGGTTTTGCAGTCGTTAGCGCCGACGTTTTCGCCGCAGCCGCCGAGACCTTTGCACTCGTTCTGGCCGCCGCAGGAGTGCTCCTTAGCCGTGGCGCAGGCTCCCTGGCCGCGACAGGCGTTGTCGCCTCCTTTGCCCTTCCCTTTGCACTCGTTCAGGCCGCGGCAGAGATGGGCATCGGCGACCGCTTTGCCGTCAGTGGTTCCGTCAGCCGGTTGGTCCTTGCCGCCGCAGCCAATGACTGCACCGGCGGCCAGCCCGCCGAGTGCCGCGGCCGTCAGTTCGTGGAAGCGGCGGCGATCGATGGAATCACGCATGGAGATTTCCTTTCAGGTGAAGGTCAACCGTTACGCTAGCCGCCGCTTGAATGGTCGTCCAGCGGGCAATGCGCCGCGACGATGCCGCCGGGGAAGAAGACAGGAAGATGGGGGACAGGAAGATGAGTACGGAAACCTGGACTTGCGGAAACGATTCGTTGGAACCGCGGAGGGCGCGGCGAACACGGATCGGGTTGTCCCGATTGCGTCCGCTTTCCTCTCCTCCATTTTCTTGTCCTTCATCTTCCTGTCTGCCCATTGCCTACGCGTTCTGCCGCGGCCAGTGCCGGCCCTTGGTATACTGATAGGATCCCGCCCCGCTTGAGTGAGTACGCATGCGATCTTTCCCCCCATCGGCTCCCGCTTTGACGGATCGCCGCACTTTTCTCGAGCAGTCCAGCTCCGCCCTCGGCTCGATGGCCCTGGCGTGGCTGTTAGCTCACGACGCGGCGGGCGCCGACAAGTCCAAGAGCGGGCTGCACCATCCCGCCAAGGCCAAACGCTGCATCCACATCTTCTCCCCCGGCGGCGTGAGCCACGTCGATACGTTCGACTACAAGCCCGAGCTCGACAAGCTCGACGGCAAGGAACTGATGGGGAAAGGGAAGATCGACACGTTCTTCGGCAAGCCGGGCGTGCTCCGCAAGGCACTGTGGCCGTTCAAGCAGTATGGTCAAAGCGGCGCGTGGGTCAGCGATCTCTTCCCGCACATCGCCACCTGCGTCGATGACTTGGCGATCGTACATTCGCTGGTCGCCAAAAGCTCGTCGCACACCCCGGCCTGCTTCCAGATGAATACCGGCTTCACGCTCAACGGCTATCCGAGCCTCGGCGCGTGGTTGTCGTATGGCCTGGGAAGCGAAAACGAGTCGCTGCCGACGTTCGTCGTCCTTCCCGACCCCCGCGGCATTGTCAACGGCGGCTCGAGCAACTGGGGAAATGGATTTCTGCCGGCGGAGCATCAAGGGACCGCGTTCGACACAGCGTCCAAAGAGCCGGTCGCCAACTTGAACACTCCGGCCGCAATCGGCCCGGCCACGCGGCGGGCGAGCATGGACTTTCTGGCGAAGATGAACCGCCAGTTTGCCGACGATCATCCGCTGGATAGCGCATTGTCCGCGCGGCTCAAGTCGTACGAGCTGGCGGCACAGATGCAGTCGAGCATCCCCGAGGCGATCAACTTTGCCGACGAGACGGCCGAAACGCAGAAGCTGTACGGCCTGGACAATCCGCTGCTGGCCGGCTTTGGCCGCAACTGCCTGCTCGCGCGGCGGCTGATCCAGCGCGGCGTGCGATTCGTGCAGCTTTATAACGGCGGGGCGCTCGGCTCGCCGCGAATCAACTGGGACGCCCACGAGGACGTCATGGACAACCACAGCAAACAAGGAGTTTTATTGGACCAGCCGGCCGCCGCGCTGCTCAAAGACCTCAAGCGCAGCGGCCTGCTCGACGACACGCTCGTTTTCTGGTCGAGCGAGTTCGGCCGCACGCCGTTTACCGAAGGGCTCGACGGCAAAGGGCGCGACCACCACAACCTCTGCTTCACCGTCTGGCTGGCCGGCGCCGGCATCAAGAGCGGCATTCGCTACGGCGCGACCGACGAGGTCGGCTATCACCCGGCCCTCAATCCCACGACCGTCTACGATCTGCACGCCACCGTGCTGCACCTGCTCGGCATCGACCACACGAAGCTGACGTTTTATCACAACGGCATCCAGCGGCGGCTGACGGACGTGCATGGGCACGTCGTGTTTGATGTACTATCGTGACGCTAATGCGGAATGCGGAGTGCGGAATGCGGAGTGAGAGGCACCGGTGTCGAATCTTCTGATTGTTTTTCGATGATGGGAGTGCGCATCATGGGTCAAGCAACGAATCCACTACGTGACCGTACCAAGAAGTATGCACTGCGCGTCATTCGACTCGCACAGAGCCTTCCCGACGACAAGGTTTCGCGAGTCATCAGCAATCAGTTGCTGCGGAGTGGCACGTCGGTTGGAGCCAACTATCGAGCTGCCTGCCGTGCGAAGAGTCCGGCTGACTTTTGCAGCAAAATGACGACGGTCGAAGAAGAGACCGACGAATCGATGTACTGGATGGAATTGATCATCGAAGGCGGTCTGATGCCCGACACTCGTCTCCAGCCACTCTATAAGGAGGCCGAAGAGATCCTGAAGATGACGGTGGCTTCCATCAACACCGCGCGCCGCGGGATCAACGACAGCAAGAAGCCCAGCAAGCGGTAGTTCGCCCTAACTCCGCATTCCGCACTCCGTACTCCGCATTCAGGCTACCTGCCCGCTCGTTCCGCTTCCAAATCCGCCTGATACGCCTTCTGCGCGGCGGCTTCGCGGGAGAGCTTGAATTCCGGTCCCGGGGCGAAGTACTGGATGTCGTCGGTGAGATACCACGGGCTGGGGAGCGTCTGGCCCCCTTCGGTGATCTGGCAACCGGTCGAGCTGAGGGCCGCCAGCAGGGCCATGCCGCAGAACGATGTTTGCAGCCAGTACTTCGAAAGCGTCTTCATGGTCCACCGTCTCCGCGGAATTAGTACGACGGCCCTTCCAGGCCGTCGATCAGGGACGGCCTGGAAAGACCGTCCTGTGCTGGAAAAACCGCTGCCACCGGCATAAGCGGTGCAATCGTCAGGCTAAGTATCGGCCCGCGGGAGAGACAACTTTGAGCAAAGCAGGAAAATCCTGGCGGGATTTGCGGGCTGGGAAGAGAGGAGGGGCGGGCAAGTGCTAGCAACTGTCGCGGCCTCTCACCTGGACATCAGACGATACCCGGCCAGTCGCACCGCCAGCAGGTTGAGCAGCAGCCAACAGAATTGCAATCCGTTCATTCCGCCAATGATGAGCAGCGATTGCCACTTGCCTGGTCCGCCGACCAGTTTGGCAAACAGATTCCATTCGGCCAGCGTGATGACAGAAGCAGCGCAGCAGCCAAGCGCCACGGCGAAGAGCCAATGCCGAGGCAGCAATGCCCCGGTGATCACCGTGAAGGCCACGAGCGAATTGCAGATGATGAACAGCCCTACGATGACAATCATCTCAACGTGCGGTCCTCCGAATGCGAGCAACCGCTGGTTGGGGCTGAAGCCCAGGATCATGAGCCGTCCAAAGCCCAGCGACATCGCGACAGCCGCGGTGACGACCAGCAATTGGCGAATGCCGAACTGATGCTCTCCGACGATCGCGAACGGATTGGAGTCGGTCCACGGTTCGAGGCGTAAACGATAGATGCCGCGGGCAAGCCACAGCGGCGCTTGCACGAACAGCCACACGCCGACGAAGGAGGCGCCAAGCAGCACTCCCTCGTCACTGCGGGGACTGTTAACGGCAATGTTGATCGCCAGCAACGTGGCCGCGAGTAGCACCCACGCCGCTGAACCAGGTCCACGCACGCGAAGCTGAAGCGGCCCCAGCGCCATCCAGGCCGCCGCCACGCTGGCCTGCGCAAACCCGCAACCGAGCACGATGGCGATGGCATGGCTGCGCTGGAACCAGCCATCGTCCGAGAACTTCATCGGATCGAGCAGTCCGATCGGAAGCAGTACGACCAGTTGCGCCAGCCCCAGCACCGCCAGGAACGGCACGCGTTTTTCCGACATGGAGAATTTTCCACAATTCGGTAGCCCTTGCCCCCGCCACCGGCTATCATATCGCCTGTCGGTCCGCCTGGGGTTTCCTGGCCGCTCGATCCGCAGCGGCAAAACGTGGCGCTTTCTTCAGCCGCAGTCAGCGGCCAGCGAGCGCATGCGAACTGAAACTCCCCCGACAGAGAAGGCTGGCGGCCGGCGTGTTCGACGGCGAACACAGGATTGGCTTGGGGGAACGTCGCGCGGCGTGGCACACCGTGGGCGGGTACTGGGGGTTCTCATGATGACCATGTCTACGACCGCCCGCGGTCTCAAGTTTGCCGCTGCGCTCTCCACGCATCACGATCCGGCGGAAGCGCTGGAGGAAGTTTGCAGCCAGGCGCTGGGAGACCTGTCTGCGACGCCCGATCTGGCGATGCTGTTTTTGTCGCGACATTTTGCCGGCGATGCGGATCGTCTGGCAGCTTCCGCTTGCGACTTGCTGGGGACCGAACAATTACTTGGATGCACGGGGGAGTCGCTCGTCGGCACCAACCGCGAAGTGGAAGACCAGCCGGCGATCAGTCTTTGGCTGGCCCACTGGCCCCAGGTTGCGATCCGCCCGTTTCATTTGGAGTTCGAGCGAACCCGCGAAGGGGACGTTTTTGCCGGCTGGCCGGATGACTTGGCCGGCGAATGGCCTGCCGAGAGCTTTCTGCTGGTGCTGGCCGAGCCGTTCTCCTTTCCCACCGACTTTCTCCTCGAGCGGCTGAACGAAGACCGCCCCGGCATTTCCGCCGTCGGCGGCATGGCCAGCGGCGGACACGCCCCCGGCGAGAATCGGCTGATCCTCGGGCGGCAAACGTATGCCGAGGGGGCGGTAGGAGCGCTGGTTTACGGGCCGGTGAGGCTGCGGACCGTCGTCTCGCAAGGGTGCCGTCCGATCGGCCAGCCGTTCGTGGTCACCAAGGCGGAGCGGAACATCATCCAGCAGCTTGGCGGCAAGCCGGCGCTGATCCAGCTCAAGCAGATCTTCGATGAACTGCCGACGCGCGACCAGGTGCTGGTGCAGCGGGGGCTGCACGTCGGGCGGGCGATGAGCGAATATAAGGACCGCTTCGAGCAGGGGGATTTTCTGGTGCAGAACGTGGTTGGCATCGATCCGCAGACAGGGGCGATCGCCACCGGCGGCTATTTTCGTACCGGGCAGACCGTGCAATTCCACGTTCGCGATCAGGAGTCGGCCGCTGCGGAGCTGACGCAGATGCTCGCCGCCGTGAAGAAGACGGCTGGTGCGGCCCCCGCCGGCGGGCTCCTCTTCACGTGCAATGGCCGCGGCACTCGCCTGTTCAAGGAAGCGAGCCACGACGCGGCGGCAATCTCAGGGCAATTTGGAAACATTCCGCTGGCGGGTTTCTTCGCACAAGGGGAAATCGGCCCCGTAGCGGGGCAGAATTTCATCCACGGCTTCACGGCCAGCGTGGCGCTGTTTGAGGAGCGATCGTAGGCCATCATCGCGGCCTATTTGAGCACCAGCTTCTCCGGATCGATCACCACGTGGCGGATCTTCTTCCGCTTCCAGGTGTACGTGACGTGGACCTTGCCGTCGCCACTCTGGATCACGGCGGGGTAGGAGTACTCCCCAGGCTCGCTTTCCAGGACGGCGGCCGCTTGCCACGACTCGCCATCCTTGGAGACCGCCACGTTCAGCGGGCTGCGGCCGCGCGGCGTGTGGTTATACACGAGCAAGTGCCGGCCGTCGGCCAGTGTGACCGCATCGATGCCGGAATTGGGATTGGGCAGATCGGCAATGGGCTCGAGAGGCGTCCACGATTGGCCGTCATCTTCCGACCAGGCGGACAAGACCCGTCCGGCGGAACGCGCCCGGCAAAGCATCTGGAGCTTGCCGCCGGAATGCCGCAGGATGGTCGGCTGAATCGCCTGGACCGTTTTGCCGTCGCACAAAACGTCGGTCCGTTTCCATGTCTTGCCGGCGTCTTTGGTGAACTCCATGTGGACGCGCCAGCCGCGGTCTTCGGTACTAGAGCCACACAGGAGCGTGCCATCGCCGAGAAGGATCGGCTTGTTTTTGATCGGTCCGGCGATGTCGTCAGGAAGCCGCTCGGGCTGGGACCATGTTTTGCCGCCGTCGGTCGATTCGATTCGCATCCCCCACCAGGTGCTGGGGCTCGGGCCGACCTTGTAGAACAGAACCAGCGGGCCATGGGGCATCTGGAACAAGACCGGGTTCCAACACGGATGCCGTTTGCCGTCGGCTTGAACTCCCGTGGCAACTTCGACCGGCTTCGACCACCCTTCGGCTGTGCGATGCGCGGTCCAAATGCCGACGTCGGCATTCCTCTCTTTGGTGCCGCCAAACCAGGCGGCAATCAGGCCATCGTTGGTTTCGGCCAGGGTCGAGGCGTGGCATTCGGGAAAGGGGGCGGTCTCGTAGATGAAGTCGGAGCTGAGAATGCCGGCCTGCGGTTCTGCGGCCAGCAGTGGTCTTAGGAGTAATGCAGGAAGCAGGAAGGCCGTGATGACAGCGAGTTGACGGAGCATGGGGGCCTCTCCAAAAGGATGAAAGGGTGAGCGGGACAGGTTGAAAACCTGTCCTCCGTTAGCCGGGGGGCCAGGCCATTTGCCGGCCGCCGAGGATGTGGAGGTGCAAATGGTCCACGCTCTGGCCGCCGTCGGGGCCAATGTTGGCCACGATCCGATAGCCGCGGTCGAGCTTCAGGTCGGCGGCGATCTGGCGGCAGACGAGCAGCAAATGCCCGGCCAGCGACTGGTCCGCTTCCGCAAGTTCCGCCACGGAGCGCACCGGCCGTTTGGGAATCACCAGGACGTGGACCGGCGCCTGGGGATTGACATCGTGAAACGCCAGGCACAGGTCGTCCTCGTACACGATCTTGGCCGGCACTTCCTTGTCGATGATTCGCTGGAAGATGGTCTTGCTCATGACTGGACTGCCTCCCTTGGAGGTCCCGGGGTGCTAGCGATGCCGCGTCGTCTGCCGCCGTTGTAATCCATTCCCGGCGATCGCTCAACGCGCCGCGATTTTGCTCTGGCTCCGCCGGCCCACTCCCCCTATGATGCCCCGCGTCTCTCGCTCGCCGGGGTTCGCGCTGCGCCTCGGGCGGGCAGGTCGCGGCGCAATTCGTCAGGGAGGACGAACGTGAATACGCTCAAGAGTGCGGCATTAGTGGTCATCCTGACGGGAGTGCTCGTCGGCGTTTACGTGACGGTTTACAAACCGCCGGTGACTCCGCCTCCGGGAATGTCCCAGCAAGATTTGGACGACCTGGGACCGCCGCTGATCGAGGACGACGCCCAAAGCGACGATCCCGCCGCATCGAGCGGATGGGAGCACGACGCTGCGCACGATCAGACGCCGCTGGCAGCCGGCGAGAGCCATCTCGGCGGTTCGAGCGTGATTCCTCCCGCGGCCAGCGATCTGGAGGACCGAAATCCGGCAGATCCGCTTGCCAGCCCCGTAGCACGATCTCTCAGTCATTCCGAGCCACTGATCGAACAGCAGTCCATCTATAGCTCGCCGCCGCCAGGTGAGACCGACAGTGCCGCGGCCTCGCCTGCCGCGTCGTATGACGCGGCAGCGGTTGCTGGCCGGCTGGCCCAGCACAATTTCCGCCGCGATTTCGATACGGCCCGCCGGCAAATTGACGAAGGGGAATTCCGCGCCGCCCTGGCGACGCTCTCGCCGCACTATGGCCAGAGCGATCTGACGCCGCAGCAACATGGGGAATTGGTAGCCTGGCTCGATGCGCTGGCGGCGAAAGTGATCTATTCGCGCGAGCACCTGCTGGCGCAGCCGTACAAGGTCCGCGGTTCGAACGAGCGGATGATCGACGTTGCCCGCAAGTGCGGAGTCACCGCCCACCTTCTGCAAAACATCAACGCCTCGGCGGTCAATAATCCCGAGGTGCTGCTCGCCGGGACAGTGCTCAAGGTCGTTCCAGGACCTTTCCGCGCGGAAGTCAGCCTGGCCCGCGGCGAAATCACAGTCTTCCTGAACGAACTGTATGCCGGCCGCTTCCCAATGGCTCTCGGCGACGAGCCCGTCGTGCCGGGGCAGTACCAGGTGCAGCAGAAGCAGCACATGCCGACTTACGTTGGCAGCGACGGCCGCACGGTCGCCGGCAACGATCCGGCCAATCCGTACGGCGCATTCAGCTTGAACTTGAATTCGCACGTGCGAATTCACGGCAGTCCGCTGATTGCCCCCGCGGGCCGGCCGCGAGGCTGCATCGGCCTCAGTCCCAAGGATGCCGAGGATCTGTACGGGATCCTGACCGAAGGGTCGATCGTGGTGATCAAGTAGTGCTCGTCACTTGTCAACCTTGCTCCGCCGCAGCACGTTGGGCTCCTGGCAGCACTCGCATTCTTTCAGCTCGAACATGACGATCGAGCAGATGTCGCACCAGTAATCGACTTCGTACTTGCCGTCCTTGGCCAGCTCGCAGACGCGAATCACCTGCACGGCCGGCGAGCCTTCGTAGCGGCGGACCGTCAGCTCCAGGTCCATGCCGCGCAGCCGCTTATCGACGCGAAAGGCCCGGCCACGGCTGTCTTCGACCAGCGGCACCAGCGTCCCATCCTTGGTCTCCAGCGCCAGGATCCGCTCCTGGGCATCGTCCGATGACTCCACGCCGAACTTCCGCTGAAGCGCCTCGGCCAGGTAAACGACGCGGCCTTGAATCGTCTCCGTCTTGAATGCCGGCGTGTCGTCGGCATGCCCGGCGATTGCCGTCGCCAGCACGAGGAGCGTCAGCAGCGCGATCCGGGAGGCCATGCAAGATCACTCCTCGGCATGTCCTACGATCACCATGTCAAACGCCTGCTTGCCGCTGCCAAAGCGGACGATCCACCAGTCCTTTTCCTCGTCGTGGCGAATGGAGGGGGTCTCTCCTTCGCTCGGCTTGAGGAGCGGATAGATCGCCGGGTGAGTCGTTCCCGCGGACGCGGCACTCGCCTTGGTCAGCGTCTTGTAATCGCCGATCGTGGCAGGGGACTTGTCCTCTTCCGCAGGAAGCAGCAAGACGAAATCGCGCGTCGGAAACGTGCCGACGTGTGCTCCATCCACCGGCTGCTGGCCATAACGGAGGGTGTAAACGCCGGAGGTCACTTCCTGGTTGCGAAAATCGGTTGCTTTGCGGGGAAGGCGGATGACGCCGATGAGCTGCCCCGGCTCGAGCGGATAGAGGACCATGTCGTTGGTCTTCCCCTTGCTGACGTCCAGCTCTTTCACGGTCCAAATCTCGCACAGCGTTCGCGTTTCGCCGCGGAGGATTTTGCAGCCGGAATCACCGATCAGCTTGGCTATTTCGGGAGAAAGCTTGTCGGCCGGCGGCCCGCTTTCGAGCTTTTCAACTTTGTAATCCTGGGCGACGGCGAGCGAACCAGCGAGGGCCATCACCAGTGCAAACATGACAGATCGGCACATCAGAGAATCTCGCAAGGGATAGGGTAGAATCTGGTTGGCGGGCTACTGCCAGTATAGGCAACGGCCAGCCGCCGAACCAATGGAGGACCAGCGCGGCCGAGTTTAAGGGGTCGGTCCCCCGCCAAAAACGGCCGCGGCAACTTTCCGCGACAAATCCCGTCGGCACACGGCGCGCCCCAACTTATGACAGCACCGCGGCAATCGCGCCCGTCAGGTGCGGCATGTTGCCGGCCGTCATCCCGGCGACGTTCATCCGCCCGCCATTGCCGACGACATACACCGCATGTTTCACCCGCAGCTCGTCCACCTGCACGTTCGTCAGGCCGGAGAAGGAAAACATCCCTTTTTGCCGCTGAATGAACGAAAAATCGTGCCGGGGGGCCTTGGCCCGCATGGTCTCGACGAACAGGGTCCGCATCTGGTGGATGCGCTTGCGCATCGCCGCAACATCCGCCTCCCACTGTTGCCTAAGCTCACCATCGCCAAGGACCGTGGCGACAATGGCCCCGCCGTGCTGGGGCGGGTTGGAATAGTTGGTGCGAATGCTAATCCGCACCTGAGACAGGGCCCGCTGGGCAGCGGCCGGATCGTTAGCAACGACCGAGAGGGCCCCCACCCGCTCGCTGTACAGGCCAAAGTTTTTGGAGTACGAGCTGCACACCATTAGCTCGCGGTTGGCCTTGGCCAGCTCCGCCAGCCCCGCGGCATCTTCCACCAGGCCGTCGCCGAAACCCTGGTAGGCAAAATCCACCAGGGGGAAGATCTTCCGCTCGGCACAGACGGCAGCGATCTGCCGCCACTGGTCGGGGGTGGGGTCAATGCCGGTGGGGTTGTGGCAGCAGCCGTGCAGGAGCAGGACGTGGCCGGTGGGGATCTGGGCGAGTGCTGAGTGCATGGCGGCGAAGTCGAGCCCGGTGCCGGCGGTATCCAGATAGGGATAGGTATCGATTGCCAATCCGGCGGCCTGTAAGATGGCCGGGTGATTGGCCCAAGTCGGCTTGCTCATCCAGACGGTTGCCGCCGGAAAATGCTTCCGCAAAAAATCGGCGGCGACGCGGAGGGAGCCGGTGCCGCCAGGCGTTTGGGCGGTGACAGCACGGCCGGAAGTGACGATTTCGTGCTCTGCGCCGAAGAGCAGCTCTTGCACGCGGGCGTCGTATTCGGCCAGCCCTTCGATCGACAGGTAGCCCTTGCTCCTTTCCTTTTCGAGGAGCCGCCGCTCGGCTTCCTTCACGCAGGCCAGGATGGGAGTGTTCCCCTGCTCGTCCTTGTAGACGCCGACGCTGAGGTTGATCTTGCCGGGGCGGGGATCGATCTTGAACGCCTCTCCCAAACCGAGGATCGGGTCGGGGGGAGCGAGCGAAAGGGAGTCGAACATGCGTAAGGTAGGACAGGTTTTCAACCTGTCCAGTGATAAGACTGGACAGGTTGAAAACCTGTCCTACGGAGGTCGCTGGACACTTCGGGCAAGGACAATTATCCTAGCCAGACAGTTCACGCGCTCACAGGCCCCGCCGCACGCCCCGCTCCATCCCGCCTGGGGGCGAAACCGCTCCGCTGCCGACGGCTCTACTTTTCAAGCACGCAACATGCCCCGGCGAAAACTCGGCCTGTGGATCCTTGGCGCTCGGGGAGGGGTCGCTGCCACCGTCTGCGTTGGCCTGTCGGCACTCAAGAAAGGGCTGGCGGAGAATCAGGGGCTCGTCTCGCAACTGCCGCAGTTTGCCGGTCTCGATCTGGCCTCATTCGGCGACTTTACTATCGGCGGCCACGAGATTCGCGAGACTACGCTCTTTGAGGCAGCGCTAAAGCTGGTGGCCAACAACCAAGCCCTCAGCGGCGAGCTGGTCGCCAAGGTCAAGCCCGAGCTTGACAGGATCGACAAGAACATCCGCGCAGGGACGCTGTGGAACGTCGGCCCGGCGATCGAAAAATTCGCCGCCCAGGAGGTGCGCTCCGAGAACAAGGGGGAAGCGCCGAGAGCCGCCATCGAGCGGGTGCAGGCGGACCTCAAGGAGTTTCGCAAACGTCACGAGCTGGACGAGGTGCTCGTGGTCAATCTGGCCTCCACCGAGCCGCCCGTTGACGAGGTTTCGCTTCCGGCAAAGTGGAGCGAGCTGGCCAAGCTGCTCGACAAGCCCCGCAAGTGCAGCCTCGCCGCCAGCTCGCTGTACGCGATTGCGGCCCTGGAACTTGCGCATCCGTACGTCAACTTCACGCCGTCGCTGGGGAGCGCTCCGCTGGCCATTCGCGAACTGGCGATCGATCGGGCGACTTGCCACATGGGGCACGACGGCAAGACGGGGGAGACGCTCCTCAAGAGCGTGCTGGCCCCCATGTTTGCCGCCCGCCACCTGGAGGTGATGAGCTGGGTCGGGCACAACATCTTCGGCAACATGGACGCCAAGGTCCTCGACGATCCGCGCAACAAGCAGACCAAGGTCAGGAGCAAGGATCGCCTCTTGCACCAGATTCTCGGCTACTCGCCGCAGACGCTGGTCACGATCGAGAACATCGACAGCCTCGGCGACTGGAAGACCGCCTGGGACCATATCCACTTCCGCGGCTTTCTGGGAACGCCGATGACCCTCCAGTTCACCTGGCAGGGGTGCGACTCGCTCTTGGCCGCGCCGCTGGTCATCGACCTGGTGCGGTTCACCGAGCTGGCCCGCCGCCGCGGCGAGACGGGGCTGCTCACCTTCCTGGCCAGCTTCTTCAAGAGCCCGTTGGGAGTCAGCGAGAACGACTTCGGCCGCCAGTTCCTGCTCTTGGAGGCGTGGGCCGCCAAAGCGGCCTCCTGAAGGTATGGCGTCGGTTCATCCTGCGACAGGCTGCACTGCGAGCGGCGACGATTCGGCGGGCTCGTCCATCCGCCGCAAGCGAAATCCCGCCACGTGCAGCGCCGCTAACCCGCCCAGCAGCCAGGCGAAATGCACCGCATGGTGAATGCCGCGGGCCACCAGGGCCGCATCGATGGGCCACAGCGGCAGTTCCTGGCAGCGGGAAAGAGCCGCGATGTGCATTCCGGCGATGGCGGCCGACAACCCGCCGGCCATCAGCACGTTCAGCCACCAGGCGTGCGGCTGCTGGCAGCAGGTCAGGACGGTGGCGACGATCAGCAGGTTCGCCGCGGAGTGCAAACCAATCAACAACACTTCATCTTCCGAGAGCCGCCACTGGGAAAAATCTCGCGGCACATACCCTCTGGTCACCGCCAGGAGAATGGCGGCGGCACTCATCATGGCGAGCAAGTCCAAAATCGAGACCTGCCACCGCGCGAGGTCCCGCCCAACGGGAATGGAATCGCTGACCATCCGCAGGCCCAGGTTTCTTCCGCAGGCGAAAAGCGCCAGGGCCCCCAGCCAGGTAATGACCGACGAGGCGTGCTGGCTAACCACGTTCCAAGGAAGCTCCGGGACAAAGAGGCGGTGCCAGAGCGTCAAGACGGTCACCAGCACGGCCAGCGAGACCGCGACTCGCGCCACCAGCCTCCCTGCACCCCAGATGATCCAGCCCGCTGCAAAGACGGATAGTGCCATTCCTGTGCCGCGAGCGGCAAACAGGCCGAACGTCATCGTTTCATAACCGGCAACCAGGAATCCCTCGCGATCGAGGGAGGCAGTGGCCCGATCGAAGATGCACGCGGCAGCCGCCAACAGAATAATGGCCGGCAGAAAATGCAATTTGGTTGTCGCTAGCGGCGGTCTCATGCGGGCCTCAACTCCTCCTTCTCCTTAGACCCCGGAGGAGCGGAAGAGTTTCGGCCGGCAGTGGGGAGGCGACGCGAACTTGCGGGAATCCGCGACAGAAGTCGATGTCTTACTCCCAGGAAGTCACGATGCCGCCGGCAGCGGCATCACTCGTCCCCAGGGGGCGCAGCGCCGCAGGCGCAATCCGCAGAGGTGCATGATTCCTACGGCGGCCAGCAGCCAGGCCGCCAGCACGGCGTAGTACACGACCTTGACCTGCAAATGCGTGTCGGGCGGCAGCAAGTTCAAGCGATACGATTGGCCGTAGGCGATCAAGTGCAGGACCGCAATCATCAGGATAAAGCCGCTGGCCAAGGCGAGATTCAGCCATACAGGACGCGGGACGTGAAAACAGGTGATCACGGTGCTGGCCACGAGCAGGGTGCCGCTGACCTGCGCCAGCAGGCCAAAGATGTCGTCGCCGGTGATGCTCCAGGTGGAAAATTCTCGCGGGAGGATGAGGCGCACCCCAGCAAGCATGACGGCGACGCCGGTCATCAGCGACAGGAGCCCCAGCAGCGACATCTGCCGCGAGCGGGGATCGGTCGCCAGGACCTGTCCGGCTGGATCGACAACGCGAATGCCAAACCGCCAGGCGGCCGCGACCAGCCCAATGGCCGCCAACCAGATGCTCGCCGCGAGAAACTGCTCGTATCTGAGCCAAGGGACGCGCGGCAGGCGGAACATGACTTGCCACAGGAGAAGAACGAGCGTCATCCAGGCCGCGGATACGGCCAGCCGCGTGGTCAATCGCCCCGTCCCCCAGATGATCCAGGCACCGGAGAGAATCGCCAGGGCAGCGCTGGTTCCCTGGGCCGTATTCACCCAGCCCTGCCACACCAACGAGGCTCTCCAGGGTCGCCAGGCGGCATACCCGTAGTTGGTCACCGCCAGCGAGACGATCAGGACCGTCAGCCCGGCAATTCCCAGGGCGATGGCTGGCGCGACTCGGAT
>DATKDU010000466.1:0-12513 GCA_035512595.1 Pirellulaceae bacterium
CGCCGCAGGTCAAAAACTGGCCTCCACCTCCGCCCACCCCCCGCGCCACAGCCCGCCGTTGGACTATCTCGCCCCTGCGAAACTGTCAGTCGGCCCAAATCCACTCATCATGACCGGGGCGGTGAGAAATGCGGGCTAGTGATTCGTCACCGCCTCGTCCAGGTTCAAGAGGACGCTGGCCAGCGTCGTCCAGGCGGCCAACTCCGCGGCATTCAGGGCTGGATCGACGGCGGACTGGCCAACCGCCAGGAGTTCTTTGGCGGCGGCTGGATCGCTGCGGAACGATTGCCGTTCTGCGGACCACTGAGCCAGCAGCACGGCGGCTTCTTCGGGGCGCGGTGGCCGCGACAGAACGAGCAGGAACAGCCGCTTCAGCCGCGCCTCATTGTCGCGTGCGTCGCGCATCACGCGCTGGGCAATCTGCCGGGCCGCTTCGACGTAGGTTGCATCGTTGAGCAGCACCAGCGCTTGCAGCGGCGTACTCGTTCGCCCGCGGCCGACGGTGCAGACCTCGCGGTCGGTGGCATCGAAGATCGCCATCGCCGGCGGCGGCACCGTCCGCTTCCAGAAGGTGTACAGGCTGCGGCGATAGAGATCGGCCCCCCTGCTCGGCACATACGTCTGGGCCGTGTACTCCAGCGGGTTGTAGGCCAGCTCCTTCCACAGGTCGGCCGGCTGATACGGCCGCACGCTCGGGCCGCCGATCCGCTCGTCGAGCAGTCCCGCCGCGGCTAGCGCACCATCGCGAATCGCTTCCGCGCACAGCCGCAGCCGCGGCCCGCGGGCCAGCAGGCGGTTGGACGGATCGCGGGCCAGAAGTTCCGGCGTCACGCGCGACGATTGGCGATACGTCGCCGAAGTCACCATCTGCCGCAAGATTCGCTTGGTGTCCCAGGCCGCCAATTGCAGATTGCAGATTGCAGATTGCGGATTGTCGGCATCCTGTCCCCTGTTCCCTGTCTCCTGTCCCCTCTGCCCTGAACCCTGAACCCTGAACCCTGAACCCTGAAACTCCACCGCCAGCCAATCCAACAAATCCGGATGACTCGGCATCTGGCCCCGCACGCCAAAATCGTCGGCCGCCTTCACCAGCCCCGTGCCGAACAGCGATTGCCAGTAGCGGTTGACCGTGACCCGCGCGGTCAGCGGATGATCGGGATTGACGAGCCACTGCGCTAAGCCCAGCCGGTTGCGGGGCAAGTCGCTCGCCAGCGGCGGCAGAATCTGCGGAGTGCCGGCGGTCACCTTCTCCCCCGGCTGATCGTACCGGCCGCGCGAGAGGACGAACGTGTCGCGCGGCAGCGGCATTTCCTGCATCACCATCACGGTCGGCGCACTTTGCCGCAGCTCCTTTTCCCGCCGGCGGGCCAGGGTCAAATCATCCGCCAGACGCCGATACGCTTCATCGTGGTTTTCCAAGTAGTATTGCCGCACGGCCGCGCGCTGCTCGGCCGTCCTTTCGTCGGCGGGAATTCGCAGCAGCTCTGCGATCGGATTGCCGCCGGCCAAAAGAGCAACTTCAGCGGGGGATAAAGCCCGCGAGAAGAGCTGCACCTCGTCGAGCATCCCGCGAAAGAAGGTCTCGCTGTCCCCGCGGCCGATGCGCAGCGGCTGGTCGGTGGCGATGTGGCCCCAGAGCGTGTCATGCACCACTTCCAGCGGCTGACTTTGGCCATCGACGAATATGCCAACGCCGGCCGCTTTGCCGCTGCCGTCGTAGCTGACCGCCACGTGCCGCCATTTGCGGACCGGCAGTTTTTCCTTCGTCCGCAGCAAAAGCTCGTCGCGCTCGGGGGTGTGCGTCAGCCGGAAGACGAGCCGTTCCTCGACCCGCGCCAGTTCAAAGCCGCGTCCGGCCAGCGTCTCATCGACCGACGAAATGAGCGCTGTCCGGTCGCTGGTCGTGGGAAACACCCACAGCGACAGGGTCAGCGGATCGCTCCGGTCGATCTCGCCTCCCGGGCGCAGCACGCCTCGCGGCAATTCCACGCACGTCTCCCCGTCGCCGAGCAGCGCTTGGCCGAACTTGCCCCCCACGAACGACGGGTTCTTTCCCTTGAGCACGATGCCCGAAGGTTCCTGGGGCACGCCGTCGAGCGGCAGATGGACGGCCGCGTCTTGCGGCGGTCGATTGAGCGCCCCGGCTGCCAAAGCGCCGGCTTCCCATTCAGCCTGGTCCTGTGCGGCGTCTTGCTGGCGGCGGGCCAGTCCTTCGATGAGCCTCGCGGAAACGGCCGCCAGTTGATCCAGCTCCTCTTGCACCAGCCGCGTCGGCGCGACGACCAGCGGCGGCGCATTGCCGCTGCGGCCGCCGAGCCCGTTTTCCGGCACGTTGTTGAAGAACGCGTACAGCCGATAAAAATCCCGCTGCGGCAGCGGATCGTACTTGTGATCGTGGCAGCGGGCGCAGCCGACGGTCAGCCCCAGCCAGACGGTGGCGGTCGTCGTGACCCGGTCGCTGACATATTCGCACAGATACTCCTCAGGAATCGCTCCGTCCTCATCGTTGAGCATGTGGTTGCGGTTGAAGCCGGTCGCGATCCGCTGCTCGAGCGTCGCATTGGGCAACAGGTCGCCGCCCAGTTGCCAGGTGGTGAATCGATCGAACGGCATATTCGCGTTCAGGGCGTCGATTACCCACTGCCGCCAGCGCCACATATCGCGCTGGCTGTCGCTGTGGTAGCCGTGCGTGTCGCCGTAGCGGGCTGCGTCGAGCCAGTCGCTGGCCATCCGCTCGCCAAAACGCGGCGAAGCCAGCAGCCGATCGACCGCCCGCTCGTAAGCATCGGGGGAAGCATCGGCCAAATGCCGCTCGATTTCAGCCGGCGACGGTCCGATGCCGGTCAGATCGAGCGCCACGCGCCTTAGCAGCGTGAGGCGCTCCGCTTCCGGCGACGGGGATAATCGCTCATCCACCAGCCGCCGGGCGATGAACAGATCGACGGCACTGCGCGGCCACGTGCGCAGTTGAATGGGAAGCTGCGGCAACGGCGCTCGCTGCGGCGGCGCCAGCGACCAATGCGCCGGCCAGGGTGCTCCCCCGTCAATCCACCGCAAGAGAATGTCCTGCTGCGCCGCCGTCAGCGGCTTTCCTTCCGCCGGCGGCATTCGCTCGTCGCCATCGGTCGTGCTGACGCGCCGCCGCAATTCACTGTCGGCCGGGTTTCCCTCGACGACCGCTTTCTTTCCCGACGGCAACTCGGCCGTTGCTCCTTCTGCCAGATCGAGCCGCAGCCCCGCTTTCCGCTGGGCCGCATCGGGCCCGTGGCACTGGTAGCAGTGGTCCACCAGGATCGGCCGCACATCCCGCACGAAATCGACCGGCTCCTGGGCGCAGGCCGCCTCCTCGACTGCCGCGAACACGACCGCAGTCACCAGCAGGCCAGCGAAATGCCGGGAGAAAGCCATTTCTTTATTATTGCACGGTCCTCCGTGTGGGAACGGATGCAATTGTGGAGAAAATACCGTTGGCGAATGACTCTTGTCCTGCCCTTGCTCGTTGTGGCGCAAGACTTTATGATGCGCCGCTGGGATAATTCCCAAGCCGGCCCGTTCGCGCCTCAGTGCCGTCGGGCCGTTTTCCGTTTGCAGTCCCTTCCGGCAAGTCCTCCACCTCGAGGGTGATTCCTTGGATCCCCTGTTTTTGCTCGATCTGCTCGATCTGCTCGTTCCGCTCCTGGCGCAGCAGGAAGGAAACGACGGCGGGATCACCAGTTCCGTCTGGTTCCAGCTTTGGCCGTTCTTGATCATCGGCGTCCTGTTCTACTTCATGCTCATCGCCCCCGAACGGCGCAAGCGGAAGGAAATGGACGCGCTGCTGGCGAACATCAAAAAGAACGACCAGGTTGTGACCATCGGCGGCATCTGCGGCACCGTCGTCAACGCGTCCCCCGGCTCGACCTTCGTGACCCTTCGCGTGGACGACGGCAACAACACCCGCTTGAAGCTGCTGCGGAGCGCCATTTCTCGCGTCGGCATGCCGGAAGAAGGGACCGCGGAAGCCAAGGAATCGACCGGAAGCAAGGTGGGCTGAACCATTCTCGCATCGAACATCGGCTGGAAAACTCACTGGTCCAGGCCAAGGAACGTAGTGCCATGTTGTCTGTCTGTTCGCTCTTGCCGCTGGCGGCCGTCGATCAAATTCTCGACCCGAAGTTCAAAGATTCGCTCCGGCTGCTGGGGTTTCACCCGGCGGTGTATCTCCCGCTGGCGGCGATCGTGCTCAGCATTGCCCTGGGGTATCTGCTGGCGAAGTGGCTGCGGCTGAAGGATTACGGCTGGAAGTTCAGCCTGATCCTGGCGGCCTGGAGCGTGTCGATCGCGATCATCGTGTTCGGCACGTTCAAGCTGGGGGCCGACCTCCGGGGGGGCGTCAACCTGGTCTACGAGGTCAATGAAGAAGAAACGGCGCTGCTCAATCCGGCGGCACGCGGCACGTACGACCTCAACGGCGTGGTGGACGTCCTCCGCCAGCGGATCAACCCCAGCGGCGTCAAGGACCTGGTGATCCGCAAGTCGGGCCCCAAGCAGATCGAGATCGTCGTTTCGGAAGTGGACCAGGTGCAGATCGACGACATCAAGCGGCGGGTGACTTCCACCGGCACGCTCCAGTTCATGATCGTCGCCAACGACGAGACCAAAGACGGCCACATCATCGACGCGGCCAGGGAGCAGGAACGCGATCCGCAGCGCAAGATGAGCCGCGAGGTGCGGGATCGAGACGGCAACCTGGTCGGCCTGTGGACGAAGCTCGCCCGCGTCGATGGCGACAAGCCCGATTCGGCCTATCGCTATCCGCAGGCTTATAGCGACCTGATCCGCAACCGCCAGACCGGGGACATCATCAACCTCACTTCGGCCGAGCAGTCGGAGGTTGCCGGCGGGCTGCGGTCGATTCCCAAGGACGAAAATGCCTTGACCCGCGTCCTGGCCAGCCGGGGGATTCGCGAAGTCGAGGTCCTGCTGCGGACCCCCGACAGCGAGCACGTGGACGTGAAAGGTGAAGACCTGGCGTTTGCCCAGCCGTCGCTGACCGCCGAGTCTGGCTGGGAAATCGAGTTCACCATGAAGCCGCAGGGGGTCGGCAAGATGGGGGCCCTGACCGGCCAGAACCTCGCGCCCCCGGAGCGCAGCCTGGCGATCGTCTTCGACAACGAGCTGATCTCCGCGCCGGTGATTCAAAGCCAGATCACAGACCGCGGCCGCATCACCGGCGACTTCGACGAGCAGGAAGTCCGCTTCATGTCCGAACTCCTCAAATCGGGGAGCATGCCGGTCGTCATGTTTCCCACGCCGATTGCCGAGAACCTGATCGACGCCATCCTCGGCTGGGACACGATCGTCAAGGGGAGCTGGTCGGTGGCGATCTCGCTGCTGGTGGTCCTCGTGTTCGTGATCCTCTACTACCGCTTCGCCGGGGCGGTGGCCGCCTCCGCACTCGTGCTCAACCTGCTCCTCACCGTGGCGGTCATGATCGTCATCCAGGCCCCGTTCACCCTCCCCGGCCTGGCCGGCCTGGTGCTGACCGTCGGCATGTCGATCGACGCCAACGTGCTGATCTTCGAGCGGATTCGCGAGGAAATGAACCGCGGAGCGGCCCTGCGGATGCAGATCCGCAACGGCTTCGATAAGGCCCTTTCCGCCATCATCGACGGCAACCTGACGACGTTCTTGACCGCCATGGTGCTGTACGTCATCGGCACCGACCAGCTCCGCGGCTTCGGCATCACGCTGATGCTCGGCAACGCGATCAGCATGTTCACGGCCATCTTCTGCGCCCGCGTGATTTTCGACGCCGGCGAGCGGACGCGGGTGCTCAAGTCGTTTTCCATGATCCAGCTCCTTACCAAGCCGCAGATCGACTGGGTGAAGCTCTTCCCGGCGGCGACGATCGCCTCGGGGGTGCTGATCCTGCTCGGACTGGTGGCCGCCGTCTCGCGCGGAGCAGGCATCTTCGACATCGACCTCAAGGGGGGGACGTCGGTCACCCCGATGCTCAAGGAGAAGATGTCCGACGTCGAGGTCCGCGCCGCGATGCGGAAGCAGCTTGAAGGCCTCAAGGACGAAAAAACGGGGGCCAGCATCGACTTCCAGGTGTACGAGATCGCCATCGAAGGGGAGGAGCCCGACACGGTTTACAAGATCGACAGCTCGCTGGAAAAGGTGGGCGACCTGGAGCGGCACGTGGAGGAGGCCCTCAAGGATCCCCGGACCGGGGAAAATCGTCTCCGGACGTATCAGATGGAGTACCAGATCGTCTCCAGCGGCCCGGTGGAAGGTGGGGCAGGCGTCGCGCCTGCCGCAGAATCAGACGATTCTGCCCCGAAAACCGAAGCCCCCCCGGAATTGAAATCGCCCGACGCGAATTCGGGCAAGTCGGACGACGCAGCCAAGGAACCAGCCAGTGAAAAGGCCAGCGAGGGCTCCGACTGCGGCCAGGAGGAAAGTGCCGCCAAAACGGAGGGCGCTGAGACGAAATCGAAATCCGAGCCGGCCGCTAGCGACGACGAGAAAGCGAAGGCGAAAAACGCCCAGGAGGATGACAAATCGGCCGCCGACAAGAGTACGGACAAGAAGGGGGTTGAAGAAAAGGCGTCCGAGACAGATACGAAGCCTTCAACAACCCCGCCGGCGACTCCCCCTGCGGCCACCCCGCCGGCAGCCGCCGAGCCCACTTCCCCGGCCGCGTCCGTCGAGCAGACGACCGCCGAAATCCGCTTTCCCGACAACCGGATCAGCGCTTACGCCCTGATCGAGCACATCCGCCAGTCCGCGAACAAAACCCTCGGCCACGAGCCGTTCGTCCAGGTCTCCAACCCCAATTGGGTCCCCGGCGACAATACCCCTTATGAAACGTGGACCGCCGAGATTCACGTCGGTCAGGAAAACGCCAAGAAGCTGCTCGACGACCTCCAGGCCACCATGTCCGGCAGCCCCGTCTGGCAGAACACCAGCAGCGTCTCCGGACAAGTCACCCTCGATATGCAGCTCAAGGCGCTGGCCGCCATTATGGTCAGCCTGCTCGGCATTACCGCCTACGTCTGGTTCCGTTTCCAGCGGCTGAGCTGGGGCATCGCGGGCATCGCGGCACTGGTGCACGACACGCTGGTGATGATCGCCAGCATCGGCGCCAGCTACTACCTGGCGTCGGCCTTCGGCTTTCTGGGCATTCAGGAGTTCAAGATCAGCCTGACGGTGATCGCCGGCTTGCTGACCTTGATCGGCTACTCGATCAACGACACGATCGTGATCTTCGACCGCATTCGCGAGATGCGCGGCAAGAGCCCGTTCATCTCCGCCCAACTGATCAACGACGCGGTCAACGTGACCCTCAGCCGGACGATCCTTACCGGCGGACTGACGCTGATCGTCGTGCTCATTCTGTACATCTGGGGAGGCGAAGGAATTCACGCCTTCGCGTTCTGCATGATGATCGGCGTGATCTCCGGAACGTACAGCACGGTGTTCATCGCCGCCCCGCTGCTGCTGTGGCTGATGAAGACGGCGCCGGCATCCGGCGCGCCTGCCAGCAAGCCGGCCGCCGTCAAGCAGCCGGTGCCGACCGGCGGGCGGACGTAAGCGACGAAAACTTCTCCCTCTTCCTCTGGGTGAGGGCCGGAGACTGCACTTTCGCTCCAGCGCTGTTTTCATCATCAGCCAGATCAGCCCGTTCAGCTCTTCCGCCGTGTGGTCGTTTGCCGCTCGTGGCAACGCATTGGGTGAATCGACCGCAGCCGAGGACGGGGGCAAATGGCAGAAAAATTGGGAACAGAAAAATGCGGCAATTCAGGATGTCCTGCCACTGATTTCTCCTGCCTCATTTTTCTGCCACTAATTTCTCTGCCAAATTCTGGTCCGGCGAGCGTGGCGTTTCCCGCTCCTTGTGAAGTCGCCACGAAAAGTCATCGCGGCAGAACAAGAAAACCCCCTGGGTGGACGATTGGCGATTGCCGCAGATGAAGTCATACAAGGTAAATCTTCCGACGATATCCGGTCCAGTTCGCCTCCACTCCCCTGTCTAGGTAGGCGGGGCGTTTCTATAATCGCGGCCTACGCGGTTCCTTCCTTCCTCGCTGCTCCCGGGCCATGAAAATCCACGAATTTCAGGGGAAAGAGCTGTTTCGCAAGGCCGGCGTGGCGGTTCTCCGCGGTAAAGCGGCCCGCTCCCCCGAAGAAGCCGCCGCGGCATTCACCGAGCTCGGCGGCCCGCTGGCGGTCGTGAAGGCGCAGATCCATGCCGGCGGACGCGGCAAAGGGACCGTCGTCGGCTCGCAGCAGCGCGGGGTGCAACTCGTCCGCTCGGCCGAAGAGGCCGCCACCGTCGCCAAAAACCTGCTCGGCAAGAAGCTGGTCACGATCCAGACCGGAAAGAGCGGCCAGACGGTCAACCAGGTCTTCGTCGAAGAAGGGTGCCAGATCGCCCGCGAGCTGTACCTGGGCATCGTCCTCGACCGGGCCGCCGCCAAACCGGTGTTGATGGTCTCCACGGAAGGCGGCGTCGAGATTGAAAAAGTGGCGCACGAGACGCCCCATCTGATCCATAAAGAGCACTTCGATCCGCACGCAGGACTGCAAAGCTATCAGGTCCGCAAACTGTGCTACCGGCTGGGGCTGAAGGGGAGCAGCGTCGCCAGCGCGGAAAAATTCATGAAGGCCCTCTGCAAGCTGTACGTGCAGATGGACTGCTCGCTGGCGGAGATCAACCCGCTAGTCGTCACCGAGAGCGGCGAGCTGGTGGCCCTGGATGCCAAGATCAACTTCGACGACAACGCCCTCTTCCGGCACAAGGAGCTGGCCATGCTCCGCGACTTTGCCGAGGAGGACCCGTCGGAAGTGCGGGCCAGCGAGACCGGCCTGTCGTACATCAAGCTCGACGGCAACATCGGCTGCCTGGTCAACGGGGCGGGCCTCGCCATGGCCACGATGGACATCATCAAGCTCCACGGCGGCGAGCCGGCCAACTTTCTCGACGTCGGCGGCGGGGCCAACGAGCAGCAGGTTACCGAGGCCTTCCGCATCATCCTCTCCGACGCCACCGTCAAGGGAATCCTCGTCAACATCTTCGGCGGCATTGCCCGCTGCACGACGATCGCCAGTGCCATCGTCGCCGCCAGCAAGGCGGTCGGCTTTGCCGTGCCGCTGGTCGTGCGGCTGGAAGGGACCGAGGTCGAAGAAGGGCGAAAGATCCTGGCCGAGAGCGGCATCAAGGTGATCAATGCGACCGACCTGACCGACGCGGCGAAAAAGATTGTGGCGGCGGTGAAAGCAGCGTGAACCACTCGTCCCCACGCTCTGCGTGGGAACGCAAGCGGGGACGCTCCGCGTCCTTTGCCTGAATCGCGACGCAGAGCGTCGAGAACTTGAGTTCCCACGCAGAGCGTGAGAACAAGAAAACGAAACCAAACAACGTCGAACCATGAGCATACTCGTCAATAAGAACACGCGAGTGATCTGCCAGGGCATTACCGGCAAGGCCGGCGCGTTTCACACCAAGGGGTGCAAGGACTACGGGACGGCGATGGTCGGCGGCGTCACGCCCGGCAAAGGGGGCGAGACCGTCGAAGGGCTGCCGGTGTTTGACACGGTCGTGGAAGCGGTCGAGAAGACCGGGGCCAACGCCTCGATGATCTTCGTCCCGGCTGCATTCACCGCGGACGCCATCCTGGAAGCGATTGACGCCGGCATCAAGGTAATTTGCGCGATCACCGAGGGAGTGCCGGTGCTCGACATGGTCCGGGTGTACGAGATTGTGCGCGCCAGTGACGCAGTGCTGATCGGTCCCAACTGCCCCGGCGTGATTACCCCTGGCGAGTGCAAGATCGGCATCATGCCGGGTTATATTCACCAGAAGGGCAAGGTTGGCATCATGAGCCGCAGCGGCACGCTGACCTATGAAGCCGTGTGGCAGACGAGCAATCTCAAGCTGGGCCAAAGCACGTGCATCGGCCTGGGGGGCGATCCAATCGTCGGCACCAACTACATCGACCTCTTCAAGCGATTCCAGGAAGACCCGCAGACCGAAGCGATCCTGATGATCGGCGAGATCGGCGGCACGGCGGAGGAAGAAGCCGCCGCCTACGTCAAAGCGCACGTCACCAAGCCGGTCGCCGCGTTCATTGCCGGCCGCACGGCCCCTCCCGGTCGCCGCATGGGTCACGCCGGCGCGATCATCAGCGGCGGCAAAGGGACTGCCGCCGAAAAGGTCGCCGCCCTAGAGGCCGCGGGCATCACCGTCGCCGACAGCCCGGCCGACATGGGAACGGCGGTGCAGCGGGCGCTAAAAAAGTAGGACAGGTTTTCAACCTGTCCCTCAACGTGAGGCGGGCCTCTCGCCGGCCATACTAACCCGAAGCGCCAGCGAGGGAATGGCATTGACCTGTCCAACTGCCCTCGCTCGCGCTTTTTGATGTTGCGCTATTTTTTGCTCGTTTTCTCCGAGGATTTCGCGTTTTTTCACTCCCGGACGCACACGAAAATGGTGCCGTGGGGGCAGCTACTCGCAAAATCATCGGGAAAAACGTGATTTTGAAGTCGAAAATAGCGCAACACCAAAACTCGCGCTTCGGGTTAGTGTTGCTTCTCTTGTTCTACCCAACCGGGAACGCCTTTTGCACCATCGGCTGCCGGTCCGTTCCTCGTCTTTCTCCACCAGTGACCACCATGCCCACATTCACACCCATCGTCGATCCGCCGATTCCGCCCACGCACCCCATTCCCAGGCCGCACCCCAAGCCACCGCCGGATCCGCCGCCGATTCCGCCCATGCCAACGCCGCCGGAGCCGCCGGGGCCAACCGCGGAAGTCGCACTGGCCGGATTCCAGTTATACTGGCAAGCCACTTGCCTGGCTCGCGGCGCACCGATCCGTACTGATGACGTTTCAACTCGGCTTCATCGACCTCGTCGTCCTGCTGGTCTACCTGGCGACGGCGATCTTCATCGGCGTCGTCGTCCGCGGCAAATCGAAGGATATTGAATCGTACCTGCTCGGCGACCGGAACCTGCCGTGGTGGGCCATTCTGGGCTCGATCGTCGCCACGGAAACGAGCACGGCCACAGTGCTCAGCGTGCCGGGAGAGGCCAGCGGCATTCCCGGCCAGACCGCCGGCAGCGGCTTCCTGTTCCTGCAACTGGCGCTCGGCTACATCATCGGCCGGACAATCATCGTCTGCGTGCTGTTGCCGCTCTACTTCCGCGGCAAGCTGTTCACCGCTTACCAGGTGCTCGACCAGCGGTTCGGGCAGATGACCCGGCAGGCGGCATCGCTTCTGTTTCTCGTCACCCGCAACCTGGGGGACGGGCTGCGGCTCTTTCTGGCGGCCATCGTGCTCCAGGAGTTGGCCGGATTGCCGTTTGTGTGGAGCGTGGTCGCCATGGGAGCGGTGACAATCGTCTACACGTTTCTGGGCGGCATGCGGTCGGTCGTGTGGAACGACTGCATCCAGCTTGTGATCTACATGCTCGGCGGCATTGCGGCGGTGTTCATCATTGCGGCCAGCATCGACGGCGGCTGGCAGGAGCTGTTTCGCTACGCGCGGGAGCACGACAAATTCCGCATGTTCGATCTGCGGCTGCTGATCAGCGAGCCCTATACCCTCTGGGCGGGGCTCATCGGCGGCGCGGTGCTGACGATCGGCACGCACGGCACCGACCACATGATGGTGCAGCGGTATCTCAGCGCCCGCAGCCAGACCGATGCCGGCCGGGCCGTGCTGGCCAGCGGCCTGGTGGTCTTCGTGCAATTCGCCCTGTTTCTGTTCATCGGCATCGAGCTGTCGGCCTATTACGCGCAGCATCCGGAGTTTGAGTTCGCCAAGGCGGACAAGGTGTTTGCCCACTTCATCGGCCACGCCTTTCCGCAAGGGACGGGGCTCGTCGGCCTGATGCTGGCGGCCATTCTCGCGTCGGCCATGTCCACCCTCTCCAGCTCGCTCAATTCTTCGGCCTCCGCACTGGTCAACGACTTCTACGTGCCGTGGCGCAGAAAGCCGGCGACCCCCGAACACCTGTTCTTTGTTACTCGCGGTTTGACGGTCGTGTTTGGCGTCCTGCAAACGCTGATCGGCATCTGGGCGCTGGGGCTGGGGGAAACGGTCGTCAAAAACGCCCTGACGATTGCCGGCTTTTCGGCCGGATTGCTGCTGGGGGTGTTTGCCCTGGGCGTGTTGACGCGGCGGGCGGGGCAAACGGCCGCACTGGTCGGCGGCGCAGTGGGGCTGGGCGTTTTGTCGTTTGTCCAATTTGGCGTTCCGTGGTTGATCGAGCAACAATACCTGGCGGCCGATTTCAAGGTCGCCTTCCCCTGGCTGGCCCTGATCGGCGCGAGCGCGACGTTCCTGGCGGGCTGGATCGTCTCCTGGTTCGTTCCCGATCGAAGTCGCGAAGAAGGAGTGACGCCGTGATTTGCTGGCGAATCTTGCTCGGCGTGCTGCTGCTGTCAGTTTGTCGCGAGGCGTTCGCGGAAGGACTGCCCCACGCAGCGCCGGAAGAGGCCGGCATGGATGGCGCGCACCTG